>NZ_JAGWUA010000012.1 GCF_028868675.1 Bradyrhizobium sp.
GCATCTCCCCGAGCTACATCAACCTGATCGAGCGCAACCAGCGCCCGGTCACCGCGCAGATCCTCTTGCGCCTCGCGGAGACCTACGACCTCGATTTGCGCGATCTCGCGACCGCCGACGAGGACCGCTTCTTCGCCGAGTTGAACGAAATCTTCTCCGATCCGCTGTTTCGCCAGATCGACGTGCCCAAGCAGGAGCTGCGCGACCTCGCCGAGCTCTGCCCCGGCGTGACGCACGCCCTGCAGCGGCTCTATGCCGCCTACACCGAGGCGCGCCAGGGTGAGACGCTTGCCGCCGCACAAATGGCCGACCGCGACACCGGCTCGCGCTTCGAGGGCAATCCGGTCGAGCGCGTGCGCGAACTGATCGAGGCCAACCGCAACTATTTTCCGGAGCTCGAGCAGGCCGCGGAGAACCTGCGCGACGAGCTCAACGTGCCGGCCGAGGGGCTCTATGCCGCGCTCGCCGCGCGGCTGCGCGAAAAGCACTCGGTCACGACCCGTATCATGCCGGTCGACGTGATGCGCGAAACCTTGCGGCGCTTCGACCGCCATCGCCGCCAGCTCCTGATCTCCGAACTCGTCGACCTGCCCGGCCGCACCTTCCAGCTCGCCTTCCAGATCGCGCTCGGCGAATGCGCTGGCCATTTCGAGACCATCATCAGCCGCGCCGGCCCGCTCGACGACACGCCGCGGCGGCTGTTCCGCATCACGCTCGGCAATTATTTCGCCGCCGCCGTGATGATGCCCTACCCGGTCTTCCTCGCAGCGGCGGAGAGCCTCAACTACGACATCCACGTGCTGGGGCAGCGCTTCAATGCCGGCTTCGAGCAGGTCTGCCACCGCCTGACCACGCTGTCGCGGCCGAACGCGCGCGGCATCCCGTTCTTCCTGCTCAGGGTCGACAATGCCGGCAACGTCTCGAAACGCTTCTCCTCCGGCACCTTCCCGTTCTCGAAATTCGGCGGCACCTGTCCGCTCTGGAACGTGCATTCGACATTCGACACGCCGGACCGGCTGTTGAAGCAGGTGATCGAACTGCCCGACGGCACGCGGTATTTCTCGATCGCGCAGATGGTGCGCCGGCCCGTCGCGCCGCATCCGCTGCCGCAGCCGCGCTTTGCGATCGCCCTCGGCTGCGAGATCCGCCACGCCGCGCGGCTGGTCTATGCCGCAGGCCTCGACCTGGAGAAGGCGGAAGGCACGCCGATCGGCGTCAATTGCCGGCTCTGCGAGCGCGAGAACTGCGCGCAGCGCGCCGAGCCCCCGATCACGCGCACCTTGATCCTGGACGAGACCACGCGGCGGGTGAGCTCGTTCGCGTTCTCGAATGCGCGCGAGCTGTGAGCGAGAGGTCGGCACACGGTCCCAAATGACCTCACGCCAGCGTATGCACGATCACCGGACCCGCCACTGCCTTCGCGTCGCCCGCGAGCAGCGGGCCGAGGTCCTTCTCGATCCAGGCGATCGCGCGCCGGTTCGCCTCCTCCGCCTGCTCGAACTTGTCGAAGATGCTGATCGCCGTGACGGTGTCGTCGCCGGCGTAGACGACGTAATAGGCGCGAAAGCCTTCGACGTCGCTGATGATCGGGACGGCGCCGTCCTTGATGCGGCGCGCGAGCTCCTCGGCCGTCCCGCTTCTCGCCTTGGCCTGACGGATGGCGGCATACATGGGATCCTCCTTCCGGCTGCGTGATCAGGGCCCTCGAGCCCCGGTCGCGATCCTACGCCAGGTTCTCGATCCTGAGGAGCGCGGAATGCGCGTTCTGGATGAACGCCGGCCGGCGGCCTTCGGCGATTGCCAAGCGCGAGCCGCATCTGCATAGTCGCGCGCACTGATTTGACGCGACTTTGCGAAAAGGACGATGAGATGGCGGATGCCGACCTGGACGTCGTGATCCGGCAATTGGCCAGGCAACTTCATGCGGGGCTGATGGCCCGCGCCAAGGAGCGGCGCGACAAGTTCACCGCGCTCGCGGCCAAGGCCAAGGGCAAGGAGGTCCGCGACCGCTACAAGCGGATGGCGAAGGCCACCATGGAGCAAGGCACCGCCGCCGCGCGGCGCCTGCAGATGTCGGCCGACAACGTCGCCGACAGCTACGCCAGATCGATGCGGCTCGCGGCAGCCGAATCGGCGGCGCAAGAGCCGGAGAAGAAGCCGTCGGCGGGGCCAGCGGCGGCAAGAGCGAAGCCCGCCAGGAAGAAACCCCGCTAAACATCGCGTGTCGGAACGGACTTCCTTCCAGTCGCGCCGCCTCCCACACCCCGGGGCGCCGCTCCCGGGACATCATCCCCACGGACCGCGCGAGGAGGGGCGTCCCCAGGGACTGGCGGGTGGATAGTTCTCGTTGGCGCCGAGCGAGGGAGCCGCGCCGGCGCCGAACTCGGCCGCGAGCTGGCGCAGCGCCGCGACGCGGTTCTCCGTCGAGGGATGGGTGGCGAACAGACTGTCCACGCCATGGCCCGACAACGGATTGATGATGAACATATGCGCGGTCGCCGGGTTGCGCTCTGCTTCCGGATTCATCACCTGATGCGCCGCGTTCTCGATCTTCACCAGTGCGGAGGCGAGCCACATCGGCTGGCCGACGATGCGCGCGCCGAGATCGTCGGCGGCGTATTCGCGCGTGCGGCTGATCGCCATCTGCACCAGCATGGCGGCGAGCGGCGCCAAGATCATCATCAGGATCGAGCCGACGAGGCCGGGTCCATTGTTGTTGCCGCGATGGCCGCCGAAGAACATGCCGAACTGCGCCAGCATGGAGATCGCGCCGGCGACGGTGGCGGTGATCGTCATCAGCAGCGTGTCGTGATTCCTGATATGCGCGAGCTCGTGCGCGAGCACGCCGGCGAGCTCCTCGCGGCTGAGCTGATGCATGAGCCCAACGGTGACGGCGACCGCGGCATTCTCGGGGTTGCGGCCGGTGGCGAACGCGTTGGGCTGCGCCTCGTCGATCAGGAACACGCGTGGCATCGGCAGGGAGGCGCGGCCCGCGAGCTCGGCGACGAGCCCGACCAGCTCGGGCGCGCTCGAACGATCGACCTCATGGGCGCCGTACATGCCGAGCACCATGCGGTCCGAATTCCAGTAGGCGAACAGGTTGGTCGCCGCCGCGACCAGAAGCGCGATCATGGCGCCGGAGGCGCCGCCGATGAGATAGCCCACCCCCATGAACAGGGCGGTGAGGCCTGCGAGAAAGATGGCCGTGCGAAGGTAATTCATGGCGACGTCCCGATTGCCGTGGAGGAAGGCCTCTGCCGCACGGTTCAGCTAGTCATCCCGCCCCCGGCGCCGCAAGGGGTGCGGCCCGCGTCGCGGCGCCGCGCCGGTGAGGGGACTACGTCGTCAATTCCTCGGGATCGCGCGCCACCCGGAAACGGGACCAGGCATCGCCCGCGCGCACGGCTTCGCTCGGGAACGCCACGGCCGATGCAATCTCCTTGGCAAGCTGGGTGTATTCGAACCAGACCAGGTGCAGCATCAACGGCGGATATTCGTGCGCGGCCAGCATCTCCGCGCAGCGCGCTGCCGCGCCCTCCGTCGCCCACCAGCGTTCCGCCACCACCACCACCCTGCGGAAGTTGCGCAGGATGCCGGTGACCCTGGCGCGGTCGACCTTTGCGAGGCCGGCGCAATGATTCAACCAGTTCAGGCCGGCGACAATGGCGATGGCGACGTCGTCGGCGGCGCGGCCGGTGAAATCGATCACGATGTCGTCGTGCGGCTTCAGGCGCAAGAAGCCCTCGATCATCTCGGCCTGACGCGACGGGGAGACGAGCAGCGCGGACTCGCGCCCCGGGATCAGGGCGAGATAGCGCAGCGCCTCCAGCCGCGTGTCGCGCCAGATCGCCCGGGCACCGCCGCCGGCGGCATCCGGTGCCCGCGTGCAGGCGGGATAGACGAGCTCGCCACGGTCGGTCTTTTCGAGATAGCGCGTCGCGGCCCGGTCGAGACCCTGCAACAGCGCATCGGGCCCGGCGGCAACATCGAGCACATCGTCCGGCGGCGGCGGCTTTTGCTGGCCAAAAAGGCTCATTGGGGACATCCCCTCAATAGACACCCGCACCCGTCAGTCTAGCGAGCGGCGGCGGACCGCGTAAGCGCCTCTTTATCGGAGGCGGCGGGTGGCGCCTCCTGGGGCGTCTCTATTGACCCCGACCTGCGCGCCCGGCACGATCAATCCATGCAATTCTAGATTCTCGGCGAAATGACCGAGGTCGAAACCTTTGCCAGCGGATCGGGCATTCGCGAGCTTGCGCGGCTACGTCGGATCTACGGACGCGGACGCTGGCGGAAGCGCAAGGGGATCGCCCGCGTGCGATTATCTGATGGCTCGATCCATCTTGCTGAGATACATTGGTATGAGGCTGCCGGGATCGGCCGCAAGGAATTCAAGATCAAACACCTGCTTTGAACATCATGACGAAGACACGAGGCAAGCAACTGGTGGTTTGCGTGGAAAACGAGGGCTATGCGGCCTCTCTCGAGAAGCGCAAAATCTACGTCGCCCTGCGCGATCCCTCCGCCGAAAAGCACGACATGCTGCGGATCGTGGATGAGTCAGGCGAGGACTACCTCTATCCGAAGGCCTTCTTCCGCACCGTGGCCTTGCCGCAGTCCGTGAGACGAGCCGTCCTCGCGGCATAGCGCGCGCCCGACCAGCACCAGAGATTCCAATGCCGATCAGCCGTTTTGGTCTCAAGGTTGCAATCACGACGATTGCGGCCTCCCTCGCCTCCGCCGCCTCTGCCCAGTTGCTGCCGCCGCCCGGCAAGCCGGCCGCGCCAAAGGCCGCCGCACCGTCGCCGCGCGCGGCGTCGTGCCACAACGGCGCGAGCTTCGACCGCTTTCTTTCCGAACTGAAGCAGCAGGCGGTCGCGGCCGGGGTGTCGCAGCGCACGATCGCGGAGACCTCGCCCTACCTCGTCTACGACCAGGGCATCGTCAACCGCGACCGCGGCCAGCGCGTGTTCGGCCAGATCTTCACCGAGTTCGCCGGCCGTATGGCCGCACCGTATCGCATGCAGCAGGGCCAGCGGCACATCAAGACCTACGCCGCAGCCTTCGCGCGCGCCGAGAAGGAGTTTGGCGTGCCGCCGGCGGTGATCGCCGCGTTCTGGGGACTGGAGAGCGATTTCGGCGCCAACATGGGCAATCTGCCGACGCTGAAATCGCTGGTCTCGCTCGCCTATGACTGCCGCCGCTCGGAGATGTTCGTGGGCGAGACCATCGCCGCGCTGAAGGTGATCGACCGCGGCGATCTTCATCCCGGCGAAATGATCGGCTCCTGGGCCGGCGAGCTCGGGCAGACGCAATTCTTGCCGACGCACTACGTCAACTACGCCGTCGACTATGACGGTGACGGGCGGCGCGACTTGTTGCGCAGCGGTCCCGACGTGATCGGCTCGACCGCCAACTACATCGCCACCGGATTGAAGTGGCGGCGCGGCGAACCGTGGCTGGAAGAGATCAGGGTGCCTACGAATTTCCCCTGGGAGCAGGCCGACCTCACGGTCAAGCAGCCGCGCTCGAAATGGGTGCAGCTCGGCGTCACCTATCCCGACGGCCGCGCGCTGCCGAGCGACAATCTCGCCGCGTCCGTGCTGCTGCCGATGGGCAGGTCCGGACCGGCCTTCATGGCGTATGCGAATTTCGCAGCCTACACCGAATGGAACAACTCGCTGATCTATTCGACCACGGCCGGCTATCTCGCCTCGCGCATTGCGGGCGCAGCACCGATGCGCAAACCCGCCCAGCCGGTGGCGCAACTGCCGTTCAACGAGCTGAAGGAGTTGCAGCAGCTCCTGGTGCGGGCCGGCTTCAACGTCGGCAAGATCGACGGCGTGCTCGGCCAGCAGAGCCGCACCGCGGTGAAGGCGATGCAGGTCAAGTTCGGACTGCCGGCCGATTCCTGGCCGACCGCCGAACTGCTCGCCCGCATGCGCGGCGGCACCGCGCAGGCGCAGCCGGGCGGGATGGTGCGGTAGAGGATCGTTCGGCGTTCCGCGCTCCTCGGGACAAGGGTCCAAGAGTCGAGCCCGCGATAGATCAAACCCGCTGCCGCACGTGCCAACTGCGCCATAAATATCCTCTGGAGGTATCGCGCGGAGCTCGCCTGCACGTTCGGAATGGCTTGCGCCTTGCACCGATGGCGGCAATGCACAACTCTCCCCTCACCTCTCACTGCCTGAAAGAATCCCCGACATGAGCCGACCGACTAAACTCTTCGAGCCCTACAAGCTCGGTCCGATCACGCTGGCGAACCGCGTGGCGATGGCGCCCTTGACGCGCAACCGCGCCGTGCCCGCCGGCCTCGTGCCGGGCCCGCTCGCCGCCGAATATTATGGACAGCGCGCCTCCGCGGGCCTCCTCATCACCGAGGCGAGCCAAGTCTCGCAGCAGGGCCAGGGCTACCAGGACACGCCCGGCATCTACTCCAGGGACCAGGTCGCCGGCTGGCGCAAGGTCACCGATCGCGTGCACGAGCGGGAGGGGCGCATCTTCATCCAGCTCTGGCATGTCGGCCGCATCTCCCACGTTGCGCTGCAGGCGAACGGCGCCGCGCCGGTCGCACCGAGCGCGATCCGCGCCAGGGGCAAGACCTTCGTCAACGGCACCTTTGCCGACGTCTCCGAGCCGCGGGCGCTGGAGCTTGCGGAACTTCCCGGCATCATCGACGACTTCAAGCGCGCCGCCGCCAACGCGATCGCGGCCGGCTTCGACGGGGTCGAGATTCACGGCGCCAACGGCTATCTGCTCGACCAGTTCGCGAAAGACGGCGCCAACAAGCGCACCGACGCCTATGGCGGCTCGATCGAAAACCGCGCGCGGCTGATGCTGGAGGTCGCCAAGGCGGTTGCGGCCGAAGCCGGCGCCGACCGCACCGGCATCCGCATCTCGCCGGTGACGCCGGCCAACGATATCTCGGATTCCAATCCGCAGCCGTTGTTCGACCACATCGTAGATCAGCTCAACGCGCTGAAGCTCGTCTACATCCACGTCATCGAGGGCGCCACCGGCGGCCCGCGCGACAACGCTCCGTTCGACTATGCGAGCCTGCGCAAGCGCTTCTCCGGCGCCTATATGGCGAACAACGGCTACGATCTCGCGCTGGCGAACCAGGTGCTGGAGGCGGGCGCCGCTGACCTGATCGCGTTCGGCAAGGCCTTCATCTCCAACCCAGACCTGGTCGAACGGCTGAAGACGGGCGCGACGCTCAATCCCTGGGACAAGAACACCTTCTACGGCGGCGGCGCCAAGGGCTATACGGACTACCCGACCCTGGCGAAGGCGGAGCCTGTGGAGTAAGGAGCACTCGCCCCCGCCACGCCTCATTGCGAGCGGAGCGAAGCAATCCAGAAATGCGTCCGAGGAAACAGTCTGGATTGCTTCGTCGCTAACGCTCCTCGCAATGACGATGCCGCAGCGTCAGTGAAAAGAAAAAAGGCCGGGATTGCTCCCGGCCTTTCGCAGTTGGGGGACGACGCGAGGCTTACTTCGCTTCCGCGCGCTTGGGCGGGGTGGCCGGCCACGACTTGATCAGCGTGTCGTAGTCGACCGTCTCGCCCTTCGGCTTCTCGTTGGCGAGCTTGCGCTGGGGCGCGATGTGACCGTCCTTCTCGGCCTTCGCGAACCAGTACTCCGGCTTCTCCTTCTTGTTGAGCTTCGGACCGCAGGCACCCTGCACGCCCGACTTCTCCAGACGCTCGAGCACCGAGTCCTGTGCGGCAGCGAGCGAGTCCATCGCGGCCTGCGCCGTCTTGGCGCCGGACGAGGCATCGCCGATGTTCTGCCACCAGAGCTGCGCGAGCTTCGGATAGTCAGGCACGTTGTTGCCGGTCGGGGTCCACTGCACGCGCGCGGGCGAGCGGTAGAACTCGATCAGGCCGCCGAGCTTGGGCGCACGCTCGGTGAACGACTTGTCCCAGATGTCGGATTCACGGATGAAGGTGAGACCGACATGGCTCTTCTTCAAGGACACCGACTTGGAGACGATGAACTGCAGGTAGAGCCAGGCCGCCTTGCGGCGATCCGGCGGGGTCGACTTCAAGAGCGTGAGCGAACCCGCGTCCTGATAGCCGAGCTTCATGCCGTCCCTCCAGTATGCGCCGTGCGGCGACGGGGCCATGCGCCACTTCGGCGTGCCGTCGGCGTTCATCACGGCGATGCCCGGCTTCACCATGTCGGCGGTGAAGGCGGTGTACCAGAAGATCTGCTGGGCGATGTTGCCCTGCGCCGGCACCGGACCCGATTCGGAGAAGGTCATGCCCTGGGCCTGCGGCGGGGCATACTTCTTCAGCCAATCGAGATACTTGGTGATGGCGTAGACCGAGGCGGGACCGTTGGTATCGCCGCCGCGCTCCACCGACGAGCCGACCGGACGGCAGCCTTCCATGCGGATGCCCCATTCGTCGACCGGCAGGCCGTTCGGAATGCCCTTGTCGCCATTGCCGGCCATCGAGAGCCAGGCATCGGTGAAGCGCCATCCGAGCGAGGGGTCCTTCTTGCCATAGTCCATATGGCCGTAGACCTTGACGCCGTTGATCTCCTTGATGTCGTTGGTGAAGAACTCGGCGATGTCCTCATAGGCCGACCAGTTCACGGGCACGCCGAGCTCGTAGCCGTACTTGGCCTTGAACTTGGCCTTGTAGTCGGGATTGGTGAACCAGTCGTAGCGGAACCAGTAGAGGTTGGCGAACTGCTGGTCGGGAAGCTGGTAGAGCTTGCCGTCCGGCGCCGTACCAAACGACTTGCCGATGAAGTCGTTGACGTCGAGCATGGGATCGGTGACGTCCTTGCCCTCGCCCGTCATGTAGTCGGACAGCGCAATGGTCTGGCCGTAGCGGAAGTGGGTGCCGATCAGATCGCTGTCGTTGATCCAGCCGTCATAGACGTTCTTGCCGGACTGCATCTGGGTCTGCAGCTTCTCGACGACGTCACCTTCCTGGATGATGTCGTGCTTGAGCTTGATGCCGGTGAGCTCGGAGAACGCCTTCGCCAGCGTCTGCGACTCGTATTCGTGGGTCGTGATCGTTTCCGACACCACGTTGATCTCCATGCCCTTGAAGGGCTCGGCGGCCTTGGCGAACCACTGCAGCTCTTTCTTCTGGTCCTCCTTCGACAGGGTCGAGGGCTGGAATTCCGCGACCCACTTCTGGATCACGGCATCGTCGGCGGCGCGAACCGGCGCCGAGAGGGTCAGGGACACCGCGGCGAGCGCGGCGGCGCTGGACATGGTCAGAAAGTTCGTCTTGGTCAATGGACCTTTCCTTCTCCTAAACTGTCGCATGTTGTTCCTCCGTTGCAGCGACAAACCTCAGACAGGTCCGGGTTGATCCCGGATCTGGTGGTATTCGCGAGCTTCAGACCGTGCGGAAAACCGCCACGGCCATGACCAGCGAAATTCCGCTTGCGAGCCACAGGCTCGAAATTTCGAAACCCTCCTCCCCGATCGGCAGCGTCGCGATCGCGTCGGTGCCGACGAGGCCGATCCACAACAGATGGATCACGGCGGCTGATATCAGCGAGATGAAGAGGCGGTCGCCGCGCGTCGTCGGGATGCGCAACACGCCGACGCGCTCGGCCTCGGGATAGGCGACGCCAAGCCACGTCATGACCGCGAGCGTGCAGGCGAGGCTCGCGAAGAAGATCGCGGTCGGCAGCGTCCAGGCCATCCATGCGATGCTTTCCATGAGATGCCTCCGTTACACCCGGCCGAGCGCGAAACCGCGCGCGATGTAGTTGCGGACGAACCAGATCACGAGCGCGCCCGGGATGATGGTGAGCACACCGGCGGCGGCGAGCAGTCCCCAGTCCATACCGGCGGCGGAGACCGTGCGCGTCATGATGGCCGCGATCGGCTTGGCCTGCACCGAGGTCAGCGTGCGCGCGAGCAACAACTCGACCCAGGAGAACATGAAGCAGAAGAACGCGGCGACGCCGATGCCGCTGGCGATCAGCGGAATCAGTATCTTCATGAAGAAGCGCGGGAACGAATAGCCGTCGAGGAAGGCGGTCTCGTCGATCTCGCGCGGCACGCCGGAGACGAAGCCTTCGAGGATCCACACCGCCAGCGGCACGTTGAAGATGCAGTGCGCGAGCGCCACCGCCCAGGGCGTATCGAACAGGCCGATCGCCGAATAGAGATTGAAGAACGGCAGCGCGTAGACCGCGGCCGGCGCCATGCGGTTCGACAGCAGCCAGAAGAACAGGTGCTTGTCGCCGAGGAAGCGGTAGCGCGAGAAGGCGTAGGCCGCCGGCAGCGCCACCGAGATCGAGATGATGGTGTTGAGCACGACGTATTCCAGCGAGTTGATGTAGCCGGAATACCAGCTCTCGTCGCTGAAGATGCGGCGGTAGTGCTGCAGCGTCGGCGTATGCGGCCACAGCGTCATGGTCGAGACGATCTCGCTGTTGGTCTTGAAGCTCATGTTGACGAGCCAGTAGATCGGCAACAGCAGGAAGATCAGGAACAGCGAGATGATGATGCGGCGGCCGGGGATCGAATGCATCACGCGCCTCCTTCCGCAGGCCGGCGCTCGGCTCCGGCATTGGTCATGACGGTGTAGAAGATCCAGCACACGATCAGGATGATGAGATTGTAGACCAGCGAGAGCGCTGCGGCCTTGCCGAGGTCGAACTGGCCGAGCGCGATCTTGACGAGCTCGATCGAGATGAAGGTGGTGGAATTGCCCGGACCGCCGCCGGTGACGACGAACGGCTCCGTGTAGATCATGAAGGAGTCCATGAAGCGGAGCAGCACCGCGATCAGCAGCACGCGGTTCATCTTCGGCAGCTGGATCGCCTTGAACACCGCCCAGCGCGAGGCGCCGTCGATCTGCGCCGCCTGGTAATAGGCCTCCGGGATCGACTTCAGGCCGGCGTAGCAGAGCAGCGCGACGAGGCTCGTCCAGTGCCAGACGTCCATCACGATGACGGTGACCCAGGCGTCGAGATCGTTGGAGACGTAATTGTAATTGAGCCCGATGCCGTTGAGCACATAGCCGAGCAGCCCGATATCGGGCCGGCCGAAGATCTGCCAGATCGTGCCGACCACGTTCCACGGAATCAGCAGCGGCAGCGCCAGGATGACGAGGCAGGCCGCGACCTGCCAGCCCTGGCGCGGCATCGACAGCGCGATGACGATGCCGAGCGGCACCTCGATCGCAAGGATGACGAAGGAGAAGAACAGGTTGCGGCCGAGGGAAGCCAGGAATCGCCCGCCGAGATCGGTCGAGGGGTCGAGCAGTTCCTTGAACCAGCCCACCCCGTTCCAGAAGAACTGGTTGTTGCCGAAGGTGTCCTGCATCGAATAGTTGACCACCGTCATCAGCGGCAGCACCGCCGAGAACGCCACCACCAAGAATACCGGCAGCACCAGGAACCAGGCCTTCTGGTTGACGGTCTTGTCCATCAGGCGGCTCCCTCGACCAGACGGCTGTCGGCATAGACGTGAACGTGCGACGGATCGAACTTCAGCGCGGCCGTCCCGTCGGAGACGGTGAAGCCGGCCGGCACCCTGGCGGCGAGCTTGACGTCGCCGACACGAACACGCGCGAAGCGGATGCGGCCGAGATCGTCGATTCGCTCGATCCGTACCGAGAGCAGGCCGGGCGCGGGCTGCGCCACCTCGACGAATTCCGGCCGCACGCCGATCTCGATCTTCGCTCCCGAAGGCAGGCCGTCATAGCTGCGCTTCAGGCCGATCACGTGACCGTCGATCCGCGCCTCGCGCCCCCTCACCTCGGCGGCGAGGATGTTCATGCCGGGCGAGCCGATGAAGTAGCCGACGAAAGTGTGCGCCGGCCTGTCGAACAATTCGGCCGGCGTGCCGCTCTGCACCACGCGGCCGTCGTGCATCACCACCACGGTGTCGGCGAAGGTCAGCGCCTCGGTCTGGTCGTGGGTAACGTAGATCATCGTGAGGTCGAGCTCGCGATGCAGCGCCTTCAGCTTGGAGCGGAGCTGCCATTTCAGCTCGGGATCGATCACGGTGAGAGGCTCGTCGAACAGCACGGCCGCGACGTCGGAGCGCACCAGGCCGCGGCCGAGCGATATCTTCTGCTTGGCGTCGGCGGTGAGCCGCGTCGC
Source organism: Bradyrhizobium sp. (assembly GCF_028868675.1). Lineage (GTDB taxonomy): Bacteria > Pseudomonadota > Alphaproteobacteria > Rhizobiales > Xanthobacteraceae > Bradyrhizobium. The sequence goes on from NZ_JAGWUA010000012.1 coordinate 12,091, forward strand.
CTTGCGGTTGAGATACGGCTCGAGATCGAGCAGCCGCGCGATCTCGCTGACGCGCTTGTCGATCTCCGCCTTCGGCACGCCGCGGTTCTTCAGCGGAAACGCCAGATTCTGCCCCACCGTCATGGTGTCGTAGATCACCGGGAACTGGAATACCTGGGCGATGTTGCGCTTCTGCGTCGACAGCGGCGTGATGTCGTTGCCGTCGAACAGGATTTTTCCGCGCGAGGGCGTGATGATGCCGGAGATGACGTTCAGCAGCGTGGTCTTGCCGCAGCCCGACGGCCCGAGCAGCGCATAGGCACCGCCCTGCCGCCAGGTCATCGTCACCGGCTTCAGCGCAAAGCTTTCCGGCGCGGCGTCGTTGCCGCCGTAGGAATGGGCGAGATCGACGAGGTCAATGCGGGCCATGTCGCGCTCTCCTCACGACTGGCCGGGCGCGGCGACCAGTCGGTCGGCCGCGTCGAACACGAAGACATTGTTGGGATCGAGCACGGCGTCGAGCGTCTGGCCCGGCTCGAACTCGTGCACGCCGTGCAGCACCGCGACCCAGTTCGAACCATTGCGGGTCAGGTGCACGAAACTCTCCGAGCCGGTGATCTCCGTCACCGTCACCGTGGCGTGGAAGGCGTGGCGGTCCGCCTCGCCGTTGGCGAGGCCGAGCTGATGGGCGCGGAAGCCGACGCGATAGGCGCCGTCGGCAAGGCCCGCATAGAGGCCCGAGGCCGGCGCCGCGATGCCGCCGGGATAGGCGACCTGGCCGTTCTTCTTCTCGATGCCGACGAGGTTGAGCGGCGGATCGGAGAACACCTGCGCGACGCGCAGCGTCTGGGGGCGGCGATAGACGTTGGCGGTCTCGCCCATCTGCAGCGACTGGCCTTCCCACATGCAGACGGTGTTGCCGCCGAGCAGCAGCGCTTCGGTCGGCTCGGTCGTCGCATAGACGAAGATCGCGCCGGAGGCCTCGAAGATACGCGGCAGCTCGGCGCGCAGCTCCTCGCGCAGCTTGTAGTCGAGGTTGGCGAGCGGCTCGTCGAGCAGCACGAGGTCGGCGCCCTTCACCAGCGCGCGCGCGATCGCGGTGCGCTGCTGCTGGCCGCCGGAGAGCTGCAGCGGCGTGCGCTTGAGGAACGGCTCCAGCCGCAACAGTCTTGCGGCCTCCGCCACCCGCGTCTCGATCTCCTCGCGCGGCCGGCCCTGCACGCGCAGCGGCGAAGCAATGTTCTCATAGACGGTGAGCGAGGGATAATTGATGAACTGCTGGTAGACCATGGCAACCGAGCGCTGCCGCACGTCGATGCCGGTGACGTCCCTGCCGTCGACGAGCACCTTGCCGGACGTCGGCTTGTCGAGGCCGGCGAGCAGCCGCATGATCGAGGTCTTGCCCGACAGCGTCGGGCCGAGCAGCACGTTGAGGGTGCCGCGTTCGAGCGTGAGCCAGACGTCCGTGATATGCGGGACGCCGTCGACCTCGCGGCTTACGTGATCGAGGGTCACGGTCATGAACGTCCTCCTGCTTCGAGCAGGGGACTTTGCTGCATGCCATGGGTCGCAATCCAGCCGTCGAGTGCGGCGATCTGATCGGCGGAGAGTCTCAAGCCGAGCTTGGAGCGGCGCCAGACGATGTCCTCGGCGCTCACGGCCCACTCATGGGCCATGAGGTAGCGAACCTCGCGCTCGGTCAGCGTGGCGCCGAAGGACTGGCCCAGATCGGCTGCCGATTTCGCCTCGCCCAGCAGCTTGACGGCGCGGGTGCCGTAGGCGCGCGCCAGCCGCCGCGCATGTTCGTGGCTGAGGAAGGGATAGCCGCGCTTGAGCTCGGCGACGAGCGCATCGACCGCGGAGACGTCCATGTCGCCGCCGGGCAGCGGCCATTTGCCGGTCCAGCCCTCGCGCGCCTTGGCGCTGCGCAGGTAAGGCGCCAGCCGTTCCAGCGCCTCCTCGGCGAGCCGCCGGTAGGTCGTGATCTTGCCGCCGTAGATCGACAGCAGCGGCGCGCCACCGGGCGTGTCGAGCTCGAAGACGTAGTCGCGGGTCGCGGCCTTGGCCTCGCTCGCACCGTCGTCATAGAGCGGCCGCACGCCGGAATAGGTCCACACCACCTCGTCGGGCTTGACCGGCTTGGCCAGATATTCGCTCGCCGCCGCGCAGAGATATTCGATCTCCTCCGTCGTTGCCTTCACCTTGGCGGGATCGCCGTCATAGTCGCGGTCGGTGGTGCCGATCAGCGTGAAATCGTCCTGATAGGGAATGACGAAGATGATGCGGCCGTCCGCGTTCTGGAACATGTAGGCGCGGTCGTGGTCGTAGAGCTTCCTCACCACGATGTGCGAGCCCTGTACCAGGCGGACCTTGGCCCTGGCGTTGACGCCGGCGCCGCGCGCCAGCACGTCCTCGACCCAGGGGCCGCCGGCGTTGATCAGCGTGCGCGCCTGGATGGTCGCGCGCTCGCCGGTCAGGGTGTTCAGCGTCGTGACGTGCCAGAGACCATCGGCCTGCCGGAGCTCGACGGCGCGGGTGCGGGTGCGGATCTCGGCGCCCTTGTCGGCGGCATCGCGCGCGTTGAGAACGACGAGCCGGGCATCGTCGACGAAGCAGTCGGAATATTCGAAGGCGCGGGTGTAGCGGTTCGGGATCAGCGGGCGTCCGACCTCATCCCTGGTGAGGTCGACCGAGCGCGTCGCCGGCAGCAGATGACGGCCGCCGATATGGTCGTAGAGGAAGAGGCCGAGCCGCAGCAGCCAGGCCGGGCGCAGGCCCGCATGGTGCGGCAGGACGAAACGCAAGGGGTGGATGATGTGGGGCGCGATGCCCCAGAGGATCTCGCGCTCGATCAGAGCCTCGCGGACCAGGCGGAACTCATAATATTCGAGATAGCGCAGCCCGCCATGCACGAGCTTGGTCGACCAGGATGAGGTCCCGCTCGCCAGATCGTTCATTTCACAGAGGAAAACCGTGTTGCCGCGCCCGACCGCATCGCGCGCGATGCCGCAGCCGTTAACGCCGCCTCCGATGATGGCGAGGTCGAAAATCCGCTCCAAAAACGCTTCCCCCGGCGATCGCCCATTCGTTTGGGCGATTTGACTTTCGCTTTTGGATTAAAACAGAACGCAAAACGAAAGCAAGGTGAAAGAAAACGAAAATGTGACTTTTCGTGAGGTCATTTTTGTACGGACCGATGAGACCGGTCCCGTTGCCGGGAGGCTCGTAAACGCAATATGGTCAAAATAGTCACATTGGTCACATAGGTATTGCGCATGGCAAAGCCGGACAAAACACCACCTGCAGCAGGCACCTGGACGCTCGCGACTGCCAAGGCGCGGCTATCGGAGGTGGTCGATCGCGCCCAGGACGGCCCGCAAACCATCACGCGCAACGGCAAGCCCAGCGCGGTGATCGTCTCGGCCGAGGAGTGGGCGCGCAAGACCGTGCGCAAGGGCACGCTCGCCGAATTCCTGCTCGCTTCGCCCCTGCGTGGCGCCGATCTCGAGCTGGAGCGCCAGCGCGACGCGCCGCGCGACGACGCGCTGTGAACTACCTGCTGGACACCAACGTGTTGTCGGAGGTGCAGCGGCCGGCGCCCGACGCAAGAGTGCTCGGCTGGCTCGATGCGGTCGATGAGGACCGCGTCTTCATCAGCGTCGCCTCGATCGCCGAGCTCAAGCGCGGCATCGCCCTGATGGACGGCGGCCGCCGCCGCGACACACTCGCCGATTGGCTCGCCGACGATCTTCCGGTGCGCTTCGCCGGGCGCATCCTGACGATGGATCGGGCGGTGGCGGAGCGCTGGGGCGACCTGATGGCGCAGAGCCGGCGCAGCGGCACGGCGCTGTCGGCGATGGACGGTTTGTTTGCGGCAACCGCACTTGCGAACGATCTCACGCTGGTCACGCGCAACGTGAGAGATTTTGCGCCATTCGGAGTGTCCCTGCTCGATCCATGGAAGGGCTAAGCAGCGGCTGGGCCAGCCCCTATCTCAGCCGCACCACCGACGCAGCTTCGGGCGCCGCATCCTGCACCCGCTCCGGCGCGGCATCGTCCTCGCCCTCGACCTTCGGCATCGCCTCGACCACCTCGATGCCCTTGCTGTGGCAGATCGAGGCGAGGCGCTCGGGCAGCGCCTGGTCGGTAACGAAGGTCTGGATCTGGCTCATATGGGCGATGCGCACCGGCGCGCTGCGGCGAAGCTTGGTCGAGTCGGCGACCAGCATGACGCTGCGGGCATTGGCGATGATGGCCTGCGCCACCTGCACCTCGCGATAGTCGAAATCCAAGAGCGCCCCCTCCTCGTCGATCGCGGACGCGCCGATGATGGCGTAGTCGACCTTGAACTGCCCGATCAGCTGCGTCGCGGTCGAGCCGACCACGGCGCCGTCGGCGCGCCGCACCGTGCCGCCGGCCACCACCACCTCGATGCGGGGATGGCGGTAGAGCAGCATCGCGACGTTGAGGTTGTTGGTGATGACGAGCAGGTCTTCGTGCGAGGTGAGCGCGCTCGCGACCTCCTCCGTCGTGGTGCCGATGTTGATGAACAGCGAGCAGCCGTTCGGGATCAGGGAGGCTGCCGCCGCCCCGATCGCCTTCTTCTCGTCGGCCGCTACGAAGCGCCGCGCCTCATAGGCGAGATTCTCGACGCCGGAAGCGATGATCGCGCCGCCATGGATGCGGGTCAGCGAGCGGCGCTCGCAGAGATCGTTGAGATCCTTGCGGATGGTCTGCGCCGAAACCTCGAAGCGCCGCGCCAGCTCCTCCACCATCACGCGGCCGGAAGCGCGGGCGATGTTGAGGATTTCGGCTTGGCGATGGGTCAGTCCGGTCACGTCGGCACCTTGGCTCGGAGCGGTCCATGGTGCGGCGGTTCGCCGCCGAGGTCAACGAGAGAGCGGAGTAAAGTTAACGGCGGTGCGGCAGGCGCGCTCGACAAGATCGGCCACGAAGCCGTGATCGCAACCTTCGTGTCATTCCGGGTTCGCGCTCGCACGCGCTGGAATGACACACGTGGGGCTCGACGCGGCCGGAGCGCCAATCAGGCGGCCGCCCGCACCTCGCCGCTGACCAGCCGGCGCGCCGCGCGCTCCGCCTCGCGTGCGTTGCGGAAGAGCCGGCCTTCCAGCCTGTCGAAGCGGCGGGAGGAGGCGAAGAAGAGGTAGCCTCCGGTGTTGCGAACCACGATTCCTGCAGTCTGCGAATCGACTTCAATGACGTAGCTGTCCGGCATTGCGTTTCCTCAATCCCCTCTTGCGGGCCATATAACGCGAGTCGAATACGAATCGTTCCTCGCAGAACACCGGGCTTATGCCCCTCGTCCGCGTCAGCATTTTGAAGCGATTGTTTCGGGAATGCGTCGGCATCGGACGCCGAATGACGAAATCGTGTCGCCGCGGGGGCGGGCGGAATCAGGCCGGAATCGGCGGCGTGCCCGGCGTGATCGCCTGCGGGCGGCCCTGATCGTCGATCGAGACATAGGTGAAGTTGCCGTCGGTCACCAGGATCGGCTCGAGTTCCTTGCGGCGCAGCGCCCAGGCTTCGAGATGCACGGTCATCGAGGTGCGCCCCATCCGCACGAGGCTGGCGTAGACCGAGACGAGATCGCCGACATAGACCGCCTTGCGAAAATTCATCGCCTCGATTGCGACCGTCACGGTGCGCGACTTAGCGACCTTGGAGGCGAACACGCCGCCGCCGACATCCATCTGGCTGAGCAGCCAGCCGCCGAAGATGTCGCCGTTGGCGTTGGTGTCGGCGGGCATCGCCAGCGTGCGGATGCAGAGATCGCCGTCCGGCCCGGTGTTGGCTTGCTCGCTCATGCGTTTCTCGCTCGCAGATTTTCGTTCTGTAGCCCGGATGGAGCGCAGCGCAATCCGGGCTCCCGATCTACCGATCGCAGGATCAATCCGGCCGGACCATCTCGAACATGTTCTCCGGCTTGATCTCGAAATAATCCCCGCGCCGGCCGGCGCGCACGATCGGGCGCGCCAGGCCCGTCTGGTAGACGCCGTCCTTGATGAAGGCCTTGTCGATGTGGACGGCAACGACCTCGCCGAGCGTCAGCCAGGCTTCCGCCTCCTTGCCGTCGGCGCCCTTGAGGCGGATGATGTCGGACAGGCGGCATTCGAACGCGACCGGACTTTCGGCGACGCGCGGCACGTTGACGAGCCGGCAGGGCACGGCGGTGAGGCCAGCGATCTCGAACTCGTCGATCTCCGGCGCGACGTGGGCCGCCGTCGCGTTCATCTGCTGGGCCAGATCCATGGTGGCGAGATTCCAGACGAACTCCTTCGTCTGCTTGATGTTCTCCACCGTGTCCTTCCAGTTCGTGGATGAGAAGCCGATGATCGGCGGGTGATAGCAGAACGCGTTGAAGAAGCTGTAGGGCGCCAGATTGACGTGCCCCTTGGCGTCGCGCGAGGAGATCCAGCCGATCGGCCGCGGCGCGATGATGGCGTTGAAGGGGTCGTGCTTGAGGCCGTGGCCCTTGGCGGGCTCGTAATAGTGCAGGTCGTTTTCGGTCACGCTGGAGTCTTTCTTGCTCTTCGTAGCCCGGATGGAGCGAAGCGTAATCCGGGAAGCCGCGGAAGGTCGAACCATCCCGGATTACGCTTCGCTCCATCCGGGCTACGAGACCTACGCTTATAGGGACAATTCGAACGCGCGTCAGGTCCGCGGCAACAGGCCGGCGATGATGAAATCGACCATCTGATCGATCGAGGGGCCGGGCTTCTTTTCGGCCTGGGCGATCATCTGCGGGTGGAAGTAGCGGATCATCGCCGTGCAGGTGCAGACGGCCGCAAGCGACACGTCCGGCGCCTCGAACTCGCCCGAGGCCACGCCCTGGGCGATCACCGCGCCAATGGTCTCGGTCACACGGTGGATATGGGCGACGCAGACCTCCCAGTCCTCCTGCATCGCGATCTCGACCATCTCGTGCAGCTTGGAATCGCCGACGAAGCGCTCGGTGTTCATGCGGTTGACGGTCGTCAGAAGCGCCCGAAAACGCTCGCGCGCCGTGCCCGGCAGGGCCACGATCCGCTGCGCCTCAAGCTCGACCTCGCTCATCAGGCCTTGCGCCACGGCCTGATGGATCGCCTTCTTCGACTCGAAGAAGCGATAGACGTTGGCCGGGCTCATCCGGAGCTCTTTGGCGATGTCCCCGACCGTGGTCTTCTGGTACCCGATCTGGCGAAACAGCCGCTCGGCCACCTCGAGAATCCGTTCCCGGGTGTCGCCTTCGATATGATCGGAAACCAGCGCCATTGTCAGGACTCGTTACCACGCACTGTTCATTTATTCCGCCGCCTCAGCAAGCGGAAATGCGAGCTGGGTATCGCTCCCATGCTGCGGTGCACCTTCCCCTTGCGGGGCCGCGCCGGCCTCGTCCAGACTCCTGCGGAACCACAGGGCATAGAGGCCCGGCAGGTACAATAGCGTCAGGAAGGTCGCGACGAACAACCCGCCCATGATGGTGATCGCCATCGGGCCCCAGAACGCCGAGCGCGATAGCGGGATCATGGCGAGGATGGCCGCGAGCGCGGTGAGCACCACCGGGCGGGCACGGCGGACGGTCGCCTCCACGATCGCCTCCCGCCGGGTCAGGCCGTGGGCGACGTCGGTCTCGATCTGGTCGACCAGGATGACCGTGTTGCGCATGATCATGCCGGCGAGCGCGATCAGACCGAGCAGCGCCACGAAGCCGAACGGCGCGTTGGCGACGTTGAGCCCGAACGAGGCGCCGACGATGCCGAGCGGCGCGGTGAGGAAGACGAGGAACAGGCGCGAAAAACTCTGCAGCTGGACCATCAGGAGCGTCAGCATCACCATGACCATCACCGGGAAGAGGACGAAGATCGAGGCATTGCCCTTGGCCGATTCCTCGAACGCGCCGCCCGCCTCGATCCGGTAGGCCGGCTCGAGCCGGTCGCGGATGCCTTGCAGCTTCGGCGAAATCTGGCTGGTGACGTCGGGCGCCTGCACGCCGTCGACGACGTCCGAGCGCACCGTGATCGCCATGTCGCGGTTGCGCCGCCACAGGATCGGCTCCTCATGCGAATATTCGATCTTCGCGATCTGCTGCAGCGGCACGGCCACGCCGCCCCGCGAGGTGATGGTGAGGTCGCCGACATGGGCGAGGTCGAGCCGCTCGGACGGAATGGCGCGGGCGACCACGCCGACCTTCTCGACGCCGTCACGCACGGTGGTCACCTGCGCGCCCGAGATCAGCATCGCCAGCGCCTGCGAGACCTCCTGCGGGGTCAGGCCCATGGCACGGGCGCGATCCTGGTCGACGACGAGCTTCAGGTAGGGCGACTGCTCGTTCCAGTCGAGCTGCACGTCCTTGACGTTCCGGTTCTGCCGCATGACGTCGCGCACCTGGTAGGCGATGTCGCGCACCTTGTTGGCGTCGGGGCCGATCACGCGAAACTGCACGGGGAAGCCGACCGGCGGGCCGAAATTGAAGCGATCGACGCGCACCCGCGCCTCCGAGAGCGCACCGTCGGCGACCGCATTCTCGATCTTCGCCTTGATGCGCTCGCGCGCGGCGACGTTCTTGGCGATGATGACGATCTCGGCGAAGGCCTCGTTCGGAAGCTGCGGATTGAGGCCGAGCCAGAAACGCGGCGAGCCCTGGCCGACATAGGCGGTGTAGGTCGCGATGTCCTTGTCGTCCTTCAGCAGTTCCTCGGCCCGCGTCACCGACTTCTCGGTGACGTTGAAGGCGGTGCCCTCCGGCAGGCGGAGCTGCAGGAACAGCTCGGGCCGCTCCGACAGCGGGAAGAACTGCTGCTGCACGTGGCCGAAGCCGACGATCGCGGCCACGAACACGCCGACGGTCGCCGCCACCACCGTGATGCGGCGGTCGACGCACCACCGCACGACGGCGCGTAGGCCGCGATAGATCCGCGTGTCGTAGACCGCATGCGAACCGTGGCTGCGATGCGCCTTCATGTCGGGCAGCAGCTTGACGCCGATATAGGGCGTGAAGATCACCGCCACGAACCAGGACGCCACCAGAGCGATCGCCACGATCCAGAAGATGCCGCCGGCATATTCGCCGACCGCGGAATTGGCAAAGCCGATCGGCAGGAAGCCGGCCGCGGTGACCAGCGTGCCGGTCAGCATCGGGAATGCGGTGGATTCCCAGGCAAAGGACGCGGCGCGGACGCGGTCCCAGCCCTGCTCCATCTTCACCACCATCATCTCGACCGCGATGATGGCGTCGTCGACGAGCAGGCCGAGCGCGATGATCAGGGCGCCGAGCGTGATGCGGTGCAGATCGAGCGACATCGCATTCATGACGATGAAGACGATGCCGAGCACCAGCGGCACCGAGAGCGCGACCACGATGCCGGTACGCCAGCCGAGCGCGAGGAAGGAGACGAACAGCACGATGACGAGCGCCTCCATGAAGGAGTGCACGAACTCGCCGACCGCGTGCTCGACCACCTTGGGCTGGTCGGCGATCATTTCGACATCGATGCCCTGCGGCACCGTCTTCATGAACTCGCCCGTCGCCTTCTCGACGTCCTTGCCGAGCTCGAGGATGTTGGCGCCCTTGGCGGTGACGACGCCGATGCCGATCGCGGGCTTGCCCTCCTGGCGCACCTTGAAGCTCGGCGGATCGACGAAGCCGTGGGTGACGGTCGCGATGTCGCCGAGGCGGAACACCCGCCCGTTGCTCTCGACCGGCGTCTCGGCGACCGCCTTGGCGCCGTCGAGCGCGCCGGTGACGCGCAGCGGCACACGCTGCGAGGAGGTCTCGACCGTGCCGGCCGGAGTGACGTTGTTCTGCTTGGCGAGCGAATCGAACAGCGCCTGCGGCGTGATGCCCAGCGTCGCGAGCTTCGCGTGGCTGAACTCGACGAAGATGCGCTCGTCCTGGGTGCCGTAGAGATCGACCTTGGTGACGCCGGGCACCTTGAGGAGGCGCTGGCGGAAACCCTCCGCGGTCTTCTTCAACTGCGCGTAGTCGGCGCCGTCGCCGGTCATCATGTAGAGGATGGAATCGACGTCGGAGAACTCGTCATTGACGACCGGGCCGAGAATGCCGGAGGGCAACTGGCCCGCGACGTCGTCGAGCTTCTTGCGCAGGAGATAGAACAGATGCGGCACCTCCTTCGGCGGCGTGGAGTCGCGGAAGGTCACCTGCATCGCCGCAAAGCCGGGCTTCGAGTAGGTCTGCACCTTCTCGAAATAAGGGAGCTCCTGCAGCTTCTTCTCGATGGGATCGGCGACCTGGCTCTGCATCTCCTGCGCGGTCGCGCCCGGCCACATCACGGAGACGTTGACCACCTTCACCGTGAAGAACGGATCCTCGGCGCGGCCGAGCTTCTCATAGGAGAAGAAGCCGGCGACGCCGAGCACGAGCATCAGGAACAGCACCAGCGTCGGATGGCTGACGGCCCAGGCGGACAGGTTGAAGCGCTTCATGGCACTCTCTCCGGAAGATCCATTTGCCGCGACCAGTCCCCGTGAGAACCCGTCATTGCGAGGAAGCGAAGCGACCCGGGGGGCTGGGCAGTGCCGGATCGCTTCGCCGCTTCCGCCCTCGCATTCGCGCGGGAAGCGGACATCCTCGCAATGACGGAATCGCGAATCAGAAGGACAAGGACGACACGATCCGCACCTTCTGGCCGGGATCGAGCTTCTGCACACCGAGGGCGACGATCTTCGCGCCCTCCTCCACGCCGCCTGTGATGACGACGTCATTGCTTTCGTAGGACTTCACCACGACCGGCTGCAGCGTCACCGCGCCCTTGTCGTCGACGACGTAGAAGGACGGCTTGCCGCCCTCGTTGAACAGCGCCGACAGCGGCAGCCGCGCGACCCGGGCTGTCGCGGCGTCCGCGAGCGTCAGCGTCGCGGTCATGCCGAGTGAGACCTTGTCGTCGGCCTCCGGCAGCGAGAACTTCGCGAGATAGGTGCGCGTGGCGGGATCGGCGGTGGGCGCGATCTCGCGCAGCTTTGCCGCATACTTCCTGTTGGGTTCCGACCAGAGAGTGACGCTGGCCGTACCCGACTTGGCGCGTCCGACCAGCGTCTCGGGAACCGCAACGACCGCTTCCTTCTCGGCAAAACGGGCGACGCGGATTGCGCCCTGTCCCGCCGCCACCACCTGGCCCGGCTCGACCTGGGTCGCGGTCACGACGCCGCGGGCGTCGGCGACGAGCGTCGCATAGGATAACGAATTCTGCGTGAGCTCGACCGAGCGCTCGGCGCGGTTCAGCCGCGCCCGGGCCTCATCGGCAGCCGCGCGGCTCTGGTCCATCTGGGCATCGGTGGTCCAGCCCTTGGCGCGCAGCTCCTTGGCGCGCTGCTCGGCGGCGGCGGCCTGCGCCAGCACGCCGGTCGCGGCCGACAACTCGGCCTGGGCCTGCTCGGCTTGCAGCTTCAGGTCGACCTCGTCCAGCGTCGCGAGCGGCTGGCCGATTTCGACGGTCTGGCCGACCTCGACCAGGCGTCTTGCCACCTTGCCGGCGACGCGGAAGCCGAGATCGCTCTCGATCCGGGGCTTGATGGTGCCGACGAAGCTGCGCTCCGGCGTTTCAGCCTCGTAATGGGCGGTTGCGACCAGGACCGGCCGGGACGGCTCGGCCTTCTGGGCGACGGTATTGTCGCACCCCGCCAGCACCACGGCGATGCCCGCCAGCGCCATGCCTGCCAACAGTCTGGAATAGCTCGACAAAATCCATCGGACCAGCATCGGGATACTCCTTCGGCTGCTGTGCCAGGGAATGTCGAGTAATTACTGACAAAAGTCAATAATCGTCAATCATCAGAAGATCGTGAGCGTTAACGGATGGTGGTTTTTCAAAGGGGTGGAGGGATGCGACTCGGCTCGCCATCTGCATCAACTCGAGATAGGTTACATGTAACCAACGATACGGAGGGATGCATGTCCTCTCGTTCCAAGCCCGCAAAGACGAAGTCTTCGAGGACCAAGCCCTCGCGCGTGAAGGTGCAAGAGCATCGCGATCGCCTGCGTGAGCAGGGGCTCCGGCCGATCCAGATCTGGGTACCTGACGTGCGTTCGCCATCCTTCAAGTCGGAAGCGCATCGGCAGTCGCTGGCGGTTGCAACCAGCGCTCAGGAACGCGACGATCAAGCCTTCATCGATGCCGTCTCCACTTTGAATGACGAATGAAGCGCGGCGAGATCTGGACACTCGCTGGCGGCAAAGACTACACCGGAAAGCCGCGTCCCGTGGTCATCGTGCAAGATGACAGTTTTGACGTCACGAACTCCGTCACCGTCTGCGTCTTCACAACCAACGAGACGGACGCGCCAATGTTTCGCCTGCCGGTCGGGCCGACGGAACGCAATGGTTTGCGAGCCCCTTCCCGCCTGATGGTAGACAAGATCAGCACCGTGCCGAAGTCCAAGCTCGGAATACGGGTTGGACGTCTCGATGACGAGGATCTGCTGAACCTCAATCGCGCGATTCTGGTCTTTCTTGGGTTGGCGGGTTCGCCAAGAACCGCCGGAAGGGAATAGCGAGATGCCATCGCGCATCTCTTCGTTGCCCTGCCGAAGGTCCTTGTTATGCGTCATCCCGGGATCCGAAGGATTCCGGGTCCGCGCTTCGCGCGCCCCCGAATGACACTCTTGGAGCAGGCTACCTCGCCTCCTCCGCGAACTCGTGCTTGCTCTCGTGGCCGCCGATGAACACGAGGATGCCGGCGATCAGCGGCAGGACGGCGAGGACCAGCAGGCCGGTCGAGGTCTGGCCGGTCGCCTCCTTGACCCAGCCGATCAGGTACGGTCCGCCGAAGCCCGCGAGGTTGCCGATCGAGTTGATCAGCGCGATCGCGCCGGCAGCGGCCGTGCCCGAGAGCCAGGCGGTCGGCAGCGTCCAGAACACGCCGAAACAGCAGAACACGCCGATCGCGGCGACCGTCAGCGCTACCATCGTCATGGTCGGATCGGTCAGGTAGGACGAGACGGCGAGCGCAACCGCGGTGACGAGCAGCGGCGCTCCGACGTGCATCACGCGCTCGCGCGTGGCGTCCGAATGGCGCGCCCACAGGATCATCGCGATGGTGCCGAACAGATACGGGATCGCGGTGACGAAGCCGGTCTGCGCATTGGTGAGGCCGAACGCCTTGACGATCTGCGGCAGCCAGAACTGCATGCCATAGAGCGCGCCGACGAAGCCGAAATAGATCAGGCTGAGTGCAATCACCTTCGGCGAGGACAAGGCCTGACCGAGCGTGAGGTGCTTCACCGCCTGCTTCGCCGCGATTTCGGAATCGAGCCGCGCCTCGAGCCAGGCCTTCTGCTCGGACGTCAGCCAATCCGCCTTCTCCGGCCTGTCCGTGAGATAGAACCAGGTCACGATGCCGAGCAGCATCGAGGGGATGCCCTCGATGATGAAGAGCCACTGCCAGCCCTTCAGGCCCATCGCGCCGTCGAGCCCGAGCAGCAACCCCGAGATCGGCGCGCCGATCACCGTCGAGACGGGAACGGCGATGGCAAAGGCGGCGAGGAAGCGCGCGCGGTATTCGGCCGGATACCAGTAGGTGAGATAGAGGATGATGCCGGGAAAGAAGCCGGCCTCCGCGACGCCGAGCAGGAAGCGCAGGACGTAGAAGCTCCGGACGCCGCCGACCATCGCCATCAGGGCCGAGATGATGCCCCAGGTCACCATGATGCGCGCGATCCAGCGGCTCGCGCCGAATTTCTCCAGCGCGAGATTGCTCGGCACCTCGAAGATGAAATAGCCGATGAAGAAGATGCCGGCGCCCCAGGCGAAGATCAGCGGCGTGAATTTCAGCTCCGCATTCATGGTCAGCGCGGCGAAGCCGAGATTGACGCGGTCGAGGTAGGAGAAGAAGTAGGCCAGGACCAGGAACGGGATCAGGCGCCAGGAGATGGCGCGGATGGTGGAGGTCTCGATGGCGCTCCTGGCGCTCGCGGGACCGGCAAGGGTCGTGGTCTGGCTCATGGCTTCCCCCGTTTGTTGCTCTTGTGGGTCGAGCCCGCGGTTTCGAGCATCGCGGCAAGAGAGTCAATGGAGCGAGCAATGCGCGCGATGCAGGTGGGGCCGCAAACGCGGATCGAGACGATCTTCGTTGCCCTGGGAAGGCCAGAGCAACGGCGCCTCTTCACTCCGCGAGTTGAAATCGCTCGAAGCGGTGCAATTCCTCCTCGATCGCCTGCTTCAACGTCTTGCGGGCGCCAAGCGCCGCGCCCTTGCCGACCCAGTTCCACTTCTGCATCAGAAGCTTCCTGCCCTGCCGGTCGGTCTTGAGATCGAGCGCGGCGACGATCTCGTCGCCGACCAGCACCGGCAGCGCGAAATAGCCGAACTTGCGCTTGTCCTTCGGCACATAGGCCTCGAAGCGGTGCTCGTAGCCGAAGATCAGATGCGTGCGCCTGCGCTGGATGATCAGGGGATCGAACGGCGAGAGAATGTGGACGAGATCGCCGGGCGCGCCCTCGCCGTCCTGCTCGAGCGCGAGGGGCGCCGCCCAGTGCGCCTGCTTGCCGGCGCCCTCGAGCGCGACCGGCACGAGTTCGCCACGCCGCACGCGGCTTGCGATCGCGCGGAGAACCGCCGGCTTGCTCGGCGCGTCGAGATGGCAGATCGAATCGAGGCTGACGAGGCCCTGGGCGCGCAGCGCGCGGTCGAGCAGATAGTTCGCGACCTCGACGGGTGTGGCCGCCTTCGGCAGCCGGTCCCAGCCGAAGTGCCGCAGCGTCAGCTCGTAGGTCTTGAGCATGCCCTCGCGCTCGCTGACGACGGCGATGCCGCTGTAGAAGGCGAGCTGCAGCGCCCGCTTCGACGGCTTGCGGCTCGCCCACAGGTGCTCCTTCTCGACCAGCACGTCGTCGTCGATGTCGCGGATGGTGAGCGCGCCCTGCCGGAGCAGCCGCAGCACCTTGCGATAGGCCGACGGCGTCACGGACTTGAACCAGCGATGGGCGTGCCGCTCGCGCTGGTGCTGGCGCATCAAGGGCAGGAAGAAACGGAAATCCCGCGTCGGCACGTAGGACAGCGCGTGGGTCCAGTATTCGAACACGCTTCTGTCGACGCTCTGGGCCCGGTGCAGGTCGGCGCGGCGATAGGACGGGATGCGGCTGAACAGGATGTGGTGGTGGCAGCGCTCGATGACGTTGATGGTGTCGATCTGCACATAGCCGAGATGGGCGATCGCTTCCGCCACCGCCGGCGCGCCCGCGCCGAACGGCGCGCGCGTGTCCAGCCGCTGGGCGCTGAGCCAGAGCCGGCGGGCCTGTGTGCTGGTGAGCGGGAGCGGTTTGGGCGCGCGGGGCATTGCGGAGCGCAGTGTAGCCGGATTCGCGCGGCCTCACGAAGTGGCCGCGTCGCCGGTCCGGGCGGCGCGGCCGGAGTTTCGCGGCGATGTCATTGCTGCGACGCGACAGAAATTCAATGCGCACCCTTCTGAACGTCCCTCGACCCGACGCTTCCGGTGGCGATCTCGGCCTCGCAGGCCGCCTTGCCGCGTTCGGCCGCCTGGCAGCGGTAGACGTCGCCGGTCAGGCGGTCGACCAGCCACATGGTCTCGTCGGTGGGAGCCCCGAGACCGACATAGCGGCTGGTGAGCCCGCTGATCAGGGTCGACAGCAGGATTGCAGCCGCAATCATCGCCGCGCCGATGTAGATGGGCATTGAACTCAGGGAAGCTGTCCGATCCGGCGTGCCGCCACGATAGAACTGATACTCACTCGGCCTTGGCACTGGATGAAGCCCGCCCCTCTTGCTTGTCGTGCTCTTGTCGGCGAAGGCCATGGCTAGCGGCGCATCTGGCCGATTTCTTGGCCGCACCCGGGCCGCGGCGCGACGGCTTTGCGACCCGCGATGGTCCTCGCCGGGACCGCGCGGTCCTCTCCGCAAATCGGGAATGTGGCGGCGGTCACGGAGCAGAGAACGGCGGCTCGAACGGACACCGAGGCTGACGCGACCGCCTCCCTTGGCCTGTGCAGGCAGCCAGGTTTTCGGGGCGCTAGAAGGTCCGATTGGTCGGTTTTCCGTCCAGGCGCTAGGATTGCGCCGGAAAACAGGCTGTTTCCAATGTGACCGGTATCACATCGGAGCCTTTGAACCCGCCCTATGCTCGCGGCATCAAATCGCCATCAGGCGTTACAGCGAGGATACGACCATGACCCGTTTTGATAGGTTTTTTGCACTGAAGGCAATGACCCTCACGGCCGCGCTGTCGATGACAGCGGGCCTGGCGCTCGCCGGCGACAACGTGACCTCCGGCCAGATCCTGGATGCATTGAAGCCGAAGGCGCCGCTGACCCGCGGCCTGTCCGCAGGTCCGCAAGTCGATCCGGCGGCGCAAGCCAGGGAATCGACCTTCCTCAACACCGTCCGCAACCGCCAGACCCGCTCGCTGTCGTTGGGCGAGCGCGAAGAGATCGCGGAGCTCGCCGCGAGCAAGCCGAAGATCGATCTGGAAATCCAGTTCGACTACAACTCGGCCAGCATCAGCAAGAGCTCGATGGCCTCGGTGCAGGCGCTCGGCAAGGCGCTGTCCGATCCGGCCCTGAAGGGCTCGACCTTCGTGGTCGCCGGCCACACCGACGCGATCGGCAGCGATCCGTTCAACCAGGATCTCTCCGAGCGGCGCGCCGACACCATCAAGCGCTACCTGGTCGAGAAGTACGGCCTCACCGGCAGCGACCTCGTCACCGTCGGCTACGGCAAGACCAAGCTGAAGGACGCCGCCAACGGCGCCGATCCGATCAACCGCCGCGTCCAGGTCGTGAACATGGACACCAAGACGGCGGCGTCGCAGTGATCGCGGCAGCGATGCTCCGCCTGCCGCGCCTGCCATTCGAGCATGATCCTTTCGGAAAACTGCTACACGCTTTTTCCGGGATCATGCTCGCGGCGGACGCATCGTCATATCCAGCCCTGGAACAGCATCAGGCGGTTGAACGTCTGCATCGAGGTGCCGACGAAGGCCGCCGAGATCGGCAGCATCGCGGCAAAGCCGATGGCTGCGACCGCGACATAGGCCCACAATAGCCAGCGCGGAAGATTTCCCCACCGCAGGGCATGGACCAGCGCGAACGACGCCGCGGTCGCCGACGGGAGATAGTAGTAGATGAAGCCGAGCGTGCGCGGCAGCAGCGCCCAGGCGAGATACGGCCCGAAATAGAACGCCAGGATCAGGAACGCGTCCCATCGCCGCGCGACGATGAAGTCGCGCAGGCAGACCGCGAGCGCGAGCAGCGCCGGCCACAACACCAGCGGGTTGCCGAGGAATACGACCGCGGCGATGCGATCCTCCGCCGTCTTGTCGAACAGGAACCAGACCGGGCGTGCGAGGAACGGCCAGGATGGCCACGAGCTCATATAGGTGTGGCCCGCAATCGCGGTGGTGGTGTTGTCGGCGAAGATCCGCCGCTGCGCCTCGATCAGGTCGGCCGGCGACAGGCCGTAGAGCGGCACGAAGGTCGCGAGATAGGCGGCGGCCGGCAGCAGCGCGAAGCACAGCGCAAAGTGCTGCGCCCTGAACTCCGGCCAGAGGTCGGGGCGATACCAGTCGTCCGGCCGCGCGTCGGCGAAGGTCGTGCGCCAGGCCTGCATCAGGCGGATCGTCGCGACGATGACGATGCAGACGCCGAGCGGAAACAATCCGCTCCATTTGCAGGCGGCCGCAAGCCCGAACAGGACGCCTGCGAGCGCGAACAGGCGATGCGGCCGCCTCTGGCGAAAGCCGTGCATGAAAGCCGCCGAGGCCAGCAGGCCGAAAGCGAGCGCGAAGACGTCGAGCATCGCGATGCGTGACTGCACGAACAGCATCTGGTTGAGGAAGGCGATCAGCGCCGCCGCGATCGCCGGCGCCTGGGCGGAAAACAGCGCGAGCCCGCCGAGATAGACCGCGACGATCGCGAGCGCGCCGAACAGCGTCGCCGGATAGCGCCAGCCCAGCGCATTGTCGCCGAAGGCCGCGATCGAGAGCGCGATCAGCTCCTTGGCGAGCGGCGGATGCATCGGATTGAGCACCGGCCTGGGCCTCGACGGCTCCAGCATCTGCCGCGCCGCCGGAACGTAATGCACCTCGTCGAACACGAACTTTTCCGGCGTCGAGACGCCGATCAGCAGAATCAGATGCGCGCATAGGAAAATCGCGACAGCGATCACGGCGCTTCGCGACATCTCGGGCGGCGAAGGCAGATCCGGCGCTGGCCGTGGGGAAACCTTGCGTGGCAAATTTGCGTCACCGCGGACGAAAAATTCTCTGGCCTGCGCATTGAACGCATTCCGGCACCGCTGTCACTAGCCATCGCGCGCGTCCGGCCCTGCTTGTGATAATATTACAACAACGTTGGCGCACGTGATCCGGTACGATACGGGACAGATCGATCGGTCGTGAAATGAACCTGCGTCACTGCACCTTTTTCCCTGCATTGTTGTCGTTGGCCGTCGTCCTCTGCGCACCCGCCCTCGCGCAGACGCGCGTCGGCGAAGCCGTGGTGATCCAGAACGAGGTGGTGCGCCTCGCCGGATCGGCCGCGACCCGGATCAATGTCGGCGACGGCATGCTGCGCGACGAGACCGTGCGCACCGGCGCCGACAGCGCCGCGCGCTTCGTCATGGCCGACAGCACCAACCTGTCGCTCGGACCGAGCGCTACGCTCAAGCTCGACCGCACCGTGTTCGACGACGAGCACAGCTATCGCGACGTCGCGATCCGCATGACCACCGGCGCGTTCCGCTTCGTCACCGGACATTCGGAGAAGGCGGCCTACAAGATCACGACGCCGCTCGCCACCATCGGCGTGCGCGGCACCACGCTGGACATCCTGTCCCAGCGCGGCCGAACGATCGTGGTGCTGCAGGACGGTCTTTCCACGGTCTGCACGCTGAGCTTGCAGTGCATCCAGCTCACCCAGCCCGGCGACACCGCGGTGATCACCTCGGTGGGCGGCAAGATCACGATCGCCAAGACCGGCACGCCGCCCTGGACCTTTGCCGCGACCTGCACCGCCGCGGCGGGGCTCTGCTCCGTCAACCAGTACGCGGATGCCTCGCCGACCATCGCGCCCGCCGTCCATGACGACGGCATGCTGTGCGGGCGCTGACCATGGCGAAGATCCAGCTCCGCTCCCTGCTTCTCGCCGCCGTGCTGGCCGCAGCGGCCAGCCTCGCGCTGACCGCGGCCGACACGCGCCCCGCAGCGGCGCAAGCGGCCTGCGACGGCGAATGTCCGACACCGGCGCCAAGCCCCTCGCCCTACCCCTCGTCATCGCCAACGCCGACCGGCGCCGATTCCAGCGGCGGCTCGATCGGCGACCTCGCCAACCAGCGCTTCAACCAGATGATCACCAACCGGGTGCTCGGCTCTGTGCTGCTCGGCGTCAACGAGCAGGTCAACTGCAGCGACTGCTTCAGCGCCTTCGGCTCGGCGGGATCGTTCTCGGCCGGCATCCACGGCCGCAAGGAGCTCACCGGCAATCTGTCGCTGCTCGCCGGCATCGCCTATACGCAGTACGACGAGGGCGGCTACCACGTCACCAGCGCGCCGATCGGCGCCTTCGCGCTGCGCTATGACTTCACCGACTGGGGCTCGTCACGGCCGTTCTTCGACATCGGCACCGTGCTCTCGCCCTGGGAGAAGGTGCGCTACACCCGCAGCTACAATACCAGCTTCGGCCCGGTGATGGTGACGAGCGCGACCAACAGCTCCAACTACGCAGTCTATGGCCGCGCCGGCTGGATCAGCCGGCTGTCGCCACGCGACGAGGTCGCGGGCTCCATCGAGGTCTGGCAATTGTGGCAGCGCGTCTCCGGCTACACCGATCCGGCCGCAGCCTTCAATCCGTTCGACGCCACGATCGCTGACGGCACCGACCGCACCAGCCTGGTCAAGATCGGCGGCCAGTGGACGCATCTCTACGGCAGCTCGGTCGAGGCCAACGTCAACGGCGGCTGGGTGCAATCCTTCGCCACCCATTCCGGCATCGTCGCCACCGTCACCGGCAACGGCGTCGTCGTGCCGACCATCGGCAACCAGGGCTGGTTCGAATATGGCGGCCGGCTCGGCTTCCGCTTCGCCAAGGGCTGGATCGCCGACCTCTTCGTCAACGGCACACTCGGCCCGCAGCCGGTCGGCAACACCATCCACGGCGGCGTGGGCCTGCGGATCAACTACTAAAGCCGCCTCGACATCAGCCGGCAGTGGATGCCGCACATTATGCGGCCGAGACCGGCTTCTTCTCGAAACCTGCAACCGCTCGATAGCTCGCAGCGACCTCTTCCAGTTCGGCGGCGGAAATCAGATCCTCGATGCGGTCGTCGGGCCCCTTCACGCGCGCCGCGGCAATGTCGAGCACCCGCTCCGGTCCTGACCCACGGTTGTTCAGAACCACGTTCGCGGTGGTTGGGCGTCGCTGCGCCTCATAAGCGAGAAGCCCGTCCGGTCCGGGTTGGGATGCCAGCGCGTCCGCGAGCGCCCGCGCATCGATCACGGCCTGCGACGCACCGTTGGCGCCGATCGGATACATGGGATGGGCGGCGTCGCCGAGCAGCGTCACGCGTCCCTCCGTCCACCATGGCAGCGGATCCCGGTCGATCATGGGATAGAGAGTGATCCTTTCCGTCGCGTTGACGAGCGCGGTAATGTCCATGTCCGGCATCCGGAAATCGGCGAAGCGCGCGATGAAGTTCCTGTCGCCCTCGCGCGTCCAGTCCGCCTCCTGCGCCGGGCGCGGCCGGTCGTCGCGCACCTCGGCCACCCAGTTCACCAGCGCCTTGCCGTCGCGCGCCGCGCGATTGCTGATGGGATAGCAGACGAACTTCACATCATGGTCGCCGGCGATGAACATCGTGCGGCCGTCGGCAAAGGGCGCCTGCAGATGCGCGCCGCGCCACATCATGGTGCCTTCGTAGTGGGCGGGCCCCTCTGCGGGATGAAGCTGCTGCCTGACCCTGGAGCGGAAGCCATCGGCGCCGATCAGCAGATCCCCTTCGCGCGAAGTACCGTCCGCAAGAGCGACGGTCACCCCGCGCTCACCTTGTGAAAATCCGCTCACGGCCTTCCCGGCCCTGACCGCATCACGGCCGAGCCGCGCGCGCACCTGATCGAGCAGCAGAAACTGCAACTCGCCCCGGTGCACCGAATATTGCGGATAGGCAAATCCCGCCTCGACCGACCGCGGATCCGACTGGATCAAATGTCCGAACCGCGTCCGGTACTCGATCGCGCGGGTCCGAATCGCCATGTCGTCAAGGGCGGCGCCAAGCCCCAGGGCGTGCAGCACGCCGGACGCATGCGGCATGACGTTGATGCCGACGCCGAGCGGCCGCAATTCATCGACGGCCTCGAAGACCTCGACCTCGAATCCTTTCTCGTCGAGGCACAGGGCCGCCGCAAGGCCGCCGATACCGGCGCCCGCCACCATGATCTTCATGTTCCGGCTCGGTTCAAAACAGGTTGTCGTGGCCATGATCATGGCTGTGGTCGGAATGGCCGTGATGACCGCTCATGTCTCGTATTCCTGTCCTGCACGCTCGTGCCGCACGCTAGCCAATCCGGCAGCTTCGGACCACGGCAAAAACGAAACCTCGTCGGGCCTCCAGCGTTGTCCTGCCGAGCAAACTGCAAGGAGAGTTTCATGGGTAGCACGAGCGACAAGATCAAGGGCGCAGCCAACGAGGCCATCGGCAAGGCCAGGCAGGGCGTCGGCGAAGCCACGGGTTCCGACCGCCTGAAGGGCGAAGGCATCGTGCAGGAAATCAAGGGCAAGGGCCAGCAGGCCATGGGCGATGCCAAGGACGCCGCGAAGGAGGCGATCGATCGTGCCGCCGGCGCCGCCAAGCGCGCGGCCGATTGACGGCTGATGCGGGACGGAATGGAAAGACCGGCCGAAGAGCCGGTCTTTCCGTGTGATTTTGTTACGGCTGCGCCGTCACTTCACTCCCAGCAATTCCACGTCGAACATCAGCGTCGCGTTTGGCGGAATGACGCCGCCGGCGCCGCGGGCGCCGTAGCCGAGCTGCGGCGGGATGATCAGCGTACGCTTGCCGCCGATCTTCATGCTGGCGACGCCCTCGTCCCAGCCGGCGATCACGCGGCCCTTGCCGATCGGAAACTCGAACGGCTCGTTGCGGTCGACGGAGCTATCGAATTTCCTGCCCTTCTGTCCGTTCTCGTAGAGCCAGCCGGTGTAGTGCATCACGCAGATCTGGCCGGGCTTGGGGGAGGCGCCGGTGCCGACGACGCTGTCGATGATCTGGAGGCCTGAGGCTGTGGTCATGGTCTTTCCTGCGGTCTGGGCCGACGCCGTGGTGGAGACGAAATCGGACACTCCGCTGATCGCGAGGGCCGAGGCGATGGCGAGAAGCGCGCACCGAAAACGCTGCATTTGACACCTTCCGTTCGAAGCGGAAGGCTGTCTAGCGCAACGCGTCGGGAGTTTCCAGCGGTCAAATCTCGATATTTTCCAGCCGCGCCGGCAGCTTGCGGATGCGCTGGCCGGTGGCATGGTAGAGCGCGTTGCAGACCGCGGCGTTGGTGCCGACATTGGCGAGCTCGCCGAGCCCCTTCACGCCGGCCGGATTGATGCGATGGTCCTGCTCCGGCAGCATGATGACCTTGACGTCGGTCACGTCGGCATTCACCGGTACGAGATAGTCGGCGAAATTGTCGTTGACGTAGCGCGCGGTGCGGGCGTCGATCTCGGTCGATTCCAGCAGCGCCGACGACATGCCCCAGATCAGCCCGCCCATCAGCTGGCTGCGCGCGGTGCGCGGATTCATGATGCGGCCGGCGGCAAAGGCGCCGACCAGGCGCGGCGCGCGGATCTCGTGCGTGAAGCGGTTGACCCTGACCTCGACGAACTCGGCGCCGAAGGCATAGGCGATCGCGCCCTTCATCTTGTCGCCGCCGACCATGCGCATCTGGCCCTGGTGCATGGCGTGGAAGGAATCGAGCGGCGCGCCGTCCGGCTTCCATTCGCCGTAGTCCTCGACCACGTCGGCGCCGAGCGCCTCGAACGCCTTGTCGCGATCGAGTGGCTGGCCGCTTCTCGCCGCCTGCGTTGCCGGAGTCTGGCCGATGCCCACGGTCTCCTTGGCCCTGTCCGCGAGACCTTCGTTCGGCAACAGCGCCCTGAACAGGCGCTGGCGCACCTTGTCACACACCATCATCACGGCCGAGCATGTGCTGGCGGTCGAGTTCGAGCCGCCGGCAACGGGAGCCGGCGGCAGGTCGCTATCGCCGATATGGACCGTGACCTTCTCCAGGGGCACGCCGAGCCGCTCGGCGGCGGCCTGCGCGATCACCGTATAGGCGCCGTTGCCGATCTCGTGACCGGCGATCTCGACGCGGGTGCGCCCGTCGCGCTGCAGCCGCACGCGCGCGGCCGCCGGTGCCATCTGGGTCGGATAGCAGGTCGCGGCACAGCCATAGCCGACCAGCCAGTCGCCGTCGCTCATCGAGCCCGGCGCGGGCGAGCGCTGCGACCAGCCGAACGCCCTGGCGCCGGCGTCGAAGCACGCCATCAGCGAACGCGACGTGTAGGGCTTGCCGTCGATCGGTTCGTTGGCGGTGTCGTTGATGCGGCGGAGCTCGATCGGATCCATGGCGAGCTTGACCGCGAGCTCGTCCATCGCGCTTTCGAGCGCGAACAGATACGGCACTTCAGGCGGCGAGCGCATGAAACCTGGCGTGTTGCGGTCGGCGCGCACGATCGATACCAGGCTGTCGACGTTCGCACAGGCATAGAGCCGCGTCGTCGTCTTGGTGCCGCCGACGCAATAGGGGTCCGGACGCGACGATACCTCCATGCCCTCGTGGCGCAGCGCCAGCAGCCGGCCGTCGCGGCTGGCACCGAGCTGGATCTCGTGGCGCGTCTCGGCGCGATAGGTCGCGATGGTAAAACCCTGGTCGCGGGTCGGAACCAGCTTGACCGGCCGGTTCAGTCGCCGCGCGATGCCGGCGATGATGGCGGTGCGCGGCGTCATCGAGCCCTTCGAGCCGAAGGCGCCGCCGACATAGGGATTGACCACACGCACCTTGTCGGCGTCGATGCCGAGCTGTCCCGCCACGCCATTCTTCAGGCCGTGGACGTACTGGCTCGGCTCGTAGATCACGAGATCGTCGCCCGTCCAGGCGCAACTGGTCGCAAACAGCTCCATCGGATTGTGGTGCTGGGTGGGTGTTTCGTAAGCGGCCGTCAGCTTGACCTCGGCCTCGTCGAAAGCCCTGGCGAAGTCCCCGACCCTGGGATCTTCCTTGAACTGGCCGTTCTGCCCCTTCGCCGCCGCCGCCGTCGCTCCCGGCGAGTCGAAGGTCGCCGCCGGCATCGCCGCCGCGTAGTTCACCTTGACGCGGTAGGCGGCCTCGCGCGCGGCCTCGTAGCTGTCGGCCACGACCACGGCGATGATCTGGCCGTCATGGGCGATGTCGGCCGATTTCAGCGGCTGGATGGTGGTCGAGGCATAGCCGCCGTTGCTGAACAGCTTCGACTCCTTCAGCTTCGGAGCATTCTCGTGAGTGAATATCTCGATGACGCCGCGCACCCGCCGGGCGTCGGCGAGATCGAAACCGTCGATGCGCCCCTTCGCGATCGCGCTGGTGACCAGGAACGCATAGGCGGGATTGGCGAGCGGCGTATCGGAGGCATAGGTCGCCCTCCCCGTGACTTTCGCGACCGCGTCGTAGCGCGGCACCGGCTGACCCATATTGCCCTTCGGTTCGGGAGCGGCAGTGGTCATGGTCAGATCTCCATCGTTACGGCCTGCTGCAGCGCGCGGGCCACCACGCGCCGGCCGAGCGCGATCTTGAAGCCGTTGTGCCGCCTTCCAGTCGCATCCGCGAAGGCGGCCTCCGCCACGCGCTGCGCGAGGCCATCATCGAACCTGCGGCCCTTCAGCAGCGCTTCCGCTTCGCGCGCACGCCAGGGCACCGTGGCGACGCCGCCGAGCGCAACGCGGGCATCGCTGATCACGCCGTCCTGGACGTCCAGGGCGACCGCGGCCGAGGACAGCGCGAACTCGTAGGATTGCCGGTCGCGGACCTTGAGGTAGAGCGAGCGCGGCCAGCGGCCGGAGACCGTGAAGGCGGAGATCAGCTCACCCGGTTGCAGCGACGTCTCGATCTGCGGCGAGTTGCCGGGCGCCTTGTGCAACTGTGCGAACGGCATGCTCCGCGTGCCGGAGGCGCCGGTGATCTCGACCATCGCATCCAGCGCGATCAGGGCCTGAGCGAAATCGCCGGGGTAGGTCGCGATGCACTGGTTCGAGGTGCCGAGCACCGCATGCATGCGGTTGACGCCGTCCATGGCGGCGCAGCCCGAGCCGGGGTTGCGCTTGTTGCAGTTCGCGTAGCTGACGTCGCGAAAATAGCTGCAGCGGGTTCGCTGCAGGACGTTGCCGCCAAGCGTCGCCATGTTGCGCAGCTGCGGGCTCGCAGCAAGCTTGAGCGAATCGGCGACGACCGGATAGCTGCGCTGGACCTCCGGATGGGCGGCGACGTCGGACATCTTCGCCAGCGCGCCGAGGCGCAGGCCGTCGACGCCGGCGTCGACGGCCGACCACGTCCGCGCCAGCGGCGTGATGTTGACGATGCTCGCCGGCCGCATCACGTCGAGCTTCATCAGGTCGAGCAGCGTGGTGCCGCCGGCGAGCGGCTGGGCCGCGGCTTCGGTCAACGGCCTGCTGTCCGTGGCGGCGGCGTTCAACGCGCGGAGCGCGGCACCGGGATCGGTGGCCTTCTGATAGGAAAAGGATCGCATGGCCTAGCCCCTCATGATTTCGGGCGCGGCCTGCTTCACGGCTGCGACGATGTTGGGATAGGCGGCGCAGCGGCAGATGTTGCCGCTCATGTATTCGCGGATATCGGCCTCGCTGCCGGCATGCCCTTCTTTCACGCAGGCCACCGCGGACATGATCTGCCCGGGCGTGCAATAGCCGCACTGGAACGCGTCCTGGTCGATGAAGGCCTGCTGCATCGGATGCAACCGCTCGCCACTGGCGAGACCTTCGATGGTAGTAATCTCCCTCCCCTCCGCCGACAGCGCCAGGGTCAGGCACGACACCACGCGCCGATCGCCGATCAGCACCGTGCAGGCCCCGCACTGGCCGTGGTCGCAACCCTTCTTGCTGCCGGTGAGGCCGAGATGCTCGCGCAGCGCATCGAGCACGGTGGTGCGCGCGTCGATGCGCAGATGCCGATCCTCCCCGTTCACGCGCAACGTCACGTCGACCGGCAATACGGGATCCTGCACGACGGGCGAGCGCGCGTCCTGCGCGGCTGCCCGCGCCGTCAACGGGGCGAGCGCGCTGCCGGCCGCTCCGGCCATGAAGGTGCGACGATCGAATCCGTGATGTCGGGAACCTGATTTGTCGGGCATGACGGCCTCCGCCGCTTTCGAGAAGAAGCGGCGCATGCCTGCACCGCTCATCGTCCGTTAACTTGGGGCGCTGAACTCCGTTCCGCGCGGCATCGCGCGGCGACCTGAGGGCCGCCGCGCGCTGTCGTCAACTTTTTCTGATCGCGCGAGGAACTTCGCCTGGCGCATTCCCGCTCAATAGCCGAGCGCGCAGCCGTCCTTGCGCGGATCGGAACCGCCGGTCAGCGTGCCCTTGTCCCAGTCGATCCAGATCGCCTGGCCGCCGCCGAGCGGGCTGACCACGCTCGTGGTCTTGTGGCCGAGCTTCTTCAGGCCTTCGACGATCGCGGCCGGCACGCCGTCCTCGAGCTGATAGACGCCCTCGTAGTGCAGGCCGCGCGGCATGTCGATCGCCTCCTGCACGTCGCAGCCATAGTCGAGCATGTTGGTCAGTACGCGGGTCTGACCGACCGGCTGGTACTGGCCGCCCATCACGCCGAACGGCATCAGCGCGCGGCCGCCCTTGGTGACGAGGCTCGGGATGATGGTGTGCAGCGGGCGCTTGCCGCCGGCGATGCAGTTGGGATGGCCGGGCTGGATGCGGAAGCCGCCGGCGCGGTTCTGCAGCAGAACGCCGGTCCCGTTCGAGACGATCGCCGAGCCGAAGGAGTGCGCGATCGAGTTGATGAAGGAGCAGACGTTGCGGTCCTTGTCCACGACCGTGATGTAGATGGTCGATGGATTCATCGGCGGGGCGACATTCGGCAGATCGAGCATGCCGTCCATGCGGATCTTGCCGATGTATTCGTCGGCATATTCCTTCGCAAGGATCTTTGCGACGTCGATCTTCATGTGGGCGGGATCGGCGACGTGCTGCTCGCGGATCATGTAGGCGATGCGGGCGGCTTCCGCCTCGAGATGGAAGCGCTCGACGCTGAGCGGGGCGAACCTCGTCAGGTCGAACCGCGACAGGATGTTCAGCATCACCAGCATCGTGATGCCGGGTCCGTTCGGCGGGCACTGCCAGACGTCGTGGCCCTTGTAGAGGGTGCCAATCGGCGTGGTCACCTCGGTGGTGTGGGCGGCGAAATCATCGAGCGTATGCAGGCCGCCGATTCCGCGCAGCGTCTCGACGATGTCCTCGGCGACCGCGCCCTTGTAGAAGGCGTCGCGGCCGTCTTTGGCGATGGTGCGCAGCGTCTTGCCGAGCTCCGGCTGGCGGATGACGTCGCCGGCGACCGCGGGCTTGCCGTGCGGCAGCAGATAGCGCTGGGTGTTGGTGCCGTTCTTCAGCTTCTCGAACTGGTTCTTCCAGTCGAAGGCGACGCGCGGCGCGACCACATAGCCCTCCTCCGCCGCCTTGATCGCCGGCTGCAGCAGCCGGTCGAGCCCGAGCTTGCCGTGGTCGCGCAGGATGGTGGCCCAGGCATCGACCGCGCCGGGGACCGAGACTGCATGCGCCGAGGTCAATGGCACCGCATGGATCTTGCGCTCGAGATACCATTCGCAGTTCGCCGCCTTGGGCGCGCGGCCGGAGCCGTTGATGGCGGTGATCTTGCCCTCACCGCGCGGCTGGATCAGCGCAAAGCAGTCGCCGCCGATGCCGGTCGATTGCGGCTCGATCACACCGAGCAGCGCGCAGCCCGCGACGGCTGCGTCCGCCGCGGTGCCGCCCTCGCGCAGCACCTCGATCGCGGCGAGCGAGGCTAGCGGATGCGAGGTCGCCACCATCGCGTTCTGGGCGTGGACCGTGGACCTGCCGGGAAAATGGAAGCTTCTCATGCCGTTTCTGCTCTTTGCCCCTGCCGCGCGCCGTGCGCGGTCTTCGAAAACCGGCGTCTACATGGCACATTCAGGCCCGGCGGGGCAATGGCTGGCATACCAGGGAAATGGCTGCCATCCGCCCGGCGAATGGGACCGCGTCGGGGCCCCAGCGTCACGCGGGTTTTCCCGCTGCCACCCGCCTGCTAAACGGACCCATGGCTTACGAGGTCGCCGCCTTCTACCAATTCGCCGCACTGCCCGATTTTCGCGAACTGCGCGAACCGCTCCGTGCGTTCTGCGATGGCCTCGGCCTGAAAGGCAGCGTGCTGCTGGCGCAGGAGGGCATCAACGGCACGCTTGCCGGCACCGATGCGGCGATCGACGCCCTCGCCCATGAGCTTGCCCATGGCGCCCTGTTCGGCGGCCGGCTCGACAATCTCGAATTAAAGTTCTCGACCAGTGCAGCGATGCCGTTCGGACGGCTCAAGGTGCGCCTGAAGAAGGAGATCGTCACCCTCGGCGACGCCGCCGCCGATCCGACGCGTCAGGTCGGCATCTACATCGATGCGGCCGACTGGAACGCGCTGATCGCGGAGCCCGACACGGTCCTGCTGGACACCCGCAACGCCTTCGAGGTGGCGATCGGCACGTTCGAGGGCGCGATCGATCCCGGCCTGCGCAGTTTTGGCCAGTTCAAGGATTTTGCCGCGCAAAATCTCGACCCGGCGAGGCACCGCAGGATCGCGATGTTCTGCACCGGCGGCATTCGCTGCGAGAAGGCGAGCGCGCATCTGCTGGCGCGCGGCTTTGCCGAGGTCTACCACCTCAAGGGCGGCATTCTCAGATATCTCGAGGAGGTGCCGGAAGCGCAGAGCCGCTGGCGCGGCGAATGCTTCGTGTTCGACGAACGGGTCGCGCTCGGCCACGGGCTGCGCGAGCGAGCAAGGGAAGGCGCCGATAATGAATGAGATCAAGGCGCTCGGCGAGCGCATCGATGCGCTGGAGGCGAGGCTGGCCTATCAGGACGACACCATCGAGACCCTGAACGAGACCATCACCGCGCAATGGAAGCAGATCGACGCCCTGACGCGGCATATCTCCGAGCTCAGGGATCGCCTGCAGGAGGCCGAAGCCAACGCACCCGGCCCCGCCAATGAGCGTCCGCCGCATTATTGACGCGCCATGCGCCGGCTACCGGCCTGAGGCTACCGCCATCAGGTTTCTGAGCTCGCCCGACGCCACGAGACGGTCGCGCCCGCCCTGCTTCGCCTTGTAGAGCGCCTGATCGGCGGCGTGGACCAGAGAGCCCTGTCCCGCCGTCCGCTCGAGCGCCGGGCGGCAGGCGGTGGCGCCGATCGAGGCGGTCACGTGTCCCGACGGCAGGTTGGACGGATGGGCGATGCCGGCGTCGCGGATGGCCTGCAGGATGCGCTCGCCGATCCGCACGCAGCCGGCCGCGTCGGTGTTGGGCAGCAACACGGCGAATTCCTCGCCGCCGTAGCGCGCGGCAAGATCGGTGGTCCGGTGCGCCTCGCGGGCGAGGATGCCGCCCAGGATGCGCAGGCATTCGTCGCCGGCCGGATGTCCGTACTGGTCGTTGTAGGACTTGAAACGGTCGAGATCGATCATCAGCAGCCCGAGGCTGGAGCGGTCGCGGTAGGCCCTCGCCCATTCCTCGGTCAGGCGCTCGTCGAAGCGGCGGCGGTTGGCAAGCCCGGTGAGAGCGTCCTCGATGGCCAGCGTCTCGAGCCTGTTTTCCAGATTCTTGTGCTCGGTGACGTCGCGCGTGATCGCGACCACGCCGTCGATCTTGCCATCGACCTTGCGCGTCACCCGCATCGTCGATTCCAGCCAGACCTCGGACTTTCTCCGATGCGCGTTCCGATAGACGATCCGCGCCTCCTCCTTTTCGCCGCGCCTGATCGCGTCGACGATCGCCTGGACCTCCGGCAGGTCTTCCGGATTGACGCCGGCCAGCACCGGGGTGCCGACCAGCTGGCTGGAGCGCCACCCGAGCACGCGGATGGACGAGGGCGACACGTAGCGGACTCGCTCGTCGAGTCCGATGCGGGTCACCATGTCGCTCGAGCCTTCGGCGAGCAGGCGGAAATGCGCTTCCTTCTCCACCAGCGCTGCCGCCATGCGCTGGCCCCTCTGCAACTGGCGGACCAGCACCGCGCCGATGATGGCGATCAGCAGCACCAGCGCGAACACGAACCCCATCCTGGAGATCGCGGCCGCCCGCCAGGGCGCAAGCAACTCCTCCTTCTCGACGGTGGCCACCAGGACGAGCGGAAAGCGGCTGCTGCGCTTGAAGAAGCTGACGCGCTCGACGCCATTGACCGGCGACTTGAAGTGATAGGACCCGTCCGGCCGCTGCAGGCCCGGATCGCGGAACAGCGCCGAGTCGGCGATGCTGCGCCCGACATGCATCGCGTTGTCCGGCGTGCGCGCCATGATCATGCCGTCGGCGTGGGCGAGCCAGATCGTGCCCTTCCGGCCGATCTCGAACTGCTGATAGAAGTGCGACAGGTAGTCGGCGCTCATGGTCGCGAGCACCACGCCGCCGAAACTGCCGTCCGGACGGTTGAAGCGCCGCGACAGTGTGATGACCCATACGCCGTCGATCAGGCTCTTGACGGGATGACCGACAAAGGCCTCGCGCCGCGGCGAGAGCTGATGGTAGCGGAAGAATTCATCATCGCTGAGCGTGCTGCTCGTCCCGCCCGACGGCGTCAGCCACTTGCCCTGGCTGTCGACGACGGCGAAGCTGTGGACACGGTCGATCGCTTTCTTGCGCGCCTCGAAGACGTTGTTGAGCTTCGCGATCGTGACCGGATCGGTGCCGTCCATCTCCAGGCGGCTGACGACGCCGACCACGCCGGAATCGAGCAGGTCGAGGCTGTCCTCGGCGTGCTGATTGAGCGAGCGCGCGACGTTCGCCATTTCCGCCTCGGCGCTCCTGAGCCGCGAGTCGCGCGCGCTCCACTCGCGCCAGCCGCTCATGCCGAGAATGGCGGTGCAGGCCAGCGCGACGAACGCGGCGGCCCGCAACGGCAGGCGCTTCAAACCGGCTCTGTGGGTGGTGACGTCCATCGCGCAGGGTTCTCCGAGCGAGCGGAAAATCCAACGCTTCCCTTATCGAAGCCTGAAGGGCGCCGCCGATTCCGGACCCATGCGCATCCTTGCGGCCACGGCGGTCGTTTGATCGCTAACGATCCGTTATCGGCTCTATCGGAATTCGGAGTCGACCGGCGTCAGCTGAAGATGGCCTTAACCTTGTTCCACAACGAGGCGTTTTCGGCCTCGGCGTCGGCCTTGGACGGCGTCGGCTGGGTGGCGGCGACGGGGTCGGACGCCGGAAAGGTGTCGACCAGCCCGGTCTGAAGCCTGGTATGCGCGTCAAGGTCCGCGGCAAGCGCCTCGCGCGGGTCCTCGGCATGCTTGTCGTGCGGCGCGGGATTGAATTTCTGGACCATCGAAAATCCTCCGTTGGCTGGTCAACGCCGCCGGTTTCGGCTGGTTCCCGTGTTCCGCTTGGCCATGCCGCAGCGGCGGTGTATCAGGAGCCGCAGCTCCCCAAGCCAGGACATTTCGTGCCCCCCGCAAAACCCTTCCTCGACGTGCTCTCGGGCCAGAAGCAGCGCATCCCGCCGGTGTGGATGATGCGGCAGGCCGGCCGCTATCTGCCCGAATATCGCGAGGTGCGCGCCAGCGCCGGCGGCTTTCTCGATCTCTGCTTCACGCCGGAGCTTGCAGCCGAGGTGACGCTGCAGCCGATCCGCCGGTTCGGCTTCGACGCGGCGATCATCTTCTCCGACATCCTCGTCGTGCCCTACGCGCTCGGACGCTCCGTGCGCTTCGAGGTCGGCGAAGGTCCGCGGCTCGATCCGCTGGACGATCCCGCCAAGCTCGCCTCGCTTTCGCGGCGCGCCGACATGGACAAGCTCGAGCCGGTGTTCGAGGCGCTGCGCCGGGTGCGGCACGCGCTCGATCCGAAGATCGCGCTGATCGGATTCTGCGGCGCGCCGTGGACGGTCGCGACCTACATGGTCGCGGGCCAGGGCACGCCGGACCAGGCGCCGGCGCGGATCATGGCCTACCGGCATCCCGGGGCCTTTACCGAGATCATCGACGTGCTGGTGGCCAGCTCGATCGACTATTTGCTGGCGCAGCTCGCCGCGGGCGCCGACGCGCTGCAGATCTTCGACACCTGGGCGGGCGTGCTGCCTCCGCGCGAATTCGCCCGCTGGTCGATCGAGCCGACGCGGCGCATCGTCGAAGGCGTCCGCGCCAGGGCGCCGGATGCCAGGATCATCGGCTTTCCGCGCGGCGCCGGCGCGCTGCTGCCGGCCTATGTCGAGACGACCGGCGTGAATGCGGTCAGCATCGACTGGACGGCGGAGCCGTCCTTCATCCGCGAGCGGGTGCAGAGCAAGGTCGCGGTCCAGGGCAATCTCGATCCGCTGGTGCTGATCACCGGCGGCGAAGCGCTCGATCGCGCGGTCGACGACGTGCTGGCGAATTACGGCGAGGGCCGGCTGATCTTCAATCTCGGTCACGGCATCCAGCCGGAAACGCCGATCGCCAACGTCGAGCGGATGCTGAAGCGCCTGCGCGGCTGAGAGCTCAGCGCGGCCGGCTGCGCTCGATGATCCCGGCGGCGCCCCTGGCGAGCAATTCGAGCCCGACCGCGCGGCCGAGTTCGCGCGGCCGGTCGGCCGGACCGCTGCGCGAGGCTTCGATGATGGTGTTGCCGGAGAGGTCGAGCACCGATGCGGTCAGCGACATCCGATCGCCCACAATCGTCGAGAAGCCCGCGACCGGCGAATTGCAGTGGCCGTTGAGCACCCAGAGCACCTCGCGCTCGGCATCGGCGGAGAGATGCGCCGCGGGGTCGTCGATCGCCGCGAGAATGCCCCGGCTCCCCCAGTCCCGCGCGGCGCATTCCACCGCGACGATGCCCTGGCCGGCCGCCGGCAGCATTTCGTCGGGCGTGAACTCGTAGGCGATGCGATCGGCGAGACCGACGCGGTCGAGGCCGGAGCGCGCCATGATCAGCGCATCCGCCGGTCCCACTGCGCCGCCGTCCGGCAGCCGCTGCTTCTCGCCATTGTCGAGCTTGCGCACGCGGGTGTCGGCGGCGCCGCGAAAATGAATCACCTCGATGTCCGGAAACAGCCGCCGTGCATAGGCCGCGCGCCGCACCGCGTTGGTGCCGAGCTTGAAGCCCTTGCCGCGCGACTGCCGGAGCGCGTCCAGCGTGACGCCCTGGCGCAGCACCAGCGCATCGCCCGGCGGGTCGCGCGACAGCGTGGCGCCGATCACGAGCCCCGGCGTGTCCTCGTTGCCCGGCACGTCCTTGAGCGAATGCATCGCCGCCTGCAGCTCGCCCGCGACGACGGCGGCGCGGATCTGCGCCACGAAGGCGCCGCCCTTGCCGCCATGCGGCAACAGCTTGCTGGTCTGGTCGGTATCTCCCGTGGTGTCGAACTTGACGATCTCGACGTCGATGCCGGGCACGGCGGCGACGAGGCGACGCGCGATCTCCTCGGTCTGGGCCAGCGCCATCGCGCTCTTGCGCGTGCCGATGCGGAATCGAGGTGCCAAGCCGTATGCTCCTTCTCGAGGAAGCGCGGGGATTACCGCGCATCCTCCAATATCATGTCGGAGGCCTTTTCGGCGATCATGATGATCGGCGCGTTGGTATTGCCCGACACGAGATCCGGCATCACCGAGCCGTCGACGACGCGCAGGCCCTCCAGCCCCCGCACCCGCAGCCGCTGGTCGACCACCGCCAGCGCGTCATTGCCCATACGGCAGGTCGAGGTCGGATGATAGATGGTGCTGCCGCGCTGACGGCAGAAGTCCAGGAGTTCGTCGTCGCTTGCGACCCCGGCGCCGGGATCGACCTCCTCGACCACGAACGGCTTCAGCGCCGGCGCGTTGAGGATTCTGCGCAGATGTTTCAGCGCCTCGACATGGGTGGTGCGGTCGGTCTCGGTCGACATGTAGTTGATGCGGATTTCTGGCGGCGCCATCGGGTCGGCGCTCCTGATGCGCAGGCTGCCGCGGCTTTCGGGGCGCAACTGGCAGACCGACGCCGTGAAACCGGAAAAATCGTGCAGCTTCTCGCCCATCTTGTCGGTCGAGAAGGGGAGGAAATGGACCTGGACGTCGGGCGAGGCGAGCCGCGGATTGGTCTTGAAGAATGCGCCCGCCGTGCCGGCCGCGATCGTCAGCCACCCCTGGCGGAACAGCGCATAGCGCACACCGGCGAGCGTGCGGCGGATCGGATGGTTGACCGTGTCGTTGAGGGTGATCTTCTGCGCGCAGCGCATGACGATGCGCACCTGCATGTGGTCCTGCAGATCGTGCCCGACGCCCTGCGCATCGAGCACCACGTCGATGCCGTGCTTGCGCAGGAGGTCCGCTGGCCCGACACCCGAGAGCTGCAGGAGCTGCGGCGAGTTGTAGGCGCCGCTCGACACCAGCACCTCTTTGCGCGCCCGCGCGCGGCGCACATCCGCGCCTTGCCGATATTCGAGCCCGACGGCGCGACGGCCCTCGAACAGGATGCGGCAGGCCTGCGCAGAAGTCTCGATCCTGAGATTGTCGCGGCCCTTCGCGGGGCCGAGATAGGCGACCGCGGTGGATGCGCGGCGACCGTTGCGCGTCGTGGTCTGGAAGAAGCCGACGCCTTCCTGCGAGGCGCCGTTGAAATCGGGATTGTAGGGCAATCCGGTCTCGACCGCCGCCTGGATGAAGGCTTTTGACAGCGGCTCGACCTGCACCATGTCGGACACCGGCAGCGGGCCGCCCGTGCCGTGGAACGCATCGGCGCCGCGCGCCTGGTTCTCCGCCTTCTTGAAATAGGGCAGCACGTCGTCATAGCCCCAGCCAGCATTGCCGCGCTGGCGCCAGCGGTCGTAGTCCTCGTGCTGGCCACGCACGTACAAGAGACCGTTGATCGAGCTCGAGCCGCCGAGCGTCTTGCCGCGCGGCTGGAACACCTGCCGTCCGCCGAGCTCCGGCTCCGGCTCGGTCTGGTACATCCAGTTGACGCTCTTCTCCTTGAACAGCCGGCCATAGCCGAGCGGCACGTGGATCCAGATGTTGGAATCCTTCGGCCCGGCCTCGAGCAGCAGCACCGAATGCCTGCCATCGGCCGACAGCCGGTTGGCGAGCACGCAGCCGGCGGAACCGGCGCCGACGACGATGTAGTCGAATTCGGGATATGGTGACGAATGGGCGCTGGTCATCTCGTTTGCGGTTCTCGTCGTTGGTTGCTGGCTTCGAGTTTCGGACATCAACGAGGGCGAAGCGGTCCGACTGCCACGATCTGCTCTCGCGCTCGCTCGTTCACTCGCGCAAACTCCTCCATGATCCGTCTGAACAATCCCGGATCGATGGACGTGATCAGACCATGATTAGGCGCATTCAGATCGGGAAAATAGTCCGTGTGGATCGGAAGATATGCGCGGACCCGGGTATCGATGAAGAATGCTGCGTTATTCCTGTTCTGACGTACCCTGTCCAGGGACACCTGAATAACTCCGATCGGCAGGTTGTCGTCGAATTTCCTGCCTTTTGAGGAAGTGTAAACCGCGACCGCGGCCCCATACGCCGGCACTGGGCGTCTCAACGTGTTGGAGGCGTCGGTCGCCGAGAAGGCGCCGATGATGATCGCCGCATGACGCGTCCGCGCAGGCATGTCGGGAGTTTCGGCGAAAGGAAAGTAGCTCCAGACCATGTCGCCGCGACGAAAGGGCGGAGACATTCACGACTCACTGAAAAAGTGAGCGCCGGAATGCGTAATCCTCATCGCTTTCATCGGGATCGCGATGAAGTTCATAGTTCCCGAGCGAGAGCGGCGGCATTTTCGAAAAATCCGCCACGACCTCAACGTAGTCCAGATGACGGCGCATGACGTCCTCGACGAGTTCTTTCACGCTCAAATTATCAAGTCTGGCGACCCGCGAAGCCTTGTCATAGAGTTCGTCGTCGAGATGGACCGTGATATCGGCCATGGTCGTTTTCCTGTGGCAAAACGGCTGAATCCGCTGCCCAGATATATAGACGGCTTGGCCGCAGTGTGGAAGGCAGGCAATAGCCCGTTTCTTCCGTGGCCGACGGTCGCTCCCTCGGTTTCTCCGGGCAAGCCATCCTCCGAGACCGCCGTGCATGGGGTTGTTCCCAGATTCTAAATCGCCTGCCCCCTTCGAGCCCACGTCCAGCCGCGTTCGTCAGCCCGCGAACACCTTCGCCAGCCCCGCCTGCGCCTCCTGCTGGATGCGGTGCAGGTGGTCGGTGCTGCGAAAGCTCTCGGCGTAGATCTTGTACACGTCCTC
>NZ_JAGWUA010000152.1 GCF_028868675.1 Bradyrhizobium sp.
ATTCGACAACCTCTATGGCTGCCGTGAATCGCTGGTCGACGGCATCCGCCGCGGCACCGACGTGATGCTGTCGGGCAAGGTGGCCATGGTCGCGGGTTTTGGCGACGTCGGCAAAGGCAGCGCTGCCTCGCTGCGCCAGGCCGGCTGCCGCGTCATGGTCTCCGAGATCGACCCGATCTGCGCGCTGCAGGCCGCGATGGAGGGCTACGAGGTCGTGACCATGGAGGACGCCGCGCCCCGCGCCGACATCTTCGTCACCGCGACCGGCAACAAGGACATCATCACGATCGAGCACATGCGCGCGATGAAGGATCGCGCCATCGTCTGCAACATCGGCCACTTCGACAACGAGATCCAGATCGCCAGCTTGCGCAATCTGAAGTGGACCAACATCAAGCCGCAGGTCGACGAGATCGAATTCCCCGACAAGCACCGCATCATCATGCTGTCGGAAGGCCGCCTCGTGAACCTCGGCAACGCCATGGGCCACCCGAGCTTCGTGATGTCGGCCTCCTTCACCAACCAGACGCTGGCGCAGATCGAGCTGTTCGCCAACAACAAGGACGGCAAGTACGAGAAGAAGGTCTACGTGCTGCCGAAGACGCTGGACGAGAAGGTCGCGCGCCTGCATCTCGCCAAGATCGGCGTCAAGCTCACCGAGTTGCGCAAGGACCAGGCCGACTACATCGGCGTCAAGCGGGAAGGCCCGTACAAGTCGGACCACTACCGGTACTGAGACACAAAGAGGCCCTGGAGCGATCCGGGGCCTCCTGCTTCGTGCGCGATTGCCAGGGAGGGCGGGCGCAACCTGCGGTTCTTGCGGGTTGACTGACTGCACGTGCGGTCGGACAATCGCAGGCGGCGGAGGAGAGCGATGCGGCAACCGGAACATTTCGACGTGCTGATCGTCGGCGCCGGCCTGTCCGGCATCGGCGCGGGTTATCACCTCAAGACGAAATGCCCGACCAAGAGCTACGTCATCCTCGAGGGACGCGACTGCATCGGCGGCACCTGGGACCTGTTCCGCTATCCCGGCATCCGGTCCGACAGCGACATGTTCACGCTCGGCTATTCGTTCAAGCCGTGGACCGATCCGAAGGCAATCGCCGACGGCCCGCAGATTCTGAACTACGTGCGCGAGACCGCGGCCGAGAACGGCATCGACGAGAAGATCCGCTATCGCCATCGCGTCAGGCGCGCCTCGTGGTCGACGCCGGATGCGCGCTGGACCGTCGAGGCCGAGCGCCTTGTCTCCGAGGGCGCGATCGAGATCGTGCGCTTCACCTGCAATTTCCTGTTTCTGTGCGCCGGCTACTACAAATACGAGGAGGGCTACACGCCGGAGTTCAAGGGCGCGGCGGACTTCGGCGGCCGCATCGTGCATCCGCAGAAATGGACCGAGGACATCGACTATGCCGGAAAGCGCGTCGTGGTGATCGGCTCGGGCGCCACCGCGGTGACGCTGGTGCCGGAACTCGCCAAGACGGCGTCGGACGTGATCATGCTGCAGCGCTCGCCGACCTATGTGGTATCGCGGCCCGCGCAGGACCCCGTCGCCAACAAGCTGCGCCGCAATCTGCCCGCACGGCTTGCCTATCATTTGATCCGCTGGCGCAACGTGCTGTGGGGGATGTATTTCTTCCAGCTCAGCCGCCGCAAGCCCGCGCGCGTCAAGCAATTGATCCTCGGCGGCGTCAGGATGGCGCTGGGCCCGGACTACGACGTCGCCACGCATTTCACCCCGCGCTACAATCCGTGGGACCAGCGGCTGTGCCTGGTGCCCGACGGCGATCTGTTCAAGGCGATCCGCGACGAGCGCGCGCGTGTCGTCACCAACGAGATCGATACCTTCACGCCGAAGGGCATCCGCCTGAAGGACGGCAACGAGCTGGACGCCGACATCATCGTCACCGCCACGGGTCTCGTGCTGCAGGTCGTCGGCGGGCTCGAGGTCAGCGTCGACGGTCGCCCGGTCGATTTCGCGAGCACGCTGACCTACAAGGGCATGATGTATGCCGACTTGCCCAACATGGCCTCAGCCTTCGGCTACACCAACGCGTCGTGGACGCTCAAATGCGACCTGACCTGCGAATATGTCTGCCGGCTCATCAACTACATGGACCGGCATAATTTTCGCCAATGCATGCCGCACAACGCCGACCCGACGATCACCCTCGAGCCCTCGCTCGACTTCAGCTCGGGCTATGTGCAGCGCGCGGTCGCGAGGATGCCGAAGCAGGGCTCGAAGCGGCCATGGCGGCTCTATCAGAACTACGCGCTCGACATCGTCAGCCTGCGCTTCGGCAAGGTCGATGACGGGGTGATGCAGTACTCGTGACGGCTCCCGGCCGGACCCTCCCTGCGTCGTCTTGCGTGTGCGGGCCGTAACCGGGCCAGCCTGTAACCGGGCCAGCCTTGCCGCTCGGGCCGGGGCGGGTTACACACCGTCCCTGGCCGGGTCACTGGGATCGAAGACATGCTGAGACAGCTCTTCGCGCCGCAACTCGTTTTCCTCTATGTGCTCGTGGCTTCGACGGTCTACGTGCACTGCCGCGGCAAGCTGAGGCTCCGCTTCGCCCGCCAGCTCGGCGATCACTCGACCTATCTCGCGCCCTACAATGTCCTGATGTATGCGGGCTCGGCCGTACCGAACGCGCCGGTGATCGCGGTCGAGCGGTTTCCCGAGCTCGAGCCGCTGCGCGACAATTGGGAGACGATCCGTGACGAGGCGGTGCGGCTGTTCGACGAGGGCTTCATTCGCGCGGCGGCGAAGAACAACGACTGGGGCTTCTATTCCTTCTTCAAGAGCGGCTGGAAGCGGTTCTACCTGAAATGGTACGACGACTTCCTGCCGTCGGCGCG
Organism: Bradyrhizobium sp.; assembly: GCF_028868675.1. Classification (GTDB taxonomy): domain Bacteria; phylum Pseudomonadota; class Alphaproteobacteria; order Rhizobiales; family Xanthobacteraceae; genus Bradyrhizobium. The sequence continues at coordinate 2,863 of NZ_JAGWUA010000152.1, forward strand.
CACGCTGTGCCCGAACACGGTGGAGCTCCTGAATTCGATTTCGAGCGTGCACGGTGCCATGTTCGCGATGCTGCCGCCGGGCGGCAAGCTGGGCGCGCACCGCGACCCCTTCGCGGGCTCCCTGCGCTATCACCTCGGGCTCGTCACGCCGAACTCGAACAAGTGCCGGATCCTGGTCGACGGCGTCGAATGCGTCTGGCGCGACGGCGAAGCCTTCATGTTCGACGAGACCTTCATCCACAGCGCCGAGAACGCGACCGACGTCAACCGCATCATCCTGTTCTGCGACGTCGAGCGTCCCATGAAGTACGGCTTCATGACCGCGATCAACCGCTGGGTCAGCCATCACATCGTCAAGGCGTCCGCGACCCAGAACGTCGAGGGCGAGCATGTCGGCGCGCTCAACAAGATCTTCGGCAAGCTCTATGAGGTCCATCTCCAGAGCCGCAAGCTCAAGGAATGGAACCGCAGCGTCTACTACACGCTGAAATACTCGCTGACCGTGCTGATCATCGGCCTGATCGTCGCATCCGCCTTCAGATAACGGCGCCGGCGAGAGCTGCCCGAATCAAAAGCCCCGGAGCGTGCTCCGGGGCTTCGTGTCGTCGGATGCCGTGGCCTGCGGATTATTCCGGCTCGCCGATCGACACCTTGAGCGTGCCGACGCCGTCGACGCCGCATTCGAGCTTGTCGCCGGGCTGGAGTTGGGAGACGCCGGCCGGCGTACCCGTCATGATGATGTCGCCGGCGGCGAGCTTCACCTGCTGGGAAAGCTGCCAGATGATCTCCGGCACGTTCCAGATCAGCTCGCTGAGATCGCCCTTCTGGGCTTCCTTGCCGTTGACCGTGAGCCAGATCTTGCCCTTGGTGGGATGGCCGATCTTCGAGGCCGGCTGCACCGCGGAGCAGGGCGCCGAATGGTCGAACGACTTGCCGATCTCCCACGGCCGCTCCTTCTTGCGCGAGGCGATCTGCAGGTCGCGGCGGGTGAGGTCGATGCCGACGGCATAGCCGTAGACGTGGTCGAGCGCCTTGTCCGCGGGAATGTTCAGGCCGCCGCTCTTCATGGCGACGATCAGCTCGACCTCGTGATGCAGATCCTTGGTCAGCGGCGGGTAGGGAATGGTGGCGCCGTCGGGCACCAGCATGTCGGCGTGCTTGGCGAAGAAGAAGGGCGGGGCGCGCTCGTCATTGCCCATCTCGCGGATGTGCTCGAGATAGTTGCGGCCGACGCACCAGATCCGGCGCACCGGGAAGGACTTGGATTCGCCGACGACGGGGAGCGACGGCTGCGGCGGAGCCGGAATGACGAAGGAGGCTGCGTTCATGAAAGGCCCTTTTTCGGCGGGTTTTGAAGGCGAGTTGGTCCTTGTTACGCGGTTGCGCCGGCCGGCGCCAGCGCCAGGGAGCCCGTGTCGTGGTGCTGCAGGCGGAAGAACGATGCGTAGCGGCCGCCGCGGCGCAACAGTTCGTCGTGCCGGCCGCGTTCGACGATCTCGCCGCCCTCGACTACCAGGATCGCGTCGGCGTGCATGATGGTGTGCAGCCGATGCGCGATGACGATGGTGGTGCGGTTCCGGCAGAGATGCTCGATCGCCTCCTGCACCTGCTTCTCGGATTCGGAATCGAGCGCCGCCGTGGCCTCGTCGAGCAGGATGATCGGCGCGTTCTTGATCAGGGCGCGCGCGACGGCGATGCGCTGCCGCTGGCCGCCGGAGAGCTGCGTGCCGTGCTCGCCGACCGGCGTGTCGTAGCCGAACGGGAAGCTCATGATGAAGTCATGCGCGCAGGCCGCCTTCGCGGCCGCGACGATCTCGTCCTCGGTCGCGTCCGGCTTGCCGAAGGCGATGTTGCTGCGGATGGTGTCGCGGAACAGATAGACGTCCTGGCCCACATAGGCGGTCTGCCGGCGCAGCGAGCGCCGCGACACCGACGAAATCGACTGGCCGTCGATCAGGATATCGCCCTCGCTCGCCTCGTAGAAGCGCAGCAGCAGCGCCAGCACCGTCGACTTGCCGCCGCCGGAGGGGCCGACCAGCGCGGTGACCTTGCCGGGCTCGGCCGTGAAGCTCAGTCGGTTCAGCACGGTCTCGCCGGCGCGATAGGCGAAGCTGACGTCGCGCAGCTCGATCCGCGCGTCGGTCAGCTTCAGCGCCGGCTTGTCGTCGTCGGAATGCTCGCTCGCCGGACTGTCGACCACCTCGAGCAGCATGCGCGCGCCGACCAGCTGGCTGTTGAGGTCGATGTTGAGCCGCGCCAGCCGCTTGGCCGGCTCGGTGGCCATCAGGAACGCCGACATGAAGGAGAAGAACTGTCCGGGCGTGGCGCCGAGCGCCACCACGCTGTAGCCGCCATAGAGCAGGCAGCCGGCGACCGCAAAGCCGCCGAGCATCTCCATCAGCGGGTTCGAGCGGTTGGCGACGCGGGCCATCTTGTTGGCGTTGCGCTCGACGACGGCGATGTTCCCGTCGATGCGGCTCTGCATCGCCTCTTCGAGCGTGAACGCCTTGACCGTGCGGATGCCCTGCAGGGATTCCTGCATCGTCTCCAGGATGTCGGCGGTGCCGGTGAACTGGTTGTAGGCGAGGCCCTTGATCCGCTTCACGAGCTTGCGCATCACCAGCATCGCCGGCGGCACGGCCACGAGGCCGAGCAGCGACATCAGCGGGTCCTGCCACACCATCACGCCGACGAGGGCGACCAGCATCAGGAGGTCGCGCCCGATCGCGTTGATCAGCATGTTGAGGACGTCGGTGATGGACTTTGCGCCGGCGGTGAGCCGCGCCAGGAATTCCGACGAGTGCCGCTCGGAGAAGAAGCCGATGCTTTCGCGCATCAGCTTGGCGAAGAGCCGGCGCTGGTTGTTGGCGAGGATCGCGTTGGAAATCTTCGACAGCGTCACCATGTGGCCGTAGGTCGTCACGCCCTTGACGAACAGCAGCAGCACGGTGACGCCGGAGAGCCTGGCGATGGCGGCGACGTCCTTGTCGACATAGGCCTTGTTGATCACCTGGCCGAGCACCCAGGTCGCGGTCGCGGTCGCGCCGGCGGCGATTGCCATCAGCACGAACGCGACGAGATAGCGCCGCCAATAGGCGATCCCCTGTTCCAGGACGAGGCGGCGAATCAGGATCGCGGCCCCATAGGGATCGTCGGTGATTTTCTTCGGGAACTGGGCCATCCGCATTCCATTGACGGCGCAGGACAAACCTGCCTGCGCGCCAGGGATCGAACGCCTCTGTGCCTGCTGCGAGGGTATTTTTCAAGCCCAATTAAGGGCTTGCGCACGCTGCGTTTCTAGGCGGAGGCCGCCTGCCGCACCTCGCCGCGGCGCTCGCGGAACAGCTTTTCCTCCCAGGCCAGCGCATGCGTCGCAATCGTCTCGAGGTCCTCGTATTGCGGCTTCCAGTCCAGCACGCTGCGGATGCGGCCGGTGTCGGCGACCATGGTCATGATGTCGCCGGGCCGGCGCGGCGCATATTGCACGGCGAAGCTGCGTCCCGACACCCGCCGCACCGCGTCGATGGTCTCGAGCACCGAATAGCCGCGTCCGTAGCCGCAATTGAGCGTCATCGAGGCGCCGCCGGCGCGCAAGTGGGCGAGCGCCGAGCGATGTGCCTGCGCCAGGTCGCTGACGTGGATGTAATCGCGGATGCAGCTGCCGTCGGGCGTCGGATAGTCGGTGCCGAACACGTCGATCTTGGCGCGCTGGCCGGTCGCGGCCTCGACCGCGATCTTGAGCAGATGCGTCGCGCCGACGGTGGCCAGGCCGATGCGCGCCTGCGGATCGGCGCCGGCGACGTTGAAGTAGCGCAGCACGACGTATTGCATGCCGTAGGCGGATGCGGCGTCGTGCAGCATGATCTCGGTCATCAGCTTCGAGGAGCCGTAGGGCGAGAGCGGCCGCGTCGGCGCGTGCTCGGGCACCGGCACCTGGTCCGGATTGCCGTAGACCGCGGCGGTGGAGGAGAAGATGAAGCGGTTGATGCCGCGCTTCATCGCCACGTTGAGCAGGTTGCGCGCAGTCATGAAGTTGTTGCGGTAGTAACCGAGCGGATCGCGCATCGAATCCGGCACCACCACGGAGCCCGCGAAATGGATGATGCTCTCGACGTCGTGCTGGGCGATGACGCCTTCGACGAGATTTTCGTCGCCGGCATCGCCGATGAAGAGCGGCACGCCCTCGGGCAAATAGGTGGAAAAACCGGTGGAGAGATCGTCGATCACGACGACGTCCTCGCCGGCTTCCGCCAGCGCCAGGACCGTGTGACTTCCGATATAGCCGGCACCGCCGGTGACAAGCACAGTCATGATCTCACCCGTCTCCCGATCGTTGGCCGATGTTAACGATTGCGCGGTGAAGAGGGGGTTTCGGCACCGCTGAACTGGTCACTATGCTTAATGTTGCGTATAGGAGGGCCGCTAAACGGAGCTTGATGTGGCCAATCCCAGCGGCGATCTGCAGTTGATCGTGCCAAATCTGCACAAGCGCTATTCCGGCGTGACCGCGACCAACCGCATGGTGGCGCCACGGCTCGCGAGGCTGTTGCGCGCCGCCTGGTTCGGTTCGGATGCGCCCGAGGGCATCGCGCGGCTGAGTGTCGGCGATCTTCTGAAGCTGTGGCGCCGGCCGGTGCCGCTCGTCTGGCACGCGCGGCGCAACAACGAGATGATCGCGGGCGTCGCCTTGCGCGCGCTCGGCTGGCCGTTGAAGCTCGTGTTCACCTCGGCCGCGCAGCGCCATCACACCTGGATCACGCGCTGGCTGATCCGGCGCATGGACGCGATCATCGCCACCAGCGACGTCTCCGCGTCGTTCCTGAAGGTGAGGGCGACCGTGATTCCGCACGGCGTCGACATCGACGTCTACGCGCCGCCCGCCGATCGTGCCGCCGCGTTCGCCGAGACCGGATTGCCGGGCCGCTACGCGATCGGCTGCTTCGGCCGCGTGCGTGCGCAGAAGGGGACCGACGTCTTCGTGGAGGCGATGTGCCGGCTGCTGCCGCGCTTCCCCGATTTCACCGCCGTCATCGTCGGCGCGGTCACGCCGGAGCAGATGCCGTTCGCCGCCGAGCTGAAGAAGCGCATCGAGGCGGCCGGCCTGCAGTCGCGGATCGTCATCACCGGCGAGTTGCCGATCGAGGCGGTGCAGCGCTGGTACCAGCGCCTGACCATCTATGCCTTCACCTCGCGCAACGAGGGATTCGGCCTGACGCTGATCGAGGCGATGGCCGCGGGCGCGGCGCTGGTCGCCTCGCGCGCCGGCGCCGCCGAGCTGGTGGTCGAGGACGGCGTGACCGGCGTGCTGACGCCGCCCGGCGACGTCGACGCGCTCGCCGCGGCGCTCGAGCCGTTGATGCGCGATCCCGCATCCGCGCTGGCGATGGGCGAACGCGGCCGCGAACGCGTGATGAAGAATTTCAGCCTGGATGCCGAAGCGCGCCGGATCGGCGACGTCCATCGAGCGCTGATCTGAGCGGGCCGCGCGTCAGCGCGGCGGTTCGCCCGCCATGACCTGCTCGACCGCGTCGCAGATGGCATGTCCGAAGGTGAGGTAGATCTGCTGGATGATCGGCGTGTCGTCGGTCGGCGCCATCATGAGGTGATCGCAGAGCGGGCGCATTGCCTCGCCCTTGCTGCCGGTGAAGCCGATCGTCACCAGCCCGCGCTCGCGCGCAAACTTCAACGCCTCGAGGATGTTCGGCGAGCGTCCCGATGTCGACAGCGCCAGCAGCACGTCGCCTGCGCGGCCGAGCGCCTCGATCTGGCGGACGAAGACGCGGTCGAAACCGTAGTCGTTGCTGATCGCCGTCAGCGCCGAGGTGTCCGTGGTGAGCGCGATCGCCGCCAGCGCCGGGCGTTCCTTCTTGTAGCGCCCCGCGAGTTCGGCGGCGATGTGCTGGGCGTCGCCGGCGCTGCCGCCATTGCCGATGATGAGGATCTTGCCGCCGGCCCGCAGCGCCCTGACCATCGCGTCCGCGATGGCGTCGGCGACTGCGCATAGCGCAGGGTCCTTCGTCGCGCGATGGAGCGCCGCCAGCGACTGGTCGAGATGCCTGCCGATCGGACCTTTGGACTGTTCGCTCACGGGACACCGGGACGGTTGAAGCTTAAGGGGTCTTGGTACTGAGGCGGCTGCGGCCGCGCAAGCGCGCTTCGCTCAGGTCGAGGCCCGTGAGACAGCCTCGCGCAACACGCGCTGGGCGATCTTGACGACCTCGGCGGCGGAGATGTCGCGCATGCAGCGGTGGTCGTTCATCCGGCAGACGGTGCGCTGGCAGGGCTGGCACGACAGGCGCGTCGCGCTCTGGACGGTGGCGGCAAGCCCGTTGAGCGGCGCCCAGAGATAGGGGCTGGTCGGACCGAAAATGCCCATGGTGGGCGTGCCCAGGGCGGCCGCGATATGCATCAGCCCGGAATCGTTGGAAATCGCAACGCTGGCCGCCGCCATCGCCAGAACGCCGTTGCGCAGGTCCGTGCCGGTCAGGTCGCGCACGCGGGGGCCGCCGGCGGCGACGATCGCGGCAGCCAGCGCCTTCTCCGCGGGACCGCCGACGACCCAGACGTCCAGTCCCTGCTCGATCAGCCGCCGCGCGGCCTCGGGGTAGTAGGGCCAGCGCTTGGAGGCGCCCATGGAGCCTGGCGCCAGCGCCACGGCGGTTCCCAGGCTCAAGCCCTGCGCCTGCCGCCAGCGGGCAATCTCCTCCGGCGGCACCCGCAATTGCGGCACGGGCCATTCGGGCGGCAGCGGCGCGCCGTCGGGCAGGGCAAGGACGGCATTCTTGTCGATGAAGCGGGGCAGCTTCCTCTCGCCCCAGCGCCATTGGTTGATCAGGCCGAACCGGAGTTCGCCGACGAAGCCGACCCGCTCGGGGATGCCTGCCAGGGTCGGTGCAATGGCGGCCTTCCAGGTCCGGGGCAGCACCAGGGCCGTGCCGTAGTTCCGCTCGCGCAGCAGCCCCGCCAAGCCGATCTGGCGGGCCACGGCAAGGCGGCTGCGGGGCAGGTCCCAGACGATCCCCCGGCGGACGCCGGGCATGTAGTCGACCAGCGGGGCACAGAGCGAGGTGGTCAGGAGATCGACCGGCCGGTTCGGCCAGCGCTCCCGGAGCACCCGAACCACGGTGTGCCCGCGCACGAAATCGCCGATCCACATATAGGGCACGATCAGGATCGGGCGGCTATCGTCTCCGTCCTGCATCCCAATAAATTGCGAATCTTGATTCATTTGTTAATGTAGCCGCGAGCGCATTCGGTGTGGCGCGTTCGGTAGCCGCTCCGCGCCGGCAGGTAAAGGCGGCTGAGCGGCCGGTCCAAAACCGCTTACACTTTGCCGGATCATGCGCTACGGCAGGACCGGGCCGTCGGGCGGAAATCGGGAAAGCGGGCAGGGAAGTCTTCATGTTGCTGGTGACCGGCGGGGCCGGTTTTATCGGGTCGAACGTCGTGGCCGCGCTCAACGAGGCGGGCCGCGCCGACGTCGCGGTCTGCGACCTGCTCGGCCATGAGGGCAAGTGGCGCAATCTGGCCAAGCGTCAGCTTGCCGACATCGTGCCGCCTGCGGACCTGCGCGCATGGCTGAACGGCCGCAAGCTCGATGCCATCATCCACCTCGGCGCCATCTCGGAGACCACCGCGACCGACGGCGACCTCGTGATCGAGACCAATTTCCGCCTCTCCATGCGCCTCTTGGACTGGTGCGCGGCGAACGGTGCGCCGTTCATCTACGCGTCTTCGGCGGCGACCTATGGCGACGGCGCCGCGGGATTCGACGACGACGCTTCGCTTGCGGCGCTGAAGCAACTCAAGCCGATGAATCTCTACGGCTGGAGCAAGCACCTGTTCGATCTGGCCGTCGCCGAGCGCCTCGCGCGCGGCGACAAGCTGCCGCCGCAATGGGCCGGACTGAAGTTCTTCAACGTGTTCGGCCCCAACGAGTATCACAAGGGCACGATGATGAGCGTGCTCGCGCGCCGGTTCGACGACATCAGGGAGGGCCGCGTCGTGCAGCTCTTCAAATCGCATCGCGAGGGCATCGCCGACGGCGACCAGCGCCGCGACTTCATCTATGTCGACGACGTCGTGCGGGTCGTGCTGTGGCTGTTGGCGACGCCGTCGGTCTCCGGCCTCTTCAACGTCGGGACCGGCAGGGCGCGCAGCTTCAAGGATCTCATCCTCGCCGCCTATGCGGCGCTCGGCACGCGGCCGAACATCCAGTATGTCGACATGCCCGAGCAGATCCGAGGCAGCTACCAGTATTTCACCCAGAGCGAGGTCGATCGGCTCTGCCGCGCCGGCTATAACGGCGGCTTCACGACCCTGGAGGACGCGGTGACCGCCTATGTCAGGGGCTATCTCGACCAGCCCGACCGCTTCCGCTGAGGGCCGCAACCATGCGGACACCGATGTTCGATTTCGATGCCCTCTCGCAAGCCATGACGAGCCGCACCGTGCTGTGCGTCGGCGACCTCATGCTCGACGAGTTCGTCTATGGCGAGGTGTCGCGGATTTCGCCGGAGGCGCCGGCGCCGGTGATCGCCGCCCAGCGCAGCGAAAGCCATATCGGCGGAGCCGGCAATGTGGCGCGCAACGTCGCAGCCCTCGGTGGCCGCTGCATCTTCGTCGGCCTCGTCGGAGAGGATGATGCCGGCAACAGGCTGAAGGCCGCGCTGGCGGAGCAGCCGGACATCGAGAGTGTGCTGGTCTGCGATCCCACCCGGCCGACGACGCGCAAGGTGCGGTTCGTGTCGGAGCATTTCTCCACCCACATGCTACGCGCGGACTGGGAGCAGGCGGCGCCGGCTTCGGCCGAGATCGAGCAGAAGCTGATCGAGGCGATCCTGCCTCAGATTTCCCGCGCCGACATCGTGCTGTTGTCCGACTACGCCAAGGGCGTGCTGACGGCGCGGGTGATCCGC
>NZ_JAGWUA010000153.1 GCF_028868675.1 Bradyrhizobium sp.
GATCCGCAGCGCGACCTGTTCCTTGACGCCGGGCACCGCTACCTGCTTCGGTGGCGCTTCCGCGGGCTTGGCCGTCACCTTCTTGAACGCTGCTTCGGCTTCCGTCCTGGCATCAGCCAGCGTGCGCGGCCGCCTCGGTTGATCCGCCATCTCTCAGATTCCCTCGAACAGAGCGGTCGAAAGATAGCGCTCGGAGAAAGACGGCGCCACGGCCAGGATGGTCTTTCCAGCGGCTTCCGGCCGCTTGCCGATCTCGAGCGCGGCCGCGATCGCGGCGCCCGAGGAGATACCGGCGGGGATGCCTTCATGGCGGGCCAGCGCGCGCGAGGTCTCGATCGCGGCGGTCGAATTGATCGTCACGATCTCGTCGATCACGGAGCGGTCGAGGACATCGGGCACGAAGCTCGCGCCGATGCCCTGGATCTTGTGGGGCGTGTGCTGCCCGCCCGACAGGACCGCGCTCTCCTCCGGCTCGACGGCCACGACGCGCAAGCCCGGCTTGCGCGGCTTCAGGGCCTGGCCGACGCCGGTAATGGTGCCGCCGGTGCCGACGCCCGCGACGAAGAAGTCGATGTTGCCGCCGGTGTCGTTCCAGATCTCCTCGGCAGTGGTGCGGCGATGGATCTCCGGATTGGCGCGGTTCTTGAACTGCTGCGGCATCACCGAGTTGGGCGTGGTACGCAGCAATTCCTCCGCCGCCGCGATGGCGCCCTTCATGCCCTGCGCCGCCGGCGTCAGCACCAGTTCCGCGCCGAGGAATGCCAGCATCTTGCGCCGCTCGATCGACATCGATTCCGGCATCACCAGCTTCAGCCGGTAGCCGCGCGAGGCGGCGACGAAGGCGAGCGCGATCCCGGTATTTCCCGAGGTCGGTTCGATCAGCACGGTGTCCGGCTTGATCTGCCCCGCCTCCTCCATGGCGATGATCATGGCCGCGCCGATGCGGTCCTTCACGCTGGCCGCAGGATTGAAATATTCGAGCTTGGCGAGGATCGTCGCGTTCACCCCGCGCATCCCCGGCAGTCGACGCAGTCGCACGATCGGCGTGTTCCCGATGGCATCGACGATGGAGTCGAACACGCGGCCGCGGCCGGGCTTCTGCGCTGGACCTGAGGCGGACGATGCGTCCATGATGAACTCCTGTGGCAACAATGTGCGCGCGTGAAGCGCGATCGTGGGTCAGTTAGCGGCAGCCTGCGGCGACAGGCAAGCGACAATGAGGCGGCGCGGCCGCTCGCTGCAGCGCAAAATCCGACGAACCTCAAATATCAACAAACCAACGCATTTGTGTTGCGACCTCGTCAACTATTTCTGCTTATGTTAGGCTTCCATCTGAAAGCAGGGAGGTCCCACGATGTCAGCAGTGGCTGAAGTCCTGTCGACCGTCGCGCGCAATCGCGATCCACGTTGCAGCGAGTTGCCGACCTGTCCCGTCTGCGCCGACTCCATGGTCGCCGCGGAAGCGTCCGCGTATGTCTCCGATCAGGTAATCAGCTATCTCTGGACCTGCGACACCTGCGGTTACGGCTTCGTGACCAAGCATTCGGTCAAGCGGTACGTCTGCAACTGACCTCATGCGCGGGGCGCAATGTCGCCCCTCGCCCAGCCCTCGCGCGTGCGTTGATAGAATTGCTCGAACGAGCCGTTCGAAACCGCATTCCTGATGCCCTGCATCAGGTGCTGGTAATAGGCGACGTTGATTTCCGACAGCAGCATCGCGCCCAGCGTCTCACCCGACCTGACGAGATGGTGGAGATAGGCGCGGGCGCAGTTGCGCGTCGAGGGCCACCCGCTTTCCTCGTCCAGCGGCCGCGGGTCATCCGCGTGCCGGGCGTTGCGAAGGTTGATCTGGCCGAAGCGCGTGAACGCGACGCCATGACGGCCGTTGCGCGTCGGCATCACGCAGTCGAACATGTCGATGCCGCGCCGGACCGCCTCCAGGAGATCCTCGGGCGTGCCGACCCCCATCAGGTAGCGCGGCAGGTCGGGCGGAAGGCGCGGCGCCGTCTCCTCGATCATCGCCAGCATCACGGACTGTGGCTCGCCGACGGCGAGCCCCCCGATCGCATAACCGTCGAATCCGATCTCGACGAGGCCCTGCGCGCTGGCATGACGCAGCGCCGGCACGTCGCCGCCCTGCACGATGCCGAACAGCAGGTAGCCGGCCGGTGCGCTCTCGAAAGCGCGCTTGCTGCGTTCGGCCCAGCGCAGCGACAGCAGCATCGCGCGCTCGACGTCGTCGCGCTCGGCCGGCAGCCGCACGCATTCATCCATCTGCATGGCGATGTCCGAGCCGAGCAACCGCTGCACCTCGATCGAGCGCTCCGGCGAGAGCTCCACCCTGGCGCCATCGATATGCGAGCGGAAGGTCACGGCGTCCTCGGTGACCTTGCGCAGGTCCGAGAGCGACATCACCTGGAAACCGCCGGAGTCCGTCAGCATCGGCCCGTTCCAGCCGGTGAAGGCCTGCAGGCCCCCGAGCGCGGCGATCCGCTCGGCGCCCGGCCGCAGCATCAGGTGATAGGTGTTGCCGAGCACGATGTCGGCGCCGGCATCGCGCACCTCCCGCCAGTGCATGCCCTTCATGGCGCCGGCCGTGCCAACCGGCATGAAGGCAGGCGTCCGCACCACCCCGTGCGGCGTGGTCAGGCGGCCGGTCCGCGCCGCGCCGTCGGTCGCAAGCAGTTCGAAGTGGTTCGGCAGGGTCATGAGGCGGCTTATTGCGTCAGCCGGCGGCCGGATTCAACCTCGTTCGGGTCCGAACCGACGCGAAAAGCCGTTGACGGACGCCAAACTCTTCCGCATAAGTCGCCGCCATGTTCGCGACCACGAAACGCACGATGAAAACCACCAAGCCCTCCGGGGCCTCGGGAGGCGTGCGCGCGTAGTCGTATTCGAACGCATGTCCTCATCCGAAGCCCCGCACCGTGATGGTCCGGGGCTTTTTTGTTGCCTGCGGCATGGTCCGGCTTTCCGCCGCGACCATGGCCCAAAGAAATGGAGCAGAACGTGAGTAACGATCCCGTCGTCGCGATTGTCGGCGTCACCGGCGCAGTGGGCGCCGAATTCATCGCCACCATGGACAGACGCGGCTTCCGCGTCGGCAAGCTCAAGGCGCTGGCGAGCGCCCGCTCGGCCGGCAAGACGGTTTCCTTCCGCGGCGAGAGGATCGTGATCGAGGAACTCACCGAGCGATCCTTTGACGGCGTCGACATCGCGCTGTTCTCCGCCGGTAGCGGGATTTCAAGGAAGTATGCGCCGCTCGCGGTGAAGGCCGGCGCCGTCGTGGTCGACAACTCCTCGGCCTTCCGCATGGATCCGAACGTGCCGCTGGTGATCCCCGAGATCAACGCGAACCGGATCCGCGACCACAAGGGCATCATCGCCAACCCGAACTGCGCCGCCATCACCGCGCTGGTGCCGCTGTGGCCGATCCATCAGAAGAACCGCATCAAGCGCGTCATCATCGCGACCTACCAGGCGGCGAGCGGCGCCGGCGCGGCCGCGATGGAGGAGCTCGTGGAATCCACTCGCGCCAGTCTCAATGGCGGGCTCTATACGCCCAAGGTGATGCCGCACCCCTACGCCTTCAACCTGTTCAGCCACAACACCGCCATCGATCCCGAGACCGGCTACAACGACGAGGAGACCAAGGTCATCAAGGAGACCCGCAAGATCTTCGAGGACGAGCAGATCGCCGTCGGCGTCACCTGCGTGCGCGTGCCGGTGCTACGCGCGCATTGCGAGGCCATCACCTTCGAATGCGAGAAGCCGATCACGGAGGACCAGGTGCGGTCGATCCTGGCGGTTGCGCCCGGCGTGAAGATCGTCGACGATCGCGCCAAGAACCATTTCCCGATGCCGATCGACGCTTCGGGGCAGGATGACGTGCTGGTCGGCCGCATCCGCAGGGATCTCAGTGACGCGAGCGGCCACTCGATCTCGATGTTCGTGGCCGCGGACCAGCTCCTCAAGGGCGCAGCCCTCAATGCGGTGCAAATCGCGGAGCTGCTGCCGGAACGCGCGTTGGCGTAAGAGCTCTCGTGCCCCGGATGCAGCGCAGCACGACAGTGATGCGCTGCTGATCCGGAGCCCAGACGGGTCTCGGCTCTGCGGAGCAGCGTTGCACGCTGCACCGCGTCCGGAACGCGTAAGGGCGCTTCCGCGCCCAGAGCTACGGATCGCGGACGCTCGTCTCGTGCGCCCGAAACAGCAGGCACGCATCGCCGTAGGAATAGAACCGGTAGCCTTCCGCGACGGCGTGCTTGTAGGCCCGTTTCATCGTCTCCAGCCCGGAGAACGCCGCCACCAGCATGAACAGGGTCGAGCGCGGCAGGTGGAAATTGGTCAGCAGGATATCGACGGCGCGGAAACGATAGCCGGGCGTGATGAAGATTGCGGTGTCGCCCTCGAACGGCCGGATGGCGCCGTCATCGGCAGCCGCGCTCTCCAGGAGGCGCAGCGAGGTGGTGCCGACCGCGACGATGCGCCCGCCGCTGCGCCGCGCGGCGTTCAGCGCTTCGGCGGTCGAAGCCGAGATCGTTCCCCATTCGGCGTGCATCCGGTGGCCTTGCGTGTCGTCGGCCTTGACGGGCAGGAAGGTCCCTGCCCCGACATGCAGCGTCACGCGGTGGAGGCCGACGCCACGCGCGCTTAGCGCCTGCTCCAGCGCCGGCGTAAAATGCAGCCCCGCGGTGGGTGCTGCGACCGCGCCCTCGTTGGCCGCGAACATGGTCTGGTAGTCGGCCGCGTCCCGGTCGTCAGGCGCGCGCTTCGAGGCGATGTAGGGCGGCAGCGGCGGGCTGCCGAGATCGGCGATCGCCTGGTCGAGCGTTGGGCCATGAAACGAGAAAGCCAGCGTCACCTCGCCTTCTTCGCCCTTGGCCTCGACCTCGGCGTCGAGATGGCCGAGCAGGCAGACCTTGCCTTCGTTGCCGAAGCGGATGCGGTCGCCGGTGGCGAGCTTCCTGGCCGGCTTGACCAGCGCCTGCCAGCGCGAGCCGTCGACCCGCCTGATCAGCGTCGCCTCGATCCTGGGCTCGGTCTCGCGACCGATGCGGCGGCCCTTCAGCTGCGCGGCGATCACCTTGGTGTCGTTGACGACGAGCTGATCGCCGGCCTCCAGCCATTGCGGCAGGTCGGCAATGAGGCGGTCGCGCAGCACGCCGTCGTCATGCACCACGAGCATCCGCGCGGAGTCGCGCGGCTGCGCGGGCCTAAGCGCGATGCGCTCGGACGGCAGGTCGAAGTCGAAGAGATCGGTGCGCATCTTGGACCCCGTTCGGCGCAGTCAGCCCCGCATTCTGAGAAGCGCGAAACACGCGTCTCGAACCATGAGGGTCGATAGTTATTTCGCGTCCGCGGCCATCCGCGCCTTGAGGATCTTGTCCGGGTTCTGCACCGGCTCACCGCGCTTGATCTTGTCGACGTTCTCCATGCCCGCGGTGACCTTGCCCCATACGGTGTACTGGTTGTCGAGGAAGCGCGCATCGTCGAAACAGATGAAGAACTGGCTGTCGGCCGAATCCGGGCTTGCCGCGCGCGCCATCGAGGCGGTGCCGCGGACATGCGGCTCCTTGTTGAACTCGGCCTTCAGCTTCTTGCCGGAGCCGCCGGTGCCGGTGCCGTGCGGGCAGCCAGTCTGCGCCATGAAGCCCTCGATCACGCGATGGAAGACGATGCCGTCATAAAACCCCTCGCGCACCAGCTCCTTGATGCGGGCGACGTGGCCCGGCGCGAGATCCGGCCGCATCTCGATGGTGACGGGGCCCTGCGTGGTCTCGAGGATCAGGGTGTTTTCGGTGGCGCTCATGCTCTTCTCTCTGTGGCTTGGGGTGTTCGTTGGGGTGAAGCCTTCCGGCGGAACTGGATCGCGAACGGACGTCCTGCCGCAGCGCCGGCCATCGCCTCGGTAAATGGCATCGGCGTGCAGCGTTGCAATGCTTCCATCACCGCGATCCGGTACAGGAGCCGGTCGTTGTCGGTTGCCCCTGCGGATTCAAAGGTGATCCGAGGATGGCCCAAAATGTCTCCGTTGCGGTTAAAGCTCACAACGACGGTGATGTCGATGGGGTGAGCCTTGGCAGGCGGCGGCGGCTTCCAGCAGGTGCGCAACCGCGCAACGACGCCCTGGATGGTGTCGACATGGCCCGGCTGAGCCCACGCCGCGGTGCCGGCGAGGCCGAGCAGGAGCACCGCGGCAGCTACCAGGAGCCCGTCGCCGCGACGCGCCATGCCGGCGCCTATTTGATGTCGGATGCGACCTGCACCTTCACCATCTTGTCGGGATCGGTGACGGTGCCGCTCGCCGAGCCCGCCGGCGCCTTCTTCAGCTTGTCGACGACGTCCATGCCCTGCACGACCTCGCCGATGACGGTGTAGCCGCCGTCGAGCGCGGGCGCGTCCGCGAACATGATGAAGAACTGCGAATTGGCGCTGTCGACGCTGTCGCCGCGGCGGGCCATGCCGACGATGCCGCGGCCGAAATGAACCTTGGAGAATTCCTGCTTGAGGTTCGGATATTTCGATCCGCCGGTGCCGTTGCCGTTCTGGCCGTCGCCGGTCTGCGCCATGAAGCCGTCCATCACCCGGTGGAACGGCACGTTGTCATAGAAGCCGTCGCGCGCGAGTTGCTTGAGGCGCTCGGCGTGCTGGGGCGCCAGATCGGTGCGCAGCTTGATGACGATGCGGCCCTTGGTGGTATCGATGACGATGGCATTGGCCTTGTCGAGGCCGGCCGGAAGCGTCTGGGCGACCGCCGGAGCGGCGCAGAGGAGCACGGCAAGCAATGCGAGAATTCGGATCATGAAAACTCCGGATCGGGTGGCGATCGAGGATCGCGTTTGTCAGGCGAATTTTGCCTTGAGGCTTTGAGCGACGAGCGGTGGCACGAAGGCGGAGACATCGCCGCCCATGCCGGCGATCTGGCGCACCAGTGTGGCGGTGATCGGGCGGACGGCCGGAGACGCCGGCACGAAGACGGTATGCACGTCCGGCGCCATGGCCTCGTTCATGCCGGCAAGCTGCATCTCGTAGTCGAGGTCGGTGCCGTCGCGCAGGCCCCGAACCATGATGGTGGCCCCGCGCTTCTGGGCGGCGGTGACGCTGAGGTCGTCGAAGGTGGTGGCCTCGAAGCCGCAAGCAGCCTTGGCGGCGATCGGACCGAACACGTCCTGCACCATCTTCAGCCGCTCCTCGGTCGAGAACAGCGGCTTCTTGCCGGGATGGACGCCGATGGCGACGATCAGGCGGTCGCACAGGAGTACGGCGTGCCGCACCACGTCCAGATGACCGTTGGTGACGGGATCGAAGGAACCGGGATAGAGGGCAATGCGCGGCATGCCCCCCTCCTACCGCGCCGGGGGCGGACGGGCAAGCCAGCCCGGTTCCCGGTCCGATCTCCCGGCAGAACCTGTCGGATCCGGCCCGACTGTTTCGTCCTCAGGCAGCGACGAAACAAAACGGATGGCGAACGAAACCATTTTCCCCATCCGCGAAGACGTCCGGAAACTGGCGATGGTTACTAATCCGGACAACGAAAGACGGGCCGCACACAGGGCGTAGCGGCCGATCACAGGGGACCGTCAATGATCAAGGCTCTTTCAGCGATCGCCGTCGCTGCGTGCGTTGCCGCAGCCCTCACCGTTCTGCCCGGCTTTGCTCCCACCGTCGAGGCGAGCGTGCCGCAGCCCCTCGCCAAGGGCGACCGCCTCGACATCCGCACCGTCGGCAAGGACTGCTCGCAGCAGGCCTGGCCGAATTTCGAAGCCTCCTGCCTGCGCCGGGCCGGCACCAAGGCGGACGTCCGGGAAGCCCGGCTGGTCTCGGCCGACCGCCTGCCGTAGGCCTGCGTCGCGCCCTGCGCAGCCGCAATCCGGCCTACGCCCGCGCCGGCCTCAATGCCCGTTCTCGCCGTTCTCGGCTTCCTCGCCGATGTGCTCGACCGATACGACATGCTCGTCCTCGGCCGTATCGAACACGATGACGCCTTGCGTCGAGCGGCCGGCGATGCGGATGTCCTCGACCGGGCAGCGGATCAACTGTCCCTTGTCGGTGACCAGCATGATCTGGTCGGAGTCCTCGACCGGGAACGAGGCGACCAGCTTGCCGTTGCGCTCGTTGACGCTCATGGCGGCGATGCCTTTGCCGCCGCGGCCCGTGGTGCGGTACTCGAACGACGAGGTTCGTTTGCCAAAACCGTTCTCGGAGATGGTGAGCACGAACTGCTCGGCCGCCGACATCTCGACATAGCGCTGCTCGCCAAGCTCGATGGCGCCGGCGGCGTCCTCGGCATCGGTCTGCGCCTCCTCCTCGACCCCGCCGCGGCGCACCGCGTTGGCGCGGCGCAGGTAAGCGGCGCGCTCGTCGGAGCTCGCGTCCATGTGACGCAGAATGGTCAGCGAGATCACCTTGTCGGCATCGCCGAGCGCGATGCCGCGCACCCCCATCGAGGTGCGCCCGGTGAACACGCGCACGTCGGTGACGGGGAAGCGAATGCACTGGCCGCCGGCGGCCGTCAGCAGCACGTCGTCGCGTTCGGTGCAGATCTGCACGTCGACGATCGCCTCGTCGTCGTCGAGCTTCATGGCGATGATGCCGGAGCGGCGGACGTCGACGAAGTCGGACAGCTTGTTGCGGCGGACGTTGCCGCCGGTGGTGGCGAACATCACGTCGAGCTCGCCCCAGGTCGATTCATCCTCCGGCAGCGGCATGATGGTGGTGATGCGCTCGCCCTGCTCCAGCGGCAGGATGTTGATCAGCGCCTTGCCGCGCGCATTCGGTGCGGCCATCGGCAGGCGCCAGACCTTCTCCTTGTAGACCTGGCCGCGCGAGGAGAAGAACAGCACCGGCGTGTGGGTGGAGGCCACGAACAGCCGGCTGACGAAATCCTCCTCGCGGGTCTGCATGCCGGCGCGGCCCTTGCCGCCGCGGCGCTGGGCCCGGTAGGCCGAGAGCGGCACGCGCTTGGCGTAGCCGGCGTGGGAGACGGTGACGACCATATCCTCGCGCTGGATCAGGTCCTCATCCTCGACCTCGCCCTCCTGCTCGACGATGACCGTCTTGCGCGGGGTGGCGAATTCCGTTTTCACCTCGGCGAGCTCGGTCTTGACGATCGCCTGGACGCGGGCGCGCGAGCGCAGGATGTCGAGATAGTCGGCGATCTCGACAGCGAGCTTGTCGAGCTCCTCGCGGATCTCGTCCCGGCCGAGCGCGGTCAGGCGCTGCAGGCGCAGATCGAGAATGGCCCTGGCCTGCTCCATCGAGAGCCGGATGGTGCCGTCCGGGTTGATGCGATGGCGCGGATCGTCGATCAGCGTGAGCATGTCCTGGACGTCCCTCGCCGGCCAGTCGCGCGACATCAGGGTGTCGCGCGCGGTGGCCGGATCCGGCGAGGTGCGGATGACGCGGATGATCTCGTCGATGTTGGCGACTGCGATGGCGAGACCGACCAGGATATGGGCGCGGTCGCGTGCCTTGTTGAGCAGGAATTTCGTGCGCCGCGTGACGACCTGCTCGCGGAATCCGATGAAGATCGTCAGCAGATCCTTCAGGGTCATCGTCTGCGGCCGGCCGGAATCGAGCGCGACCGAGTTGACGCCGAACGACGTCTGTAGCGGGGTGAACCTGTAGAGCTGGTTCAGCACGACGTCCGGCACGGCATCACGCTTGAGTTCGACCACCACGCGATAGCCCTCGCGGTCGGATTCATCGCGCAGATCGGCGACGCCTTCGATCTTCTTCTCGCGCACCAGATCGGCGATGCGCTCGACCATCGTCGCCTTGTTCACCTGGTAGGGGATCTGGCTGATGATGATCGCCTCGCGCTCCTTGCGGATGGTGTCGATCGTCACCTTGCCGCGCATCACGATCGAGCCGCGGCCGAGGTGATAGGCGCTGCGGATGCCCTGGCGTCCCAGGATGATGCCGCCGGTCGGAAAATCCGGTCCCGGAATGAAGTCGATGAGCTCGTCGATCGTGAGCGCCGGGTTGTCGATCAGCGCGATACAGGCGTCGACGACCTCGCCGAGATTGTGCGGCGGGATGTTGGTCGCCATGCCGACGGCGATGCCGCCCGCGCCGTTGACGAGCAGGTTCGGAAATCTCGCCGGCAGGACCACCGGCTCCTTCGCGGAGCCGTCATAATTGTCCTGGAAGTCCACCGTGTCGCTGTCGATGTCCTCGAGCAGCTTCAGCGCGATCTTGGTCAGGCGCGACTCGGTGTAGCGCATCGCCGCCGGCGGATCGCCGTCGACCGAGCCGAAATTGCCCTGCCCGTCCACCAGCGGCGCACGCATGGAGAAATCCTGCGCCATGCGCACCAGCGCATCGTAGATCGCCTGGTCGCCATGGGGATGATATTGGCCCATGACGTCGCCGACGATGCCGGCGGACTTCTTGTGCTTCTTGTCGGGTGTGTAGCCCTCCTCGTTCATCGAGAACAGGATGCGGCGGTGCACCGGCTTCAATCCGTCGCGCGCATCGGGCAGCGCACGCGCCACGATCACGCTCATGGCGTAATCGAGGTAGGATTTCTTCATCTCGTCGAGGATGGAGACGGGGCGAATATCCGAGGGCTCCGGCTTGTCGCCGGGCTTGTTGTTGTCGTCGTCAGCCAAGGGGGAATCCGGTGAAGTTTTCTCTTTGAATCATATAGCGCATCGGGGGTTCGATAACCACCCTTTCGGCCCGACCGAGAGCGGTTTTTCCGCTCGTTTTTCCAGAGACTTACGCCGTCCTCAAGCCCGCCCGCGGCTGGACCGGAAACATCGCTTCAGAACCCTCCGCAACGACCCGAAAACGGCATGGGGCGCGACCCGCCGAGGGCATCGTGACCAAGAGCATCAGGCCCAGCCGGATCCAGCCGATCGTCCGGTGCCGCAGCGTGCCCTTGGGCGCTGCGAGCCGGACCATCGCAGGGCTCGAGCAATGTGTGAGATCACCGAACGATTCATAAATAGCGCCAGCATCTTGGTAAGAAGCGCTGACATATTTCTTCGGAACCCGATGACCGCGCGCGGCCCCGGCCCTCACCATACGACCGCGCCCGATCAGAACGGGATATCGTCGTCCATGTCGCTGTTGCGGCTGCCGCCGGCGGCCACTGCCCGGCGCGGCGCGCTGCCGGCCGGCCCCGAAGAGCCGAAGTCGCCGCCTGGCTCGTCGCCGAAGCTGGTCCCGCCTCCGCCGCCACGCCCGTCGAGCATGGTCAGGTTCGAGTTGAAGCCCTGCAGCACGACCTCGGTAGAGTACTTCTCGACACCCTGCTGATCAGTCCATTTGCGGGTCTGCAACTGGCCCTCGACATACACCTTGGCGCCCTTCTTCAGGTACTGCTCGGCGACCTTGGCCAGCCCCTCATTGAAGATCACGACGCGGTGCCACTCGGTCTTCTCCTTGCGCTCGCCGGTCGCCTTGTCGCGCCATGTCTCCGACGTCGCGACGCTCAAATGCGCGATCGGCCGCCCATCCTGGGTGCGGCGGATTTCCGGATCCTTGCCGAGATTTCCGACCAGAATGACCTTGTTGATGCTTCCCGCCATCGCCGCTCTCCACTCCAAACCACTGATTTTTCCCGGAAGCCGGGGCCTGTCCGCTGCTCGCGCTCGCTGCGGACCCTATACGCTCGACCAGGACCATGAGCCGCCGTCAGCCCGTCATCCCCGAGGTTATCCCCACATATAGCATGGGCGCACTGTGCGTTCCATCTTTGTTCTCAATTGTCTTCTACCAAATACGGCGGCCATATGACC
>NZ_JAGWUA010000154.1 GCF_028868675.1 Bradyrhizobium sp.
CAACGGCCTCCTCGGCGTGCTGCCGGCGGCAGCGGGCGCCCCGGCGCCCGCCGCGCGGCTCGCCTCCGCCGACCCGGCACCGGAACCGATGCCGATGAACAGCCAGGTCAAGCCCGCTGTCGCCCACAGCGGCTGGATCGTCCAGGTCGGCGCGCTCGAGAGCGAGGGCGAGGCGCAGCAGCGTATCGAAACCGCGCGCAGCTCGGCCCGCGGGCTGCTCAGCAAGGCCGATCCGTTCACCGAGCCGGTCGTCGCCAGGGACAATCGCAAGCTGTTCCGCGCCCGCTTCGCCGGCCTGGAACGGGATCAGGCGGAAGCCGTCTGCCGCACGCTGAAGCGCGCCGACATTTCCTGCATCACCGTGCGTAACTGATCGCCTTCGGAGTCATTCGCAGACCGATGCCCCCGCCTCGCGCGGGCATTGTCGTTTCAAGCGGCACTCCGCAACAACCTCTCGTCAAGGATTTAGGGTTAAGACTTTCCTCAAGGGATCGACCACGCCGGGAACGGCGGGCGGCTTCAGGGCGACGGCAAACAGGGCAAGCAGGGCTGCACGGGCAACGAGCGTTGGTAGCGTGGTGCCGGAGTCAGCCGTTATGCGTGCGAAGCAGAGTATCCTTGGCCTCGTTTACACGGGCAGCGAGGTACGTCGACCCCCCTTGGTCGGGATGCAGTTTCTTCATCAGGGCACGGTGAGCCCGGCCGATCTCGTCACGCCCCGCGCCCGGCTGCAGGCCAAGGATCTGATAGGCCTCCTCGTCCGTCATTTTGCCGCTCGACGGCGCGCGGCGCTGCCCCCCTGCCGGATCTCCCTGCGCGTCCTGACGCCAGGCGGGAAACCGGCGGTCCAGATAGCTTTCAAGTAACGCCACGCTCTCGGCGTCGAACGCCGGGCACATCGCAAGCAGCGCGGCGAGATCGAACTCGTCGAGGCTCCGCCCTGCGTTGGGGCCGTCGGCGAAGCGGCCGGTGAGCCGGCCGGTATCGTGGTCGAGCTGCATGTCCAGAAATTGCGAGCGCACGCGCGAGGCCTGGCCGGGCGAGCGGGTCGCGCCGCCGCCGAACATCCCACCGATATTGCCGAAGCCCGCCGTGTTGAACGGCGACCAGCCGAGCAGGCCCGCGCCGAAGATGCCGATCGGGATCGCGACCGCGAGCTCGCCCTTCAGCCCCGTGAACGCCGCGACCGCGAGCGCAACCACGCCGCCCACGATCTTGATCGCGCGCGCCAGCACGGCTGGATTGGCGGCACGGAACATCTGCAGCAGCAGATAGAGTGTGAGAACGGCGACGGCACCGGCGATCAGGGTCGGCATGACCGCAATATAGTCTCCTCCTCCGCAAAAAGCATGCGGTGCGGCCGATCGGGGATCACTTCATCTGGCCGATCAGCTTCGCAGCCCCGCTGCCGCTCCTGGCAAGCTTGAGCAGCGCCTCGCGGCCGCCGGCAGCATAGGCTGCGGCGGCGCGCAACAGCTCGCGCAACTGCGCCGCCGCGCCCGGATCGAACCGGCACCAGGCGCCCCCGGTCAGCCGCGCGATCTCGCGAAACGCCTGCTCGGCGACCGCGTCGTGGCCCTCCTGAAACATGAAGACCGGCACCTTGAGCATGCCGAGTTCTCCCGCCTTGGCGCAGAGCTCGTCGACCTTCTCTTCCATGGCGTCGCCGACGAAGACCACCGCGCGCACGCCGGAGGCGGCCGCTTCGCGCCGCGCCTCGCTCAAGACCTTGCCGATCTGGGTGTTGCCGCCGCGGCAATCGATCCTGCTCATCAGGCTTGCGAGCCTGGCACTGTCGGAGATCCAGGAACTCGCACGGCATTCGTTGAAGCCGCGGTAGTAGACGAGCCGGATATCGAGGCTGCCGAGAGCCGCCGCCTCGCGGAACATGTCGGCCTGCAGCGTGCAGGCCATGTCCCAGGTCGGCTGCCGGCTCATCGTGGCGTCCAGCGCGAAGATCAGCCGGCCCTTGGCGCCCGGCGCATGCGGAGACATGGCGCGGGCCTTGGCGACGAAGGCGGCGATGTCGTCGGAGGTGGACGTCTCGGCCTGCGGCAGCTTGCCGGACGTGCCGGCCTGGCTCGAGACGGCGTCGCCGCTGCGCGGCTTGGTCGGTTCGCGGGACATCCCTGCTCACACGTCGATGACAGCCTCAATGTGGATGGCGCCGCGCCGGCGGTCAATGCAAGAAGCCCCCGCGGCGATCTGCACAGCGGAGGCTTCGGGTTTCGCACGGTTGACGGGCCGGCGCGACCCGTGAGCCGCCAATCAGCTCTCGTCAGCTCTTGGCGGGGCCCATCAGCGCGACCGGACCCGGCTCCAGGATCTTCGGCGGCGATTTGAGCGTATCGACCGGCGCCACCTCGCTGTCGGTATCGACGAGGAACTTATCCAGCATGCCCTGGATCGAGGCCTTCGCATCGTCGGGACCGGTGTCGCGCATGTCGTTGTGCTGGAAGTCGGTCTTCACGACCGTAATACCCGCCTTGGCCGCCACCTCCTGGCCCGGAAGCACGCCGGGGTCGGTCTTGAACTGTGGATCGTTGGAGCGGAACGACAGGATCTTGAACTTGCCGGCGGTGACGAAGGGCACGCGCAGATTGTCCAGCGTCACGACCTTCTTGATTTCGTCCGGATACTGCTTGGCGAAATACATCGTGATGTCGCCGCCCATGGAGTGACCGACCATGGTCACCCGCTCGTAGTCGGCGTTGGGCTCTACTTTCTTCATCTCATGCAACGCACAATGGATGTTGGCCACGCCGCGCAGAATCTGCGGTAGGCGACCGACATAGAGCTCGCCGGGCTTGGTCACCATCGGCGGATCGCTCGGCAAGTCATGCTGCGGGCTCAGCACCAGATAGCCCCGAATGGCGAACACGTTGGCCAGGAAACCGTACTCGGTGTTCTTGACGGTATTACCATGATTGATCACCGCCACCGGCAGCCTGATCAAGCCGGCATCGGCCTGCAAGACCTTGTCGCGGCGGACCGCGACATCGACGGGCACCGGCCGGTTGTCGCGCGCGGGGTCGTAGAAGGTGATGGTCTCGTGCCTGATAGCCCAATGTGCCATCGTGAAATAGCCGACACCAACCATCGCGCCAACCGAAACCAAAACGGCAATTCCACGCTTCATGTTCGTCCTCAGCTCCAAGCGTATCGCGCCTGAAATCCCGGTTGAAATCGTGTTGCTTGAGGGCTCTCGCGGCCTCTTGTCGGTTCTTTCCTAATATATGTCACAGTGACGTGACAGGAAGGCCAAATGTTGTGAACGTGCAGCCCTTTCATTGTGCGACGCACTGCCTAGCGTACCGCGTACTCACGTCTTGATGCGGCAACTCTTCGACGTAACCCGCCTGAATCGGGTTCATTTTCGCCGAAACAACAGAGATCGCCGGGTTCCAGATCGAAACCCGACAACCGAGCAAACTGCGGCTCAGTTTGGAAGTAGCCCTCTACCGCGACGATCAAGCGCCGAGGATGTCGTGGACTTCGAGCGGCTTGTCGACCTGGTCGAACCATTCGGCGCGGTTGGCCGCACGGCGGCGGCCGCGCTCGTCGAGCGGCAGCTTGAGCTGGCGCAACAGGCTCGTCACCTCCTCGCGGGCCGTGACGTGTCCGAGATTGGGCCGCATGCCGAGCGTCGCCTCGTCGATGTCGTCGAGTGCGGTCAGCCCGCGTGGAAAGAACTCGCGATAGACGACGCGCTCGGCAAAGCCGTCGACGTAGCGGAAGCCGAGCCGCAGCGACAATTCCTTCAGCCCGTCCGCGACCAGCTGCTTGTTGCGCGAGCCGAGCATCGACAGGCGGTTGCGCACCACGATCCAGTCGGTGGTCGAACCGTCGATCTGGCGGCGCTTGCGTCTGGCGTCCCGCACCATCTCGGCGTAGTGGCTCTCGCCCGTCACCGCATAATTGGCGGGGTCGACGGTGCCCAGGACGTCGAAGTCCAGGAAACTGTCGTTGATCGGCGTCACCAGCGTGTCCGCCATCGAATGCGCCAGCCGCATCAGGTAGCTGTCGGTGCCGGGCGTGTCGATGACGATGAAGTCGTAGCTGTTCTCGACCGCGCAGACCGCTTCCATGAACTGCTGGAACTCGGAGTTCTCGTTCTCGGCGATCTGCATGGTCTGGCCGAGCTTGATGCAGCGATGTACCGGCAGCTCGAGAGCGAGGCCGGTCCGGCGCGCCCAGGCGGAGCGATTGTTGATGTAGCGGGTGAAGCTCTGCTGCCGGCAGTCGAGGTCGATGGTCGCGACGCGCTGGCCAGCCTTGAGCAGCGCGACCGCAATGTGCAGGGCCGAGGTGGACTTCCCCGATCCGCCTTTCTCGTTGCCGAGCACGACCACATGCGCCGAGCCCGATTGGCCTTGGCTAGTCTGCACAAGCATAAGGAATCCTCACGCCCCTTGAAGAAATATCTTCGAGTTCGTCGTGTCTGCGGTCAAGTGAAATGCGTGTCACGACGCGCAAATCGCAATGCGCTCGCCTTAACCATGAATCGCGCAAGCCGCTGCGCGTCTGCGATGGAGTCCATGATGCCGCGACATGCGCGTCACCGAATTGCTCGCTCCCAGCGCATGCCACCGGACGTACCTGCGCGACATGGCGTCCGGCCGGAGTTGATGGACATCGTCGACGGCATCACCGAGCGCGGGCGCCGGATCGAGATGCCGCCAGCGGAATGGACCCGGCTGCACATCGTGAGCTCGCCGCAGCTTTGAAGACTACAACAGGCCGAGATCGCGCAGTTCGCGCCGCATCGGCTCCGGCATCGCGGCGATGGTGCCGGCGGCGGCCTTGCCGAGATCGGGCGGCACGGCATCCTCGGTGAGATAGCGCCAGCCCTGGAATGGTCGCATCGGCCGCGGCGATACCGCGATCACCATCGGCCGCATCAAGATGCGGCAGCGTCCGATGCCGTTCTTGTCGCGGAACGGCTCGATGCCGATGATCTTCTCGCGCGCGGCGATCTCGCCGCGGATCACCCAATAGAGCGAGCCTCCGGCGAGGATCTCGTCCCCGCGCTTGGGCACCATCCGGGTGACATGGATATGATGTTGCGGCAGACCCTTCTTCCTGGCGGCCGACATGCGTTCGGCGACCCGGTCCTTGAGGTCCTTGATGGACTCGCAACCGACGGCGAGCTTGATGAGATGCAGCGGCATGGAGCAAGCAATAGCCCCCTGCCCAACCGTTTGAAAGCGCAACCCTAGTTGTTATCCGCAGCCGCGGGCGCCGAGGCGGGCGGCGCGAGTTGCACCGGCGCGGCCGGCGCGCGCGCTGACTTCGGCGCGGGCTGCTTCCTGGCTGCGGCCGGCGGCGGAGCTGCGGCCTGCGCAGAGGCCGCCGCCGGACGCTGCGTCGGAGTCGCGGACGGCGCCTGGCGCGCGGCCGCCCCGCCGGCCGGCGGTTCCGGCGTCATGATGCTGACGGGCGGCGTCGAGGCGGCGCTCGGGAACTCCGCATTGGTCGGCTTGCCGGTCGGCAGCGACGACGGCAGCGCCGCGATCATCCCCGGCATCGCCGTCGCTGGCGCATTCCAGGCCAGGGAATGGCGGGCGACCAGTGCCTCATAGAGATGGGCATCCATGTTGGAGGCGATCTGCTGCCGGTCGGTCAGTGCGCGGAAAGCGGCGCAATCGGCCGGGGTGCAGTTGTCGCGCGCAGCCAGCACGTAGGCCACGAGCCCATAGCGGTCGCGCTCGAGCGCCCGGCGCAGCGCCCTCAACTCCGGCGTCATGCGCTTGTCGGCGCCGGCGACGTCGCCCAGCGCGGTCAGCCGGGCGAGCTGGCCCGCGGTGTAGGTGACGGCGGCAGCCGCGATCTCCGGCGTGCCGAACAGCGCCTTTTCGCAGGCTGACAGGACCGTGTCGCCGGCGAGATCGTCGAGGCAGGACAGCGCCGGCGCGGCCGCCATCATGGCGGGCTGGGCGCGGGTCTCGGCGACGGTCACCCTGCCGGCCGGACCGTAGAAGCGGATGGTGGCAGCCACTGCGATGCCGATGGCGAGCAGCGTGATCACGGTCAAGGCGCCGTTCGCCACCGACTTCTCGGCGCGCAACAGCGTGACCAGCAGGATCAGTCCGAAGAAGCCGGCCGCCGCCAGCGTCAGCCACATTGGAAACGCGGGCGAGCGCCAGATATGGTCGAGCGAAGTGGCCCATGCCCAGTTCATGCGCGACGTCCCCTCACGCGAGCCAAGAGCGAAATTGAGCGACGGCGAGCGCCGCGAGTCGGCAACCGCCCCCAGACCAGATGTGAACTCGAACCGGGCCTTTTGACGGCGGGGCAAAATAAAATTCGTCGCGCGCCAGCGTGTAAACGGCTTACCCGTCAGGACAGGGCGAGCTGGCTTTCCTTGGCGACGCGCTCGAAGGCTTCAGTCGAACTCTTGATCCGATACTGGCAGTCGTCGCCTTCAGTGGGCAGCAGGCGGATGACCTCATAGGTACCGCTCGCAGCCGGACGCGCGATATTGCTCGCAGTGTAGTAGACGCGCGTTCCAATGGGGAATTTGTGCTTCAACGCCCTCTCCATACCCAGGAAAAGCCGGCCGCGCCCACGGTCCCGAATGCAGCAGCCGACTGGAAACATGGCTCCTATAGCACACGGCCGGCCGTTTTGACCAGCGGTATGCCAGCATGGCAAATACCACAATCCCGCTGGTTTTTCAGTACGATAGCAGGGAACTTCGCCTGCTCATGATACCGCCCGCGGAACCGCGCCCGCGTGCCGTCAAGCCGCGTGCGGCAGTTTGCCGTCGGGGCTCGCATGGTCCACCGCCTTGGGCAGTTCCTGCGCGAGAATCGCGCCGAGCTGGTCGACGGGGATGTTGTAGCGCGCGGCCAGCTGCCTGACGGTGTCATTGCCCAGGACCTGGCGGAGCTGGTCGGCGCTGATCGGCATGTTCTGGCCGTTGCCGAGCCAGGATTTCACCTGCTCGCCGAAGCCGGCCTGCTGCAGCTTGGCGACGATCGCGTTGAGGCCGCCCTGCTGGCCGTTGCCGAGCACCTCGCTCAGCACGGCCGGCAGCACCGCCGCACCGAGCTGGCCGAGCGCGCTGCGCAAGGCCGGATTGTTCTCCAGCGAGTCCAGGATTCCCATGGCCAGTCCCTCCCTTGCGGATCGTCCGCCGTCAGCGCGGCTGATTGAGTGCCACCCGCGGGCCCGCCGTCAAGCAGCGCCGAGCCGCCTCGTGATCACACATTCTCGAACTTTTCGATGACGAGCGTTTCGGCGAGGCCCTCTTTCGTCCATTGCTGGAATGCCGGCAGCGCCATCATCGTCTCCATATAGGCCCTCGTCTCCGGCGTGACCTCGACCGCATAGGTGCGGAAGCGGTGCACAACGGGCGCGTACATCGCATCCGCCGCGCCGAAGCGGCCGAACAGGTACGGCCCGGTGGCACCGTGCCGCGCGCGGCAGTCCCGCCAGATCTCCTCAACCCGCGCGACATTGGCCTGCGCATCCGCCGACAGCGTCACGGCGCGGACCGGCCGGTGCAGGTTCATGCCGCACTCGTTGCGCAGCGGCAGGAAACCGGAATGCATCTCGGCGCAGACTGAACGCGCATGGGCGCGGGCGGCGCGCTCGTCGGGCCACAGCCTGGCGTCCGGAAAGCGCTCGGCGACGTACTCGATGATCGCAAGCGAATCCCATACCGTGACGTCGCCGTCGATCAGCACGGGCACCTTGCCGGCACGGCTGTAGTTCAGGATCCGCTCCTTGTCGGCCTTGTTGTCGGTGTAGAGCGGGATGAAGATTTCCTCGAACGGGATGTTGCTGGCGCGCAAGGCGAGCCAGGGTCGCATCGACCAGGACGAGTAGTTCTTGTTGCCGATCGCAAGCTTCAGCGCAACCATCCGACGATTTCCTTGCTCTGGCGCTCCATCAGGATACGGCTTGTAGCGTCTCGGCGGGCACGCAATCAATCTCCCCATGCGGCTCGCGCGGGACTACGACGCGTTGAAGTCATGCGGGGTGAAGGTGAGGTCGAGCACCTTCCACTCCTGATACTTGTCGGCCGGCAACATCGTATAGGGCTGGCAGGCCTCGAGCGCGCTCCTCGCGGACTGCATCAGGATCGGTCCCTTGGCGGATGCGCTCGCCTCGATCAGGATCGGGGCCCGCGCCAGCATGCCGTCGGTGGTCATCACCGCGCGCAGCCTTATGTGGACGTTATCCGTCGGCGCGACCGCGTCGGGCAGCTTCGCGCAGCTCTTCAGGTGGCGGCGGAACTCGGCGATGACGTTGGCCGGAAGTCTTGCCGACACCGAGTCCTTGGCGTCGCCGCCATCGTTCTCCCTGGCACTGTCCTTGAGAATGTCCTTGGGTGCGGGCGGCAGCGCATCGGGCAATCCCAGCATGACGCCGTACTTGATGGTGACGTCGGGCTCGGGAGGCTTGAAATTCGGCTGGGGCGGCACGGGCTGCGGCTTCTGCTGTGCATCGACGTCCCGCCGCTCCGGCGGCGGTGAAGCCTGCCGGGGCGACGACGCTTTCGGCGCCGCAGATGGCCGCCGCGGCGGTACGACCTCCTTGTTGGCGGCCTCCTCCTTGGCGGTCTCCGCGACGGCAGGCAGCGGCGGCGGAGCCAGCTCCGCCGCCGTGTTCTTCAATTCATCCGGCGTGACGATGTCGACCGAGACCGTCTCGGGCGGTGGCGGGTGGAACGGATGCACCTTGTGGATGGCGAGGATCAGGGCCAGCAGCGAAAGATGCGCCATCGCCGACGCCGCAATGTCCGTCCGTATGATCCGCCGCGGTTCCATCGCCCATCTATTACAGCGTTTTCGTGGAGACCGGTTCGCGCAAGGAAAACGCGTCGAAACAATAGTCCAGCGGCTCGGCTCCAATCAGATCCGGACCTCCGGCTCCCACCGTCGTCCTAGCATACCGTGGCAGCCCCTCAATCCCATTTCGGCGCGAAGCCGAAATCGGTCAGACGGCCCTTCGGATGCGCCAGTGCGGAAATCCGGCTCATCTCCTCCTGCGACAATTCGAAGTCGAATATCTCGATGTTTTCCGAGAGCCGTTCGATGCGCGAGGTCCGCGGGATCGCGGCGACGTTCTGCTGCACCAGCCAACGCAAGCATACCTGCGCCGGCGTCTTGCCATGCGCCCGTCCGATCCCGACCAGCGTCTCGTCGTGCTTGATCCGGCCCTTGGCGATGGGACTGTAGGCGACCAGCGCAAGGCCGTGCCGCTCGCAGGCCGCCCTCACCTTCGACTGGTCGAGATAGGGGTGGTACTCGACCTGGTCGCACACCAACGGCTCCGGACTCGCGGCGACCGCCTCCTCGATCAGCGCCACCGTGAAATTGGAGAGGCCGACGTGTCGCGTCAGCCCGAGCCGCTTGGCATGCGCCAATGCGCCAAGCGTCTCGGCCAGCGGCACGTGCGGATTGGGCCAGTGCAGCAGCAGGAGATCGACGTGAGGCAGCCGCAGCCTGACCAGGCTCTCCTTGACCGAGCGCTCGAGGTCGTGCGGAGCAAAGTGGTTGGTCCAGACCTTGGTGGTGACGAATACATCGTCGCGCCGGACGCCGGAGGAACGCAGACCGTCGCCGACTTCGCGCTCATTGTCGTAGACCTGCGCAGTGTCGATGTGGCGGTAGCCGAGCCGTAGCGCCTGCTCGACGACCCGCGCGCAGGTCCGGCCGTCCAGCTCCCAGGTCCCGAGCCCAAGCGCCGGAATTCTTGCACTCTTGGCTTCGACGAACAGCATGGAGAATCCTCAGTTCGCCCATTTTGGCATTATGGACCCCGGACGGGACACTGCCAACCAAGGTGACGGCAAGCAGCAACGGCATTCCGCCGAGCCGCATCAGGCCTTGATCAAGCCTTGATCAAGCCTTGGCGAGCGCCTGAAACACCGTCTCCGGCGCGTGCGCGATCACGGCGAGCAGCGCCCGGGCCGGTCCGCGCGGGGCGCGCTTGCCCTGCTCCCAGTTGCGGATGGTCTCGACCGGCACGCCGAGCCTGGCGGCGAATTCCATCTGGGTGAGACTGGCGCGACGGCGCAGATCGCGCACCGCAAGCGCGCCGGGCTCGCCCGGCGGCGCAACGTGCAGCGCCGGCTGCAGGGCAAACTCCTGCCCGTCCCGCAATTCGACGATTCGTCCGTCCGCTTTCAGCCGCAGCCGCATGTCCAACCCCAAGCGGGTGGATCATGCGCGAAGCGGCTTAAGCCCGGCTTAACGATCGAGCTCCTGCAGCTATTTCAATCCGAACCACAGCGTGGCGATGCCGAGAAATGAGAAGAAGCCGACGACGTCGGTCACCGTCGTGACGAAGGTGCCGGAGGCCACCGCCGGATCGGCCCGCACCCGCTCCAGCCCCATCGGGATCAGGATGCCGCCGAGCGCGCCGGCGACGAGGTTGCAGATGATCGCAAGTCCGATCACGACCCCGAGGCCGGGGATCCTGAACCAGGCCACCGCCGCGACTCCCGTGATGACCGCGAAGGCGATGCCGTTGACGAGGCCGACCAGGCTTTCGCGCATCACTACGCGCCAGGCGTTGCTGGAGCCGAGCTCGCGCGTTGCCAGCGCCCGCACCGCGACCGTCATGGTCTGGGTCGCGGCGTTGCCGCCCTGGCTCGCGACGATCGGCGCCAGCACCGCGAGCGCCACCATCTTCTCGAGCTGGCCCTCGAACAGGCCGAGCACGGAGGACGCGAGGAAGGCGGTTGCGAGATTGACCAGCAGCCAGTTGAAGCGGCCGCGCGCGATGGTCAGCACGGTGTCCGACAGCTCTTCGTCGCTGGTGACGCCGCCGAGCGCCTTCAGGTCCTCGTCCGCCTCTTCCTCGATGACGTCGACCACGTCGTCGACGGTGATCACGCCGACCAGGCGATCCTGCGTATCGACAACGGGCGCGGCCACGAGATTGTACTTGCCGAACATGCGCGCCACTTCCTCCTGGTCCTCCAGGACGGAGACGCGCCGGCGATCCTCGTCGGTCAGGTCGGTGAGCGGGACCGGGCGGCGCGAGCGCAAGAGCACGTCGAGCGGCACCGCGCCGAGCCAGTGCTGGTCCTTGTCGACGACATAGATTTCGTAGAATCGCTCCGGCAGGTCGGGCGTGTCGCGCATGTAGTCGATCGCCTGGCCCACGGTGAAATCCGGCGACACCGCGATGAACTCAGTCTGCATGCGCCGGCCGGCGGAGTTCTCCGGGTAGAGCAGGCTGCGTTCGAGCGCGACGCGCTCGGGCAGCGGCAGCTTCTCCAGGATCTCCTCCTGCTCGTCCTCGTCGAGGGTTTCGAGCAGCTCGACGGCGTCGTCGGAATCGAGCTCGCGCACGCCCTCGGCGACCGTCTCCGGCGGCAGCTCCTCGAGGATCTCCTCGCGCACTCCCTCGTCGAGCTCGTTCAGCGCCGAGAAATCGAAGTAGCGTCCCGTCAGCTCGACCAGGCGCACGCGGTCGTCGGGCTCGAGCGCCGCGATCAGGTCGCCGAGATCGGCCTCGTGCAGTTCCGCGACGATGGCGCGCAGCAGCGCGGTATCGGAAGCCTCGATCGCATGCGCGATCTCCTCGACGAATTCGTGACGAATTTCGCCATCTTCGTTGCGCATCGGGACATGGTCGAGGACCGACGCCTCGGCGGCCGGCACAACGTCCATATGTTCGTCCATGGCGCGCCTCGCCGTTTGACAGGATGGATCAATTGGTCTGAGTTCGAGTTCAGGCAATACTCACAAGGCAGCGCCAAGTTCAATGACAAAGATGCTTCC
>NZ_JAGWUA010000355.1 GCF_028868675.1 Bradyrhizobium sp.
GCCATGTACGGCCAGCGCATCGGCTCCAACTACCAGGCGCAGGGCCTGAAGCTCTCCAAGCATTTTCGGGTGTAGCAACGCGGGTTACCCCATCTACTCTCCTGATCGAGAGGAATCGCGATGACCAACCAAACCGAGCTCGACGCAAGAATTCTCGACGACGTCGCCGACGCGCTGATCTACGCGGATCGCGCCGGCACGATTTTGCGCTGGAACGGCGCCTCGACCGCGCTGTTCGGCTTTTCTGCAAGCGAGGCGCTCGGGCAAAATCTCGATCTGATCATCCCCGAGCATCTGCGCGCCGCGCATTGGAAAGGCTTCGAGGCCGCGATCAACAGTGGAACCATGAAGCTCGCAGGCCGTCCCACGCTGACGCGCGCGCTGCACAAGGACGGGCGCAGGCTCTACATCGAGATGACGTTCGCGCTGGTCAGGGAGGCCGGCGGCGGCGTGCTCGGGTCGGTCGCGATGGCGCGCGACGTCACCGAGCGGGTCGAGCGCGAGCGGGCGGCCCGGGCCTCGGCTCAAACGACCAGCCGCGGGGCTTGAAACTCAGCAAGCATCTTCGTGTCGTTGCGCACCACGTCCTCTGCTGTCGTCCCCGCGAACGCGGGGACCCATAACCCCAGGGAGCAGTTGGTCAAGCACGATGTGGGTTACCTCCTTCAAGATAACCCGGTTCTGTGATTGTGGGTCCCGGGTCGCGCTTCGCTTGCCCGGGACGACGGGGTAGAGTGTTGCGACGTCAACGATAACAACAACGAGGAAACGCCCATGACCGCCGCGACATCCCCCGCGCAGGAAGCGCAATGGCGGCGCTGGCGCGCGGTCGCCGATCTCTATCACGCCTATTTCACCGGACTGATCCTCACCGTGGTGACGCGGCGCGGCACGGCTGACGCGGCGGAGTTCGTGTTTCGCGTCTTCCGCCGCCAGCAGCAGGAGCGTTTTCTGCCGGGACTTGCGAAGCTCGGCATCGACCACCTGCCGCCGGCGGTGGCGGCCGCGCAATATCACTATCTCTCCAACTGGATCGGCGGCGTGCACGTCGAATACATGTACGAGAGCGACGCCAAGGCCTGGATCCGTTATCCGCCGCCGCGCTGGATCTGGAAGGGCACCGCGATCTGCGGCGTGCCGGGCGAGGTGAGCCGCGCGATGCTGCGCGGCTGGCACGCCAACAACGGCGCAGCACTCGGCGATCTCAGGCTCGGCTTCGTCTGCACCAAGCAGAGCGTCGACGGCCAGGACGGGCTCGAAGGCTACTACCATCAGTATGACCACGCGCTCGACCTCGATCAGCGCCTGGTGTTCGCGCGCCACCTCGAAGCGCCATTGTTCGATCCGAAGACTGCGCCGGCGCTGCCGGTCGATAGCTGGCCGAAGCCGCGATTGGAGAAAGCCTATCGCAACTACGCCATGGAATATGTCCGCACCGCCGCCCCTGTGATGGTGCAGTTGTTCGGCCCGGAGGACGCCGGCCATCTCCTGCATCTCACCGGCAGGCTGATCGGCATGCAGTACTTCGACGAGGTCGCGCAGGCGCTGTCCTGCGGCCGCGGCGGCGCGCGCGAGTTCGCCGCCTTCCTGCGCGCGCTGTTCGAGGCGCAGGACGACGGCGCCGATGTCGCGGAGTCCGAAGGTGCGTTTGAGATCGCCCAGCGCAGCTGGAAGCTGATGGACGACGTACCGGATCATCATCCGGCCTGTGCCAGCGTGCTGGAAGGACTGTTCCGCGGCCTCGCCGCCGGCTGCGGACGCCATATCGGCGTCAATCTGCGGGCTGCGAAAGGCGGCCGGCCGCCGCTGGTCTGGAGCATCGGGTAGATCGCATCCGCGCGCCGCTGACCTCGCTCCGTTTGCGAGGAGCGGGAAGAGGGAGGGCCGCCTGCAATTCCACCCGCTGAAATGCTCTGCCGCAGGGGGCCCTTGCGCAGGGCGCAGGTGGAATCGGCCGTTCCCGTGCTAAGGGAACCCTTGGCCGCGCGCTCCGCGCGAAAATGGTCAATTGGCACACGCATTTGTTGCCGCGCCGCCGTCGGCGCCCGGGAGAGGACATGTCCGACATCGGCGTCGCCGAAATTCCGGTCGAGGAAGAGCACCCGTCTCCGCTGCCCGCGCGGCTGACCAGGGACGCCGCCAAGAAACCGGCCCGGAACGCGCTGCTCGAGGGACCGATCCTGCGCACGCTGCTCGGGCTTGCCTGGCCCAACGTGGTGGCGCTCACCGCCGGCACCTGCGTGGTGATCGCGGAAACTTCCTATATCGGCCGGCTCGGCGTCGAGGCGCTGGCCGCGATGGCGCTGGTGTTTCCGAC
>NZ_JAGWUA010000356.1 GCF_028868675.1 Bradyrhizobium sp.
GACGACGACGGACCCGTGGTGCGCCCGCCGATGCCGGTCCGCTGACGGAGGCGGATGTCGGCCAAGAGATCGGCCAAGAGAAAAGGCCGTCGGGATCTATGCCGCCGGCCTTCTCTTGCAACTGCCGGTTCCCGAAGCCCGGTTCCATTGCAATTCCACGCGGCAAGCATCGCGCCAACATGTTTAATCAATCGTTAACGTCACCGCGCGATGCACATGATTCTTGCGCCATAAGCACAGAGATTGCGCGGCGTCTTCATTCGGGAAGCATCGACTCAGTGGTAGCATCGCGCATGAAGTGACGTTTGGGGAATTCAGATGCCCTATTACTATTTCGATCTCGTGGTTGGTGAAGAAATCAAGAACCAGGGCGGCATCATCCTCGAAGACATCGAGGTCGCCTCCGATCGCGCCGACCAGCTCGCGACCGAGTTGTCGCAGGTGAAGCCCGAGCTGCAGCACAGGGGTTGCGCGGTTCGCGTCACCGATCCCGATCACAGGGAGCTCTATCGGACGCCGCTCGATCCGGTTCCGAGTTGGCGACGATCGGACTGATCAGACGTCCAACACCGGCGGCTCGAACCAGTTGGTCAGCGACAGGCCGCCGTCGACCGCGATGGACGCGCCGGTGACGTAGGCCGACAGTCTGTTCGAGAGCACCGCAAGCGCCATCGGTGCGAGATCCTCGGCTTGGCCGAGCCGGCCGAGCGGGATATGGCGCGCCAGCGCCGGATCGGCGACGAACCCGCCGGCCGCGATCGCACCCGGCACCAGCGCGTTGACGCGGATGTTGTAACGGCCGAACGTCTTGGCGAGTTCCTTCACCAGCATCGCCATTGCCGCCTTCGCCGTCGAATAGTGCGGCAGGTTGCGCGGCGTTCCCGCGTGCAGCGAGGTGAGGAACAGGAACGAGCCCGGCTGTTTCGCGCCGATCAACCGTTTTGCGATCTCGCGCGCCAGATGAAAGCCGGCATCGAGGTTGACGGCGTGCATGTCCTGCCAGGTCTTGCGATCGACCGCGAGCGCATGGTCGGCCTCGCGCCGCGGCGGCGAGGCGCTGTGCACGAAATGCGTGACCTCGCCCAACGCGTCGCGCGCGGCCGAGAGCAGCGCGTCGCAGGCCTCGGGCTTCGAGAGATCGCCGGCCCAGGGCACGGCCAGTTCCGGCCGGGGCGCAGCCTTGATCGCGGCCGCCACGCGTTCCCCGTGCAGGTCCGCAAACACGGTTCGCACGCCCTCGCCGACCAGCGCCTGGGCGATGGCGCGGCCGATGCCGTTGCCGGCCCCGGTGACGAGCGCCCTGTCGCGCACGGGGTCGAATGGCGTGCCCAGGAGCATCGCACGTTCCTCCAATTGCTCACTTTGACGTTAGCGCGGCGATGCCACGCGCGGCAATCCGTTCGGACCATTGCAGAGCGCGGGCGCGGGCGGTAGCCTCCAGGAAAAATCGGGAGGCCAAGGGGAGGCTAAGGGATGCGCTACGGATTGTTGATCGCGGGCTTGCTGCTGATCGCTGCACCGGCTCAGGCCGAGCCGCGGTCGGTCTATGTGACGATGGTGCTGCAGGCGTTCGCCGCCAAGGTCGAGTGCCCCGGCACGGACCTCGTCTATCAGGATCTCGTGCAGAGGGCGCAGGACATGCACCTGCCC
The DNA here is from genome assembly GCF_028868675.1 of Bradyrhizobium sp. Lineage (GTDB taxonomy): Bacteria > Pseudomonadota > Alphaproteobacteria > Rhizobiales > Xanthobacteraceae > Bradyrhizobium. The sequence goes on from NZ_JAGWUA010000356.1 coordinate 1,651, forward strand.
GACGGCACCACGGAACAGGTGCGCAAGGCGATCGCCTTCATGCACACCGGCGGCAAGATGGGCGAGCGCCAGGACGACGATCTCATGACCGAAGTCGCCATCGCCACCCAGACGACCGACCTCGATCAGCGCCGGCTCGGCATGCCCGACTGGTGTGAGGCCCAGAAGGCGAAGCTGGCGGGGTTCATTCACAGCAAGAACTAGGGACCATGCGATGCCAATAGCGCCTCTCGCCCTCGCCGTCGTGCTTGCCGCGCTGAGCACCGCCGCGCTGGCGAAAAATTCCGACGCGGCGAAGGATGAGGACAAGTCGGCCTCATCATCCTGCAGCGCCTACCAGAAGGGGCCCGACGGCGCGTGGGTGCAGCTTCCCTGCAGGGAGACGGGCGCGCACGGCCAGGCGCAGACGCAACATCGCGCTCCGACGCACGGCACCGATCAGGAGGAACGCTGAGACGCCGGCGCCTCAGCTCTGGTGCGGACCGCGCATGATCTTCATGGCATCGGCGATGTGACGCCATTCCTTCGCGTCCTCCGCCTCGCCGCGGCCCTCGCAGGCCTGCGCCTGCTCGGCGGCCTTCGCGATCGCCGCAAAGCCGTGCTGTTCCAGCATCTGCCGCGCGATGGTGTGGACCTGGACCTCGGACATCATGGGCGCTCTCCC
>NZ_JAGWUA010000155.1 GCF_028868675.1 Bradyrhizobium sp.
GAGGTTCTGCAGGGTGCGGATCGGCACCACCGCATCGGGCGCCGATATCGCGACGCCGCAGCCATAGGCATGCGTCAGCGGCACGACGTCGTCGACGTTGGAGTATTTGGGAAGCAACTCGGCGCGGATGCGCTTGACGGCATATTCCATCGTGCCCTTGACGCACTGGACCGACGAAGAGATGCCGAGGATGTTTTTCGTGCCGACCGAGCCGTCGGCATTGCGAAAACCCTCGAAGGTGAAGCCTTCGAGCGGCGGCAGCGGCGCCGGCACGGCCGTGGCGATCTCGAGCCTGTCGAGCGGCGGCGCCTCCGGCATGCGGATGCGGGCCTCGTCCACCCATTCGCCCGCGAGGATCGGGGACGCCGCATGACCGATCACCTCGCCGTAGCGGATGATCGGCGCGCCTTCGGCGATGTCGACCAGCGCCGTCTTGTGGCCCTGCGGCACGAAGGCGCGCAGCGTCAGGCCGCAGGCGAAGCGCGAGCCCGCGGGCAGCCCGAAATCATTGACCACGATCGCGACATTGTCGCGCGCGTTGAGTCTGATGTAGCGGGGCTGATCCTTCGCTGCGGTCGACTGGTCCATAGCCTCAACCGGGGTTGGTGTAGGCGGTCTTCACCGTGGTGTAGAACTCGCGCGCGTATGAGCCCTGCTCGCGGGCGCCGTAGCTCGAGCCTTTGCGGCCGCCGAACGGCACGTGATAGTCGACGCCGGCGGTCGGCAGATTGACCATCACCATGCCGGCCTCGCTGTTGCGCTTGTAGTGCGAGGCGTATTTCAGGCTGGTGGTGCAGATGCCCGAGGCGAGGCCGAAATCGGTGTCGTTGGCGATCGCCAGCGCCTCCTCGTAGTTCTTGGCGCGGATGACGGCTGCAACGGGGCCAAAGATCTCCTCGCGCGCGATGCGCATGGCGTTGCTGGCCTCGGTGAACAGTGCCGGCTGCAGATAGTAGCCGGGGGTCTCGCGGTTCAAGAGCTCGCCGCCCCAGTGCAGCTTCGCGCCCTCGTCCTTGCCGATCTTGAGGTAGCGCAGGTCCTGGTCGAGCTGGCTCTGGTCGACGACAGGGCCGACATGCACGCCGGCCTTCAGCGCGTCGTCGACGGAGAGGCCCTTCAACCGCTCGGTCAGCGCCTCGACGAAGCGGTCGTGGATCCCCGCGGTGACGATCAGGCGCGAGGAGGCGGTGCAGCGCTGGCCGGTGGAGAAATAGGCGCCGTTGACCGCGCATTCGACCGCCACCTTGAGGTCGGCGTCGTCGAGCACGATCAGCGGATTCTTGCCGCCCATCTCGAGCTGGAACTTCTTCATCGGCGTCGACAGCACGCAGGCCTGCGCGATCTTGCGTCCCGTGGACACCGAGCCGGTGAAGGAGATCGCGGCGACGTCGGGGTGCTCCAGCAGCGTCTGGCCGACCACCGAGCCCGAGCCGACCACGAGGTTGAACACGCCGGCGGGGATGCCGGAGCGGGCGATGATCTCGGAGAGCGCGTGTGCCGATCCCGGCACCAGCTCGGCCGGCTTGAACACCACCGCGTTGCCGTAGCAGAGCGCGGGCGCGATCTTCCAGGCCGGGATCGCGATCGGGAAATTCCAGGGCGTGATCATGCCGACGACGCCGAGCGGCTCGCGGCTGATCTCGACCTCGAGGCCGGGGCGCACCGACGGACCCTTCTCGCCGGTCAGCCGCAGCGCCTCGCCGGCGAAGAACGCGAAGATTTGTCCCGCGCGCGCGACCTCGCCGATGCCTTCGGGCAGGGTCTTGCCCTCCTCGCGGGCGAGCAGCTTGCCGAGCTCCTCCTTGCGCGAAAGGATGTCGATCGAGATCCTGTTCAGCGCGTCGTAGCGCTCCTGGGGGGTGGAGCGCGCCCAGGCGGGGAAGGCGGCTTTCGCGGCCGATATCGCCTTTTCGGTCTGGGCCTTGTCGGCCCTGGCGTATTCGCCGACCACGTCGTTGGTGTTGGACGGATTGATGTTCCTGGTGATGCCGGCGCCGTCGACCCATTCGCCGCCGATCAGGTTCTTCAGGATGGCCGTCATTGTTTCCTCCAGGATCGCTTGCTCTCTTGGGCGCGCCGGGCACGGGTGATCGTTCGCGAGCCTCTGGCCCGGAACAAAGGGTGCCGCATGCCCAATAGCGTCATTCGGCGACCCAAGTCCATGCCGTCGATCGTCCGCCGTGTTCGCCGCCACGCACCATCGCCAGGATCGAGCGACGACGCGGCGCGAGCGACGGGCCTATTGCTGCTGCGCCGGCGGCGGCAACTGGCCGCCGATGACGTTCGGCGCCACCGCATCGAGGCCCAGCACGGCGCTCGCGGCGGGTAGCGTCGCGTCGGCCATCGCGGCGTGGCCCTCGGCGGTCGGGTGCACCGCGCCGCCATAGATGGCCGACAGCACGCCCCAGGTCGCGTCATGGATGTCGGCGGGCTGGCTCGACGCGGGCAGGCCTTGCGGATAGGTCATCGCCGAAAAATAGCTGTCGTTGGCGTCGCGGATCCAGCGTGCGCGCGGCAGATAGGCGCGATATTCGGAGGCGCCGCGGCCGCACAGCATCGGCTGGGTCGCCGCGCTCACGATGTCGGGGTTGAAGCTCTCGCCGTTCTCGGCAAAGCAGGTGCGGTCGAACTCGGGATCGCTGCCGGCATGCGCGCAGAAGCCGTGGTCGGCGAAGCTCGCCTGATGCGCGTCGACGAAAGTCATGCGGTCGGCCTCGATGTCGCGGCACAGCGTGCCGGCCGAGCAGGTGGCGAGGCCCTTCAGGGCCGGGAGGAACTCGGTGTCGACATAGGTCGAGACCCGGGCGAGGCGCTGCGGATCGGCGTTGAAGGCGGGATGGACGTCGAAGCCGGCGCGTCCGCCGCGGCAGGGCACGCCGCCATCGGCGAGCGCCGGGTTGGCGTAGGAGACGTAGACGACGTGGCTGAGGTCGCCGCCGACCAGCGGCTTCAGCGCCTCGCGCAGCCTGGCGAAACTCTGCGGCAGCACGCGGCCGAGCGCATCGCGGGAGTCGTCGACCGAGGCGATCACGCCCGAGCGCGTGAACAGCGTGCGCTCGGTCGCCGTATCCACGATGACGTCGGCGACGAGGCCGGAGAAATAGACGTCGTTGGCGCCGATCGAGAGCAGCACGAGATCGAGCTTGCGGTCGGGCTGGCGGCGTTTGGCTGCAGTCAGCGCCTCGCGCAATTCCGCGACCTGCGCATTCACGGTGACCTGGCAGCTGCCGCTCTTGCCGGGCGGGCATTCGCGCGCGCGCTGGGTGCCCAGGAGGCCGTCGCGGATGCTGGCGCCGGTGCAGGCGAGCGGCAGATAGGTGACCGCGATGTGGGGATGGCGCACCGCCAGCGCCATCGCCGTCCGGGTCTGGTAGCTGTAGAGCGAGCGATGGCAGGCGGCGTTGAACCACAGCGCGCCATAGCGCTGCCAGTTGGCGAGCGTGTCCGGCGCCTCGCAGGCGCGCCCGCCCTTGAAGCCGGCGCGGCTCGGCCGGTAGTACTGTGCGCCGCCGAGATAGGAGCGGAAGCAAAAACCCTCGTCGGCGAGCTTGACCTCGCGATCCGGATTGCCTTCGCCCGAGGCGATGCTGTCGCCGAGGCCGGCGACGAAGATGTCGCGCACCCGGATCTCGGTCGCTATGCGCTGGCCCGGTTCGGAGCCCGAGGAGACGTCGACGGTGGCAACCGTCGTTCGGCCGTAGCGGACGCGGGTGTTGACGGGCTCGGCGCAGTCGAAGGTCGAGGCCTGCGGTCCGTCGCCGTCGTCGAACGACCAGGCGCAGGTGGCGCCGACCGGCACGGCGCCGGTCAGGCGCACGGTGATGGGATGATCGATCGGCGTCAGATAGCTTTCCTTGACGCCGTCGCGGGTGCAGGGCTCGCTGACGCGGCCGGCGAGATCGATGCAGAGGCGGTTGACGGCGTTGCGGGCCCAGCCGCGGCCGTCGCTCAGCAACTCCAGCGCCTGCTCGGAGGCGAGCACGCTGCGGCTGCGCGCGCTCTCGACCTGCAGCAGGAAGTCGCGTTCCTCGCGAAACAGCCGGAAGCGGTTGCGCACTTCCCACGAGATCTGGAGGGCAGGCGCATCCTGCGCGGTCGCCCGTTGCATCGGTGTGGCGGCAAGGCTCGCGGCAAGCAGGAGGCCTGCAAGAAGGGTGCGGAAGTCGGCTCGGATCATGGCCCGCGTCTTCAACGGCAAAGTTGAGGCGGAAATAAGAGGAGGCTTCAGCTTAAGCCGCCCGCGCCGCCCGTCCAGCCGCCTTTTGTCCTAGCGTCGCGCCCGTTTCAACGGCCGCTCCAGCGGCGTCACCTGCTGCGGCAGATTGCCCCGCGCGCAGGCTTCCGCCAGCCGCCGCCGTTCCTGCCAGGGCTGCACGACGTTCATCCAGAGCTCGCGCGTTCCCATGATCGAGATGGCGATCCCGAACGGGATCATGAAATAGAGGACGCGGAACACCAGCAGCGTGGCCAGAAGCTGCTCGCGGCCGAACTGCGGCAGCGCCACCAGCATGGCGGCGTCGAACACCCCGATGCTGCCCGGCGCGTGGCTGGCGAAGCCGAGCAGGGTCGCGAGGATGAACACCACCGCGAGCGACATGAAGTCGATCGGCGGATCGGACGGCATCAAGAGATACATCGCCATGGCGCAGAAGCCGAGATCGACCACGCCGATCAGGATCTGCACCAGCGTCAGCGGCGCGGACGGCAGCACCACCTTCCAGCCCTTCTGGCCGAGTTCGCGGCGCCTCTCGCCAATGGCGAGCCAGGCGAGATAGGCGACGATCGAGGCGAGGCCGCCGAGCGCGATCAGCCGATTGATCGCCGACGGGAGCTGGTCCATTCCGGAGGCCGCGTCCGGATGCCAGGCCATGCCGATCGAGAGCACGAAGATGTTACCGAGCCAGAAGGTGAGGCCGGAGAGAAAGCAGATTTTCGCGACGTCGATCGCGTTCAGCCCGTAATCCGAATAGATCCGGAAGCGGATCGCGCCGCCCGTGAACACGGTGGCGCCGATGTTGTGGCCGATCGAATAGGAGGTGAAGCTGGAGAGCGCCGCGATGCGGTAGGGGACGTGTTTCTTGCCAATCGTTCGCAGCGCAAAGAAGTCGTAGAAGGTCAGCGTGCAGAACGCGCAGAAGACGCAGAGTGCGGCGAGCCCGATGCTGCCGCGCGGAATTTCCGTCAGTGCGGTCAGGATGACGCTGGTGTCGATGCCCTTCAGCGTTCGCACGAGCGTCGTGATCGCGAAGGCGATGATCGTGATGCTCGCCGCAATCCCGAGGCGTCGCCAGCCGATCCATCTCATGAAGCCGCGTTTCAGCGCGGGCAGCAGTCCGTGCATTCATCCTCCCGGCAGGGGCTGGAGCGACCCGATCGGGCCGCTTGCCGATTGAGCGCGATCGCAGCCGACGAGGGGCGTCGATCGCAAGGCAATAACCAGTTCCTTAAGGCAAAAACAGGGGCTTGTGCAGCCCTTGACAAGGCGCGGCTCCCTGTCTCGCCGACCCCTCTGTCACACCTCCTACATATTGGGGCGACGTCTAGGAAGTTCGAGTCGCCGCGTGGACCTCATTGCAAACTGCGGCGCCAATTCCCTTGTTCCAGGTCAAGCTTTGCGGGCTTTTCGGAACATCGCTGTGACGGCCCGGTTAGTTAGCGCTGCATCAGCAATCGAACGCGGTGAAAGGCCGGCTTGCTTGCCAAGCCGTGCCGTCGTGTTCCCCGGAACGCGAGGATTGCAACGATGGGACTGTTCGCGAAGGACATCGGAGCGGCGTCAGTCTTGCCGCGACTACGTCCGGCGCAGCGCGAAATGCGCCCCGCAAAACGCCATCACGGCCCCGAGGCACAGGGCGGCGAGGCCGGCCAGCACGCCCGACACCGTCGGCAGCGGGCTCGGCGCTGACGCGGCCTGGCCGGCACCGGCGAGCAGCAGCACGCCGACCGCGATCAGGAGTTGCCGCATGCGCTGGGGGATCTGGCCCGAGACTGCGCTGTGCATCAGCGTCGCCGTCAAATAGCCGCCGGAGAAGCCGACGGTAGCGATCAGCCACCAGGCGATCGCCGCGCCCGCCGGCATGAATTCGCGCGTGTCCGAGCGCCAGAGGCCGCCGAGGTCGAGCCCGTAGCTCGCACCCAGCATGTGCACCGCGAGCGCAAGCAGCATGCCCGAGATCACGGCGGCGCCAAGGATCAGGTGACGCGGAAAAAAGGTCGTTTCGGCCATGTCCCGCTTGTAGGATGGAGCGCGGCGGCCGCGCAAGGCGTTCGCGCAGGGCCTCGCGGGATTGGTTGTTGAGATGCAGATGTCGGACGGGCAGGCGGCGCCGGCCCCGAGCTACGCCTACAAGGCTTCGCTGATCGGCGCGGCCCATCGTTTTGAGCTGACCGATGACGGCCTGGCCTGGCACGTTGCCGGCCGTTCCGGGCTGTGGCGCTATGACGAGATCTCCGCCGTTCGGCTGTCGTTCCGTCCGGTGTCGATGCAGCAGCACCGGTTTCGCGCCGATGTGAGCCGCGCGGGCGGCGGCCGCATCGCCATCCTGTCGACGAGCTGGCAGACGGCAGCGCTGATGGCGGCGCAGGACAATGGCTATCGGAACTTCATCGTCGAATTGCACCGGCGAATGCAGGGCGCGGGCAGCCGCGCGGTGCTGAGCGCGGGCCTCGGGCGCACCACCTATGCGGCGGCGCTCGCGCTGCTCGCGGTGCTGGCGGTCGCGATGACCGGCCTTCTCATCCGCGCGCTGATGACCGGCGAATATTCCGGCGTGCTCTTCATCATCGGCTTTGCAGCGCTGTTCACCTGGCAGGTCGGCGGATTCATCCGGCACAACCAGCCGCGCAGCTACGGTTTTGATCGCCTGCCCGAGGCGCTGCTGCCGTAGCGGCCGCCGCGCAAGCGAGGGGCTCTCGGCAGGAGCGCGGCCAGTTGTACACGAGAACCTCCCACAGCGCGTCGCCGATCGCGAGTGGGACCTCGTAGGTCCACTTGCGCCACCAGGTCCTCATGCCGCGCTCCCGTTCAGTGCCTGACCACCAGCACCGAGCACTTGGCGTAGCGCACGACGTGTCCGGCATTGGAGCCGAGGAAATAGGTGCGCATCGCCGGCCGGTGCGAGGTCATCACGATCAGGTCGGCCTTCATGGCCGAGGCCTCTTCCAGGATCTCGTGATAGATGCCGCCCTGCCGCACCACGCTGGAGATGTGCGCCTGGTCGATGCCGGATTCGCGCGCCACGATGGCGAGCGCCTCTTCGGAGCTCTGACGCTGCTGCTCGTCGAAATCGGCCGGGACGTATTCGGCGAGCATCACCGGCGTCATCGGCAGCACGTTGAGCAGGCGCACCGTGCCGCTCCAGGTTCTGGACAGCGTCGCCGCCGCCTCGATCGCGGGTTTCGCCAGATCGGTGTCGGCGAGGTCGATGGGCACGAGAATGGACTTGAACATCTGCGCCTCCGGATATCCTGAGCCAAGGTCCCCTAAGCGTTCCTCTCACGAACGAGCCGGATCGGGAGGCCCGAGACGGCGTCCCCGTCGTCTTCAGGCCTGCTTCAACAGCTTCGGGCTGACGAACGCCGCCAGTCTGCCGTGGCGATAGGCCACGTCGTCCCAATCCTTGACGTCAAAGTCGAAGACCGCAAGCCCCGCCGTGGGCAGATTGTCGGCGAGCGCCCTGCGGCCGGCGGCGTCGCCGCTGCCCATCAGCATCAGAGCGAGTTCGTGCATGCCGGGATTGTGGCCGATCAGCATCAAACGCTTGGGGTTGGCCGGAACGGTTGCGCTGCGAATGGTTTCCAGGAGCTGGCCGGGATCGGCGCCGTAGAGTTCCGGCAGGAGCTCGACCTGCGGCTCCTCGACCCGGTCCTTCATCGCCTCCCAGGCGAGGTCCCAGGTCTGCTTCGCCCGCACCGCCGGCGACACCAGCACGGTATCGGGGAAAGGGGGATGCTCGGCGATCCAATCGCCCATCCTGGCCGCGTCCTTGTGGCCACGATCGTCGAGGCGGCGATCCTGGTCACGGCCGCTCGGCGCGTCGGTCTCGGTCTTGGCGTGACGCAGCAGCATCAAACGGCGCATGGCAATCTCGAATCGTTCCGTCAGCAAATTAATCTACAGCCGCACGCCGAGGACAAGGTGACAAGCGCCCGACCGGTACTTTAAGAAAACGACATGAGCGAGACTTTCACAAGCGCGTCCCAGGAAGAAGCCGGCTTTCGCGAGCGGGCGCGGCTGTCGTTCGACCTCGATGCCGATATCTGCGTGGTGGGCGCCGGGCTCGCCGGCCTCACCATCGCGCTGGAGGCGGCCCGGCTCGGGGCGAGCGTTGCGGTGCTCGAGGGGCGATATATCGGCTGGAACGCCTCGGGCCACCAGCTCGGCACCGTGATGCCGGGCTTTGCGCTGCCGCTCGCCGAGCTGATCGAGCGCGTCGGGCTGGAGGACGCCCGTGAATTGTGGATGCTGGCGAAGGAGGGCGCCGACTTCGTGCGCGCCAACGCCACCGAAGCGGCGATGCCCGGCATCGGGCTCGCCGACGGCGTGCTGGAAGTGTCCAACGTCGATGCCGGCGACCGCCTGATCAGCCGGCTGCAGATCCTGAACGAGGAATTCGACACCGAGGTCGAAGGCTGGCAGGCCGATCGCGTGCGCGCGGCGCTCAGGACTGATCGCTATTTCCACGGCATCTACTACCCGAGGGCGTTCCAGGTGGACGGGCGCAAATACGTGCACGGGCTTGCGGCGCTGGCGCGGCGCGCCGGCGCGCGCATCTTCGAGGACACGCCGGTCGTCAGCATCGATCATTCCGGCATCCGCAAGCGCATCGTCACGCCGTCGGCGCGGCTGCGCGCCACCCACATCGTGCTCGCCGGCAACATCCATCTCGGCGCGCCGCTGCGGCGGCTGTCGGAGACGCTGTTGCCGGTGTGGCGCTATGCCGGCGTCACCGCGCCGCTCGGCGAGCGCCTGCGCGAGGCCGTCGCCTTCGAGGGGTCGGTGATGGATTCCGACGGCGTCGATCATTTCCGCATCGTCGAGGGCGACCGGCTGATGTGGGCGAGCCCGGAGACCACCTGGGACGCGCGGCCGCAGCACTTTGCCGGCGCGATCGGGCGGCGCATCCGCGCCGTCTTTCCCGCGCTCGGCGACGTCGAAATCGCCGAGGTCTTCGGCGGGGCGACCGGGCACACCGTGCACGGCATGCCGCAGATCGGCCAGCTGCGCAAAGGCCTGTGGGTGGCGAGCGGTTTCGGCCGCCAGGGCATGAACACTTCCGCGATGGCCGGCCAGCTGATCGCGCGCGGCATCCTGTCGGGCGACGAGCGCTGGCGCCTGTTCTCGCCGTTCGAGTTGGTCTGGGCGGGCGGTGCGACGGGGCGCGTCGCGGGCCAGCTCATCGGCCTGTGGGGCAGGGCGAGTTCCGCCGCGGCCGGCTCGCTGGCGCGCTACCGCGAGCGGGCGCGCGTCAAGGAGCGCGAGCGCGAGGCGCGGCTGGCGGAGGCGAACCGTTTGGCCGGCACCGGCCCACGCCGTCCGACGGTCCGGCCGCGCTCCGCGCGGCCCGCGCCGCCGCCGGAACCGGCCCGCCAGGACGAGGGCATCTCGCAATAACTCGCAATAAAGTGAGAACCATCGCCGTCCGGCCGTGTAACGTCTCGCCACGGAGTCCGTATCTCAGCGCGTGGATAGATCTGCTCTCGCACGGAGAAAGAGATGTTTGACCGCCGCATCCTGCTTGCAACCGTCGCCGGTCTGTTCGGGCTTTCGGCTCTTCGCTGGCTGAAGGCGACCCCGGCCAACGCCACGGAGAAATTCGAGATCGAGAAGACCGAGGCCGAATGGCGCGCCCAGCTGACGCCGCAGCAATATGAGATCCTGCGCAACCATGGCACCGAGCGGCCCGGTTCCAGCCCGCTCCTGAAGGAGCATCGCAAGGGCGTCTTCGCCTGCGCCGGCTGCGACCTGCCGCTGTTTGCTTCCGACACCAAGTTCGAGAGCGGCACCGGCTGGCCGAGCTTCTACCAGCCGATCGAGAACAACGTCGGCAAGACCGAGGACCGCACCTACGGCATGGTGCGCACCGAGGTGCATTGCCGCCGCTGCGGCGGCCATCTCGGCCACGTCTTCGACGACGGTCCGAAGCCGACCGGCCTGCGCTATTGCATCGACGGTTTCGGGCTGGTGTTTCACCCGGCGGCGGCCTCCGCAACCTGAGCGATATGCCCGGCAAGAGTTGCCGGGCCGGCAATTGTGCCCCGGTCGATCGGCCGGGGCTTTTCTTTCAACTCATTGATTTCACGAACATACCCGCGTTGGCACAACGCTTGCGACGGTCTCCTCCGATTGCGGCCATGGGCAGACGGTCCGGCCGGCCGCCGGGATCGAATTTGGAGACGAAGTTATGGGTATCTTCGATGCAATGAACACCTCGGTGGGCGGCCTGCAGGCTCAATCCTACGCGTTGCAGAACATCTCCGGCAACATCGCCAACTCCTCCACCACCGGCTACAAGGGCATCGGGACCAGCTTCGAAGATCTCATCCCCGACGCCGAGGTGCCGAGCAAGCAGGTCGCCGGCGGCGTCACCGCGCATGCGCAAGCGACCATCACGACGCAAGGCACGATCTCGTCGTCGAGCGTCGCCACCAACATGGCGATCACCGGCGACGGCTTCTTCTCGGTGCAGAAGGCGAGCGGCGTCGTCGACAACGTGCCGGTGTTCAACGGCGTCACCTACTACACCCGCCGCGGCGACTTCCAGGTCAACGCCAACGGCAACCTCGTCAACGGCGCCGGCTACTACCTGATGGGTGTCGCGGTCGATCCGAAGACCGGCAACCCGCTCGGCAACGTGCCGACGGTGCTGCAATTCCAGAACAACTTCATTCCGGCGCAGGCGACCACGTCGATCCAGTACGCGGCGAACCTGCCGACCCAGCCGAACACGGTGGCAAGCTCCACATCGGCGAGCGGCACGCTGCTGGCGGCCGGCGGCATCAATCCGTCCGATTTCGCCGCCAACCCGCTGCCGGTGGGCACGCCTCCCGCGCCCTATACGAACGCGACGTTTTCCGGGGCGGCAGCGACCGGCAACCAGCGCTCGGCCTACACGTCGACGAGTTCGACCGGCACGGTCGGGCTTCAGGACAACGCCTCGGCGGCGGCCGGCACCGCCACGTCGCTCGACGCCGCTGCGGGTACTCATCTCGCGTCGAGCATCCTGACCGCACTCTCCGGTCAGACGCTGACGATCAACGGCAACACCGTCACCTTCAACAACGGCACCACCGTCTCGACGGTGGGCAGCAACACCACGATCGGCCTGGGCGCCGGTACCACCGCGACGGTCCAGAGCATCCTGACCGCAATCCAGACCGCCGGCGGCGCGGGTGTCACCGCCACGTTGACCGCCAGCGGCAACATCCAGATGGCCACCGGCGTCTCGACCGACGTTTCGGTCACCAGCGGCGCGGTAACGACCGCGCTGGGCATCGGCAGCATCAACCGCGGCGGCAACGTGCTGTCCACGCCTTCGATCAACGGCTCCACGGTGCTGAGCGGCGCCGCGACTGCGGGCGGCGCGGAAGTCCTCTCATCGGCTTTCGCGGTCAGCGACACCATCACGGTCGACGGCCAGACGTTGACCTTCATGGCTTCGGGCGCGAGCGGTCCGAACCAGATCAACATCACCGACAACATTT
>NZ_JAGWUA010000156.1 GCF_028868675.1 Bradyrhizobium sp.
CTCGCCGCCGAGCTGAAGGGGCTGGGCCTCGCCGACGCGCATCTCGACGAGCACGGCTATGTCTATGCGACCATCCCGGCCACGACGCCGAAGAAGGTGCCGGTGATCTGCTTCTGCTCGCACATGGACACCTCGCCCGACTGCACCGGGGCCAACGTCAAGCCGCAGCTCGTGAAGAATTATCAGGGCGGCGACATCGTGCTGCCGGCCGATCCCGCCCAGGTGATCCGCGCCGCCGAGCACCCCGCGCTCAAGGACCAGATCGGCCATGACATCATCACGACCGACGGCACCACGCTGCTGGGGGCCGACAACAAGGCCGGCCTCGCCGAGATCATGGATGCCGCGCGCTTCCTGATCCAGAACCCGCAGATCAAGCACGGCGCCATCAAGATCCTGTTCACACCCGACGAGGAGATCGGCCGCGGCGTCGACAAGGTCGATGTGAAGAAGCTCGGCGCCGACTTCGCCTACACGATGGACGGCGAAAGCGCCGGCCATATCGAGGACGAGACCTTTTCGGCCGACGGCGCCACCATCACCATCCACGGCGTCAGCGCCCATCCCGGCTACGCCAAGGGCAAGATGGAGCACGCGATCAAGATCGCGTCCGCCATCGTCGAGCGCCTGCCGAAGGAGGGCTGCTCGCCCGAGACCACCTCGGGCAAGCAGGGGTTTCTGCATCCGATCGGCGTCTCCGGCTCGCTGGAGCAGGCGACGCTGTCCTTCATCGTGCGCGACTTCAGCGAGGAAGGATTGAAGGAGAAGGAGGCGCTGCTCGAGACCATCGTCAAGGACGTGATGAAGGACTATCCGCGCTCGACCTATCGGTTCGAGGTCAAGGAGCAGTATCGCAACATGAAGCAGGTGATCGACCGTCACCCGCATGTGCTCGAATATGCCATCGAGGCGATCCGCCGCGCCGGCCTGCGCCCGATGCGCACCGCGATCCGCGGCGGCACCGACGGCTCGCGCCTCTCCTTCATGGGCCTGCCCTGCCCCAACATCTTCGCCGGCGAGCACGCCTTCCACTCGCGCCTTGAATGGGTCAGCCGGCAGGACATGGAGAAGGCGGCGCAGACCATCGTGCATCTCGCCATGATCTGGGAAGAGCGGGCGTAGGATCGGTGCAAGATCGCGGCTGATGTGACTGACCCGCCGCACAGGCCGCGATCCGCTGCGGGCCGGTGCAAGCGCGTCCTGGAACCGGGCGGCGAGGAGCGGGTTGGTGCGCGGACGTTCGTTCCCGGGCGGCCGACCGGAGGCGCGCATGACATCCATCGAGCTGACCAAGCGCAATCTGGTGCTGTGCGGCGGAACAATTGCCGCGCTCGCAACCGCCGGCATGATGCGGCCCGCGCCGGGCGAGAGCGTCGGCGAAAAGCTCAAGGAGATCGTCACCAGCAAGACAGGCGAAGAGGTCTCGCCGCCGGAGGACCTGATGCGCGAGCACGGGGTGCTCGACCGCGTGCTCCTGCTTTACGAGGCCGGTATCCGCAAATTTGCGGCGAAGGAGGATTTCGACCCCGCCCTGCTGCAGCAGTCCGGCGAAATCATCCGCGACTTCATCAACGACTACCATGAGAAGTCGGAGGAGGAGCACGTGTTTCCGCGCTTCAGGAAGGCCGGCAAGATGGTCGACCTGGTCGACACGCTGCTGCAGCAGCACCGGGCGGGGCGCAAGCTCACCGCGACGATCATTCGCCTTGCACCCTCCGGCCGCGACGATGGCGATGACCGCAACCAGCTCGTGTCGAGCATGCAGTCGTTCATCACCATGTACCGGCCGCATGCCGCTCGCGAGGACACCGACCTGTTTCCCAAGCTCAAGGACGTGGTGTCGTCCCACGAATACGATTCGATGGCCGAGGATTTCGAGAAGGAAGAACACCGGCTGTTCGGCGAGGACGGTTTTGAGAAGATGGCCGCGCGCGTCGCGCAACTCGAGCAGCGGATGGGCATCCACGACCTCAATCAGTTCACGCCGCGCTGAGCTCCCGGACTCCGAGACCTGCATGGCTGAAGGCGATCGTTGCCGAAATGCTGCCCGAAGGACAGCGCAACCTGGCTTGTGGCCTCTACTACGCCGGCTATGGCGCCGGCTGGCTGGTCGGTAGCCTCGTCAGCGGCATCCTGTACGAGCACTCCATTCCCGCCCTGATCGGCTTCTCGATGGCGGTGCAACTGTCATCGTTGCCGATCTTCATCCTGGCGCGGCGAAGGCAGCCGGCCCGTGCGTGAGGCCGGGGCGCTTGTTGGCCCGACTCCCTACGCGCCCTACAATGCGCCGAACCAGCGAGGCGATCGCATGAGCTTCTATCGAGACACGATTGTCCCCTGGCTGACGCATCTGGCGATGCGGCAGGCGCAGCTCGTGCCGTACCGGTCGCGGGTCGCATCCGGCGCCACCGGCCGCGTGCTGGAGATGGGAATAGGCCCGGGTCTCAATCTTCCCTTCTATCCCCCGGCCGTGACCGCGGTCATCGGCCTCGACCCCTCGGCAAGCCTGCTGCAGATCGCTCGCGACGCCAGTCGGAGCAGCGCGGTTCCGGTCGAGCTGATCGAGGGCACGGCGGAGGCGATCCCGCTGGAACGAGCCAGCGTGGACACCGTGGTGACGACCTGGACCATGTGCAGCATCCCCAATCTCGGCCAGGCGCTGTCGGAAGCGCGCCGGATCCTGAAGCCCGGCGGCAAGCTCCTGTTCGTCGAGCACGGCCGCGCGCCCGAGCCGCGCGTGCAATGGTGGCAGGACCATCTGACGCCGCCATGGAAATGCATTTCCGGCGGCTGTCACCTCAATCGCGCCATCGCCGAACTGATCCGCGAGAGCGGCTTTTCCATCGAAGACCTCCATCAGGGCTACATTCAGGGGCCAAAGCCGATGACGTTCCTATATGAAGGGACGGCCGTGCCTCGCTGAGGATCTTGCTCTGACGCCGCCCGGCAGAAGCGGCATCCGGGGAATGTTAGACGTGGATAACCACGACCACCATGACGGCCATCATCACCATCACGGCGGCCACGCCGGACATGCCCATACCCATGCTCACGGCGGCGCGCACGTCCATGCGCCCGCCGATTTCGGCAAGGCATTTGCGATCGGAATCACGCTCAACATCGGGCTGGTCGTCGCGGAGGGGGCCTTCGGCTACCTCGCCAATTCCACCGCACTGCTCGCCGACGCCGGCCACAATTTGAGCGACGTGCTCGGCCTCGTGGTGGCCTGGGGCGCCTCGGTCGCGGCCAAGCGCGCGCCGAGCGGCCGCTTCACCTACGGCTTCCGCGCCTCCACCATCCTGGCGGCGCTCGCCAACGCCGTCTTCCTGCTGGTCGCGATCGGCGCGATCGGCTGGGAGGCGATCCTGCGGCTGCGGGAGCCGGAGCCGGTCGCCGGCATCACGGTGATGGCGGTCGCCGGCATCGGCATCCTCGTCAATGGCGCCACCGCGCTGCTGTTCGCCGGCGGTCGCAAGGACGACATCAACATCGAGGGCGCCTTCCTGCACATGGCGGCGGATGCTGCGATCTCGCTCGGCGTCGTCATCTCGGCAGGCCTGATCGTCTGGACCGGCTGGCTCTGGCTCGATCCGGTCACGAGCCTTGCGATCTGCGCCACCATCCTCTGGGGCACCACCAGCCTGTTGCGCAGCTCCGTCGACATGTCGATGGCCGCGGCCCCGCGCGGCACCGACCTTGCTGCGATCAGGGAATTTCTGGCGCGGCGGCCGGGCGTATCCGCGATCCACGACCTCCACGTCTGGCCGATCAGCACGACCGAGACGGCGCTGACCTGCCACCTCGTGATGCCGGGCGGCCACCCCGGCGACGGCTTTCTGATGGAAACCGCGCATCTGCTGCAGACGTCGTTCGGCATCGGCCACGCCACGCTGCAGATCGAGACGCACCCCGACAACGGTTGCGCGCTCGCGCCCGACGATGTGGTGTGAAGGAGCGCCCGCTGCCTACGACGTCCTCGCCGTCACGATCCAGACCGAGCCCTGCAGCAACACCGCTTGTCCCCTGGCGAACGGCGCCAGCACCTCGCGGATCGAATTCCTGGCGGCCTCGCGCACTTCCGGCGGATGGCCTTCGAGCGCGCGGGTGGCCGGACCGATCTGCAGCGCGCCCTCCACCGCGGCCTCGAGGCCGCCGCCGATCGCGACGTCCATCGGCAGATTGTGCGCCTGCATCGCGACGCCGGCGAATCCCGCGTCCTTGAGGATACGCATCACCCGCTCCTCGGAAGCGAAGGCGAACGGGCCGGGATCCTCGGGCCCGACCGGCGGCATCTTCGGCACGTGCCTGTACACCGCCTGCAGCGGCGCCATCATCCAGGGATTTTCGCGCGGCTCGCGCCAGCAGATGAAGGCGAGCCGCCCCGACGGCTTCAGGGCGCGGCGAAGATTGCTGAAGGACGCGACCGGATCGGAAAAGAACATCACGCCGAAGCGCGAGGTCATGAGATCGAAGCTCGCGGGCTCGAAAGCATGGACGGTGGCATCGGCCTGCACGAAATCGAGCGGCAGGCCCTTCGGGGCGGTGGCGCGCGCCTGCGCCAGCATGGGAGCCGAGACGTCGAGGCCGAGCGCAAAGCCGTTCGGCGCCACCGCGCGCGCAAACGCCACCGTCGTCGCGCCGGAGCCGCACCCGACGTCCAGCACGCGCTCGCCCGGTCTTGGCGCCGCACGCTCGATCAGGACGTCGGCGATCGGCCCGAGTAAGATCTCCTGCGATGCCTGCCGGTCGGCCCAGCGCTGCCCGCTCGGTCCGTTCCAATACGCGATCTGGTCGGCGTTGGCCTCGTGTCCGCTCGGCAAACTCATGACAACCCTTTCCATCGTCGGCAGCCCGGCTACCGACCCCGTCCGCGCGAGGTGACGCGCATCGGCAAACCATCGGAGGGTCGTAGCGTAATTCTCTGCAGGGGCCAAACTTTGACGTCGGGCAGCAGCGCGATGTCGAAGCGCCGCGTCAGGACGGCGAGCACGATTGTCGCCTCCTGCAGGGCGAAGGCGGCGCCGATGCAGGTGCGCGGGCCGGTCCCGAACGGCAGATAGGTGTAGCGCGGGATGGCGCCGCGCGCCTCCGGCAGGAAGCGCGACGGATCGAACACGTCCGGCCGCTCCCACAGCGCCCGATGCCGGTGCAGCACGTAGGGTGCGATCACGATCAGCGAGCGCGCTTTCACCTCGACGTCGCCGAGCGTATCCGCGCGCTCCGCCATCCGGCTCAGCGCCGCGATCGGCGGATAGAGCCGCAGCGTCTCCTCGACGACGGCCCGCGTCACGGCCAGACGGTCGGCGAGGCCCTCGACCGGACCATCCAGTTCGCGCTCGGCCTCCTCCCGCACCCGCGCGCGCCAGTCGGCCGATTGCGACAGCAGGAAGATCGACCAGGCCAGCGTGTTCGCGGTGGTCTCATGCCCGGCCGAGAGGAAGGTGAGGATGTTCGACCTCACCTCGGCGAACGACATCGCGCGCCCGGTCGACGGATCGAGCGCGCGCAACAGCAGCGTCAGGAGATCGGACGGACCGTCGCCGGAGGGCTGCGATGCCAGCCGCGTCCGGCGCGCCTCGATGATCTCCTCGATGATTCCTTCGAAATAGGCCATGGTCCGGCGCAGGCGCCCCTGTCCGGGCCGCGGCACCGATGGCGGCACGCCCAGCAGATCGAGCGCACCGATGCGGCCGATCACGGCAAAATAGCCGTTCATCGCGGTGCGGAATTCGTCATAGTCGCGGGCGATGCCGTCGGAGAAGATGGTCAAGGCAAGCACGTTGAGCGTGATCAGCGTCATCTCCGCGACCATGTCGACGGTGCTCTCGGCGCCGAGAGTCCGCCAGCGTTCGGCGAGCCGGTCCGCCGCCGCCAGCATGGAAGCGGTGAAGGAGGCGACCGTCCGCCGCGCGAACAGCGGCGCCAGCGTGCGGCGCTGCACGTCCCAGCGTTCGCCCTCGACGCTCAACAGCCCATCGCCGAGGCCGGTCGCCAGGATACGGCGCTGGATCGGGTCCTTGCGGTAGTTGCCGGCATTGTCGACCAGCACGTGCCGGATCGCTGCGGGATCGTGAACGAGGTGGGCCGTCGTGAAGGGCAGTCTCACTCTGGCAATCGGCTCGCGAAAATACTCCGCGCTCCAGCATTCCAGGGGGTTGCGCCTCAGGGTCGCGAGCAGGCTGAGCAAACCCAGCCGCCGGTCCTGCGGACGGGGCGCCGGCGGCCGAAACTCCTCCCCGATTCCGGGCTCGGAAATGCGCAACATCGAAACCGACAATGCAAAGTTGAAAGCAACAATAAACAAAGCCGGAGTTTCGCCAGAGTTCCGCGCCGCGTCCAGTCCGTGCCGGCATGACGCGGACTGGCTGGAACCTTCCGCCCTTGCAGATCCACCCAGGGCAGGGCTAAAGAGGCGACTGGGGCGGTTAGCTCAGCTGGTTAGAGCATCTCGTTTACACCGAGAGGGTCCGCGGTTCGAATCCGTGACCGCCCACCAGCATTCACTCACTCGCTTCTCGAGCGACGGCTTGCCAGGTCAGCCAAGGCCAGCGCGAAGCAAGCGAAGGCCGGCTCACCGGAGAATTTCGGCTCGACGATCCAAAGCTCAATCCCTCAGCCGGCCCGATAGGCCGGACACGACATCGATCCACACTGCCGCCGACTGACACCAGACCTGCCGCGCTCGCCGCAAAAATGCTGAAAGCGCGCGTCCTCCCAAGACAAGAGCGGCGCCCGAAGGCGCCGCTCCATCATGTCTCGTCGCGATCTCAGTGGGCGGTCAGGCCGCCGGCGGCTTCGTCGCCGTCCGGCTTCACCGTCACCTTGGTGTCCTCTTCCCAGACGATCGGCACCGGCTTCTTCACCAGCGCGCGGGCGACGACGTCGTCGAGACGCGAGACCGGGATGATCTCCATGCCGCCCTTGATCGCATCGGAAATCTCCGTGAGATCCTTGGCGTTGTCCTCGGGGATCAGCACCGTCTTGATGCCGCCGCGGGCGGCCGCCAAGAGCTTCTCCTTCAGCCCGCCGATCGGCAGCACGCGGCCGCGCAGCGTGATCTCGCCGGTCATCGCGACGTCGTGGCGGACCGGAATGCCGGTCATCACCGAGATGATCGCGGTGGCCATCGCGACGCCCGCGGACGGACCGTCCTTCGGGGTTGCGCCCTCCGGCACGTGGACATGAATGTCGCGCCGGTCGAACAGCGGCGGTTCGATGCCGTAGACGATCGCGCGCGAGCGAACATAGGACGCCGCCGCCGAGATCGATTCCTTCATCACGTCGCGCAAGTTTCCGGTGACCGTCATCTTGCCCTTGCCGGGCATCATGACGCCTTCGATCGTCAGGAGCTCGCCGCCGACATCGGTCCAGGCCAGGCCCGTGACGATGCCGACCTGCGGTTC
The DNA here is from genome assembly GCF_028868675.1 of Bradyrhizobium sp. Classification (GTDB taxonomy): domain Bacteria; phylum Pseudomonadota; class Alphaproteobacteria; order Rhizobiales; family Xanthobacteraceae; genus Bradyrhizobium. The sequence goes on from NZ_JAGWUA010000156.1 coordinate 7,404, forward strand.
GCTTTCGATCTCGCCGAAGCGGAATTTCGGCACGCCGAGGAACTCCTCCAGAGTCTTCTCGGTGACCTTGACCGACTTCCTCTTGGAGATCGTCAGCTCCTTCACCGCCTTGCGGGCGAGCGTGGAGAGCTCACGCTCCAGATTGCGCACGCCCGCCTCGCGGGTGTAGCGGCGGATCAGAAGCAGAAGCGCGTCGTCGTCGATCGACCATTCCTTGGAATCCAGGCCGTGCTTGGACACCGCGTTCGGGATCAGGTGTTTGCGCGCGATCTCGACCTTCTCGTTTTCGGTGTAGCCGGCGATCCGGATGATCTCCATGCGGTCCATCAGCGGGCCCGGAATATTGAGCGTATTCGCGGTCGTGATGAACATGACGTTGGAGAGATCGTAGTCGACCTCGAGATAGTGGTCGTTGAAGGTCGAGTTCTGCTCGGGGTCCAGCACCTCGAGCAGCGCCGAGGACGGATCGCCGCGGAAGTCGGCGCCCATCTTGTCGATCTCGTCGAGCAGGAACAGCGGGTTCGAGGTCTTGGCCTTGCGCATCGACTGGATGATCTTGCCGGGCATCGAGCCGATATAGGTGCGGCGGTGACCGCGGATCTCGGCTTCGTCGCGCACGCCGCCGAGCGAGACGCGCACGAATTCGCGCCCCGTGGCCTTCGCGATCGACTTGCCGAGCGAGGTCTTGCCGACGCCGGGAGGCCCGACCAGGCACAGGATCGGCCCGGTCAGCTTGTTGGCGCGCGACTGCACCGCGAGATACTCGATGATGCGGTCCTTGACCTTCTCGAGCCCGTGATGGTCGGCGTCCAGGATCGCCTGCGCCGCCGGCAGGTCCTTCTTGACCTTGGACTTCTTGTTCCACGGAATCGACAGCAGCCAATCGAGATAGTTGCGCACGACGGTGGCTTCCGCCGACATCGGCGACATCTGGCGCAGCTTCTTCAGCTCGTGCTGCGCCTTCTCGCGCGCTTCCTTGGAAAGCTTGGTCTTGGCGATCTTCTCCTCGAGGTCGGCGAGTTCGTCGCGACCGTCGTCGTCGCCGAGCTCCTTCTGGATCGCCTTCATCTGCTCGTTGAGATAGTACTCGCGCTGCGTCTTCTCCATCTGGCGCTTGACGCGCGAGCGGATCCGCTTCTCGACCTGCAGCACCGAGATCTCGCTCTCCATCAGCCCCAGCACCTTCTCCAGGCGCGAGGTGACCGACAGCGTCTCCAGGATGCCCTGGCGATCGGCGATCTTGACGGCGAGATGGGAGGCAACGGTGTCGGCGAGCTTGGCGAAATCGGTGATCGCCTGCACCACGCCGACGACCTCGGCGGAGATCTTCTTGTTGAGCTTCACGTAGCTCTCGAAGTCCGACACGACCGAGCGCGCCAGCGCTTCCGCCTCGACCGACTTCGCATCGGTATCGGCGAGCGCGACCGCGGTCGCCTCGTAATAGTCGGCGCGTTCGGTGTATTTCTGCACGCGCGCGCGCTCGAGCCCCTCGACCAGCACCTTCACGGTGCCGTCGGGCAGCTTCAGGAGCTGCAGCACGCTGGCGAGCGTCCCGGTCTCGTAGATCGCATCGGGCGCAGGATCGTCGTCGGAGGCGTTCTTCTGCGTCGCCAGCATGATCAGCGCGTCGTTCTTCATCACCTCTTCGAGCGCGCGGATCGATTTCTCGCGGCCAACGAAGAGGGGCACGATCATGTGCGGGAAGACGACGATGTCGCGCAGCGGCAGCACGGGATAGGCGTGCGTCTCGCCGTGGACGATCGTTGGCCGGGGTTTGGGACTCGTCATGGCCTGTTCCTTTTGTTTTGCCCCCGTGCACGCAGCCCGCCGTCGAGGCGCGACCACCACAAGGTGCCGAGATGATCCTATCGAGCGGTCCTGATCGGATTCGGACCGGCACCGCCGGACCAGCATTCAAGGCGAATCTTCGGAGAGAACTCCATTCGCCGATGCCATTAGGTGGCTATCGCCGCGGGGGGTGTCAAGTCATTGAAAAATACCCGCCATTCATTGCTTGCGGGCTGTCATGCGACACGACGATAGCTGCGGGAATACGCTTCCGCAGCCATCGGATCCGGCGATACGATTCCGCCTGTCGGCGCCACGTCAGGCGCTGGCGTTCTCGACGGCGCGGTCGGAGCGATCCGCGTAGATGTAGAGCGGACGCGCCGTGCCTTCCACCACCTCGCGGGAGATCACGACCTCCTCGACGCCTTCCAGGCCCGGCAGGTCGAACATGGTCTCGAGCAGGATGGCCTCGAGGATCGAGCGCAGCCCGCGCGCGCCGGTCTTGCGCTCGATCGCCTTGCGGGCGACCGCGCCAAGCGCCTCGTCGGCGAAGGTCAGCTCGATGTTTTCCATCTCGAACAGCCGCTGGTATTGTTTCACCAGCGCGTTCTTGGGCTCGGTCAGGATCTTCTTCAGCGAGGTCTCGTCGAGGTCTTCCAGGGTCGCGACCACGGGCAGACGGCCGACGAATTCGGGGATCAGGCCGTACTTCAGCAGATCCTCCGGCTCGACGTGGCGGAAGATCTCGCCGGTCCGGCGGTCCTCCGGCGCCATCACCTGCGCCGCAAAGCCGATCGAGGTCGAACGGCCGCGCGCGGAGATGATCTTCTCCAGGCCCGCGAAGGCACCGCCGCAGATGAACAGGATGTTGGTGGTATCCACCTGCAGGAACTCCTGCTGCGGATGCTTGCGGCCGCCCTGCGGCGGCACCGAGGCCACTGTGCCTTCCATGATCTTCAGGAGAGCCTGCTGCACGCCCTCGCCGGACACGTCGCGGGTGATCGACGGATTGTCGGACTTGCGGCTGATCTTGTCGATCTCGTCGATGTAGACGATGCCGCGCTGCGCGCGCTCGACGTTGTAGTCGGCGGCCTGCAGCAGCTTCAGGATGATGTTCTCGACGTCCTCGCCGACATAGCCGGCTTCGGTCAGCGTCGTGGCGTCGGCCATCGTGAAGGGAACGTCCAGGATGCGGGCGAGCGTCTGGGCGAGCAGCGTCTTGCCCGAGCCGGTCGGACCGATCAGCAGGATGTTGGACTTCGCGAGTTCGACGTCGTTGTGCTTGGTCTGGTGGTTGAGGCGCTTGTAGTGGTTGTGCACCGCGACCGACAGCACTTTCTTGGCATGGCTCTGGCCGATCACGTAATCGTCCAGCACCTTGCAGATTTCCTTCGGCGTCGGAATGCCGTCGCGCGACTTCACGAGCGAGGACTTGTTCTCCTCGCGGATGATATCCATGCAGAGTTCGACGCACTCGTCGCAGATGAAGACGGTGGGACCCGCGATCAGCTTGCGAACTTCGTGCTGGCTCTTGCCGCAGAACGAGCAATACAACGTGTTCTTGGAGTCGCTCGTACCGACCTTACTCATTCATGTCTCCGTCCGCGGTTCGATCCATCTCCGCCCGATCGCACCATTTTGGCAAAACCGCCGTCATGGCGTTGAGATAGAGCAAATTCCGTACCAAAAAAGACCCTGCGCGCTACACGCCGCGCGAATCACGGTCACTCGATTCTCCCGCGATCATAACCGAACAGTCGTAGCCAACCATGCTGTCACCCGACTATCAAGAATTCGCTAATCGGACGGCCGCCGGATACCCGTTACAATACCGTGATTTAGCGGCCTGGCACGGGCGAACTGATCGAAATCAGGCCGGCGTTGCCGGATTACCACGAAAAAACCGGCACGAAAGCGGAACTTTTCTCCTGCCGCAGGGCGCAAAAACGTTTCGCGTCATTTCGCGAACGCACCATTAACGTCAATGCCGCCCTGACGTCGCCCCTCTCCTCAAGGCGCCTTCGCGACCGCGGGCTCTTCGGCGCGCTTGTCGATCACCTTGTCGACCAGTCCGAAGGCCTTGGCGTCGTCGGCGGTCAGGAACTTGTCGCGTTCCAGCGCGTCCTCGATCGCCTTGTAGGTCTGGCCGGTGTGCTTCACGTAGATCTCGTTGAGCCGCTTCTTCAGGTTCAGGATTTCCTGCGCGTGCAGCATGATGTCGGTGGCCTGGCCCTGGAAGCCGCCGGAGGGCTGGTGCACCATGATGCGCGAGTTCGGCAGCGAGAAGCGCATATCCTTCTCGCCGGCGGCGAGCAGCAGGGAGCCCATCGAGGCGGCCTGCCCCGTGCACAACGTCGACACCGGCGGACGGATGAACTGCATGGTGTCGTAGATCGCGAGTCCCGACGTCACCACCCCGCCCGGCGAGTTGATGTACATCGAGATTTCCTTCTTCGGATTCTC
>NZ_JAGWUA010000157.1 GCF_028868675.1 Bradyrhizobium sp.
TCACATAGGTCGAGACCGCGTTGATCATCGGATTCCAGGGATTGTCGGGATCGAGACAGGTGCTGGCGGCGGCGTCGCGGTCTCGTCGTGCGGCGCGTTCCGTGCGATCGTAAAATGCGTTCAGCGCCATAATAAATTCAGCGCGTTCGCGCGGCGGAAACACATCGCCGAAGCTTTCCTCACTCCATGGCGGATGAGTGGTGTCGATCTCGATCCGGAGTTGCTGCGCAATTCCGACAAATGAATTCTTGTCGGCCGAATGCAGCCAGCCGCAACCGAGGTCGAAGACAATGCCGGGGGCCGGAATAATGGTGTGGGCGCGGCCGCCGACACGGTCGCGGGCTTCCAACACGACGACGGAGAGGCCGGAATCTTTCAGCGCGTTGGCCGCGCCGAGTCCGGCGGCTCCGGCGCCGATAATGGCCACGTCGATGGTGGAAGGGAGACTTTGCGACGCCATGTTGACTATTGTTTCGGCAGCTTCGCTTTGAGCGCATAGAGCGCCTCCAGCGCCTCGCGCGGCGACATCTCGTCGGGGTGCAGCGCCTTCAGCGCCTCCATCAACTGCTCGGCTTCGCTCGGCGGCGTAGCGTCCGCCGCGGCGCGCGAGGGGACGGCGAACAGCGGGAGATCGTCGACCAAAGCGCGCGCGGTCTGGCCGCGGTCCTGCGCCTCGAGTTTTGCCAGCACCGATTTCGCGCGGGTAATCACCGCCGGCGGCAGGCCCGCGAGCTTGGCGACCTGGATGCCGTAGGAGCGGTCGGCCGAGCCCGGCAGCACCTCGTGTAGGAACACGACGTTGCCCTGCCACTCCTTGACCCGCACCGTCGCGTTGAACATGCGCGGCAGTCTTGCCGAGAGCGCGGTGAGCTCGTGATAATGCGTGGCGAACAGCGTGCGGCAGCGATTGCTTTCGTGCAGGTGCTCGATCGCGGCCCAGGCGATCGACAGGCCGTCGAAGGTCGCGGTGCCCCGGCCGATCTCGTCGAGGATGACGAGCGAGCGCTCGCCGGCCTGATTGAGGATCGCCGCCGTTTCGACCATCTCCACCATGAAGGTGGAGCGGCCGCGCGCGAGATCGTCGGCGGCGCCCACGCGAGAGAACAACCGGTCGACGATGCCGATGCGCGCGCGCGCGGCCGGCACGAAGCTGCCGATCTGGGCCAGGAGCGCAATCAGCGCGTTCTGGCGCAGAAAGGTCGATTTGCCGGCCATGTTCGGACCGGTGAGCAGCCAGAGCTGCCCGGACTTCTGCGACGGCGCAGGTGACAGGTCGCAGGCATTGGCGATGAACGGCTCGCCATTGCGCTTCAACGCCTGCTCGACGACGGGATGGCGGCCGGCCTCGATCGCAAAGCCGAGAGACTCGTCCACCTCAGGCCGCACATAATTCTCCTCGACCGCGAGCTTCGCCAGCGCGGTCGCGACGTCGAGCAGCGCGAAAGCGTGCGCCGCGGCACGTAAGTCGTCTCCGATCGCGAGCGCCTTGGTGCAGAGCCGGTCGAAGATCTCGAGCTCGAGGCCGAGCGCGCGGTCGCCGGCATTGGCGATCTTGGCTTCGATCTCGCCGAGCTCGGAGGTTGTGAAACGCACCTGGCCCGCCAGCGTCTGGCGATGGATGAAGGTCGCGTTCAGCGGCGGCGACATCAGCTTGTCGCCGTGCTGGGCGGTGACCTCGACGAAATAGCCGAGCACGTTGTTGTGGCGGATCTTCAGGCCCTTGACCGAGGTCGCGTCGGCGTAGCGCGCCTGCATCGACGCCACCACCAGGCGCGAGGCGTCGCGCAAGCTGCGCGCTTCGTCGAGCGCGGCCTCATAGCCTTCCCGGACGAAGCCGCCGTCGCGCTTGATCAGCGGAAGCTGCTCGGCGAGCGCGGCAGTGAATTCGGACGCCAGCTCACGGGAGGGCCGCTGCAGCGCGGTCATCACCGCGACGACCTCCTGCGGCGGCTGCTCGAGCTCGGCGAGCCGCGTCAGCGCCTGGTCGGCGGCGAAAATGCCATCGCGGATACCTGCGAGGTCGCGCGGGCCGCCGCGGCCGACCGACAGCCGCGCCAAGGCCCGCGACATGTCGGGCGCGCCGCGCAAAATGCTGCGGACATCCTCGCGCGCTGCGGCATCAGCCACGAAGGCTCCGACGGCATCCAGCCGCCGCGCGATCGCCGCTGCGTCGGTCAGCGGCGCCGCGAGCCGCTGCGCCAAGAGCCGCGAGCCGGCCGAGGTCACGGTGACGTCGATGGCGTCGAGCAGCGAGCCGCGCCGTTCGCCGGCGAGCGTTCGCGTCAGCTCGAGATTGGCGCGGGTGGCAGGATCGATCGCCATGGTCGCGCCGGAGGCCTCCCGCGAAGGCGGCGACAGCGGCGGGTGTTTCCCGACCTGGGTGCGGTCGACATAGGTGACGGCGGCGGCGGCAGCCGTCGCCTCCAGCCGCGAGAGCTGCGCGAGCCCGTCCATGGTCGCGACCGCAAAATAGTCGCACAGCCGCTTCTCGGCGGTGGCGCCGTCGAAATAGTCGCGCGTCAGCGGCGTCACCGCCGGCAGCTCGCGCAAGGTCGGGCCGAGTTCGCTGTCGCCGTAAAGCGCGTCCGCGACGATCGCCTCGTTGGGGTTGATGCGCGCCAGCGTCGCGGTGAGCTCGCCGCTTACGCATTCCGTCACCATGAATTCGGCGGTCGAGATGTCGATCCAGGCCAGCCCAAAGCGGTCGCCGCCGGAGGAGGAGCGTGCGCGCGCGATCGCGAGCAGGTAGTTGTTGGCGCGGGCGTCGAGCAGCGTGTCCTCGGTCAGCGTGCCCGGGGTGACCACCCGCACCACGTCGCGCCTGACCACGCTCTTGCCGCCGCGGGCGCGCGCCGCGGCCGGATCCTCCATCTGCTCGCAGACCGCGACGCGAAAGCCCTGCGCGATCAGGCGGTGCAGATAGTCGTCTGAGCGTTCCACCGGCACGCCGCACATCGGGATGTCGGCGCCCTGATGCTTGCCGCGCTTGGTCAGCATGATGCCGAGCGCCCTGGAGGCGATCTCGGCATCCTCGAAGAACAATTCGTAGAAGTCGCCCATCCGGTAGAACAGCAAGAGGCCGGGATGCGCCGCCTTGATCTCGAGGTACTGTTCCATCATCGGCGTGACGCGCGCAGAGACGTCGGCCTGCGGCGCGGGCGTCGCTTCGGGGGCAGGTACTTGGATGGGTTGCTGGGCCGTCATGAGCGGCGCAACCTAGCCAATTTCGCGCAGCCGTCCCATCGCTTTGGCGGTCGCGGACGGGTTTTCCACGCTGTCCGCACCGCGGAATGCCGAACGCGGGTGCAGCCTTGCGCGAAACCGTCAATTGACCTGCCGCGGACGCGCTCCTAAAACTCGGCGACCATTCAAGAATTCAGCCGAGCGCGGCATTCTAGGGAGAACAGCGATGCGTGACGTCTTTATCTGCGATGCCGTGCGGACCCCCATCGGCCGCTTCGGCGGCTCGCTCGCAAAAGTGCGCACCGATGATCTCGCCGCCGCCCCGATCAAGGCGCTGATGGCCAGGCATCCCAAGCTCGACTGGTCGCAGGTCGACGAGGTGTTCTTCGGCTGCGCCAACCAGGCCGGCGAGGACAACCGTAACGTCGCCCGCATGGCGCTGCTGCTGGCGGGCCTGCCGGACTCGGTTCCCGGCCAGACGCTGAACCGGCTCTGCGCATCCGGCCTGGACGCGGTGGGCGCCGCGGGCCGCGCGATCCGCGCCGGCGAGATCGAGTTCGCGATCGCCGGCGGCGTGGAATCGATGACGCGGGCGCCGTTCGTGATGGGCAAGGCGCAGGAGGCATTTTCGCGCTCCGCCGAGATTTTCGACACCACCATCGGCTGGCGCTTCATCAATCCGCTCCTGAAGGCGCAATATGGCGTCGACGCCATGCCGGAGACCGGCGAGAACGTCGCCGAGGAATTCCAGGTCTCGCGCGCCGATCAGGACGCGTTCGCGATCCGCTCGCAGCAGCGCGCCGGTGCCGCGATCGCCGCCGGCTATTTCGCCGAGGAGATCACGCCGATCACCATCCCCGGCGGCAAGGCCGGCCCGATCACCGTCGACAAGGACGAGCATCCGCGTCCCGAGACGACGCTCGAAGGCCTCGCCAAGCTGAAGCCGATCGTGCGCAATCCCGGCACGGTGACGGCGGGCAACGCCTCCGGCGTCAATGACGGCGCCGCCGCCATGATCCTGGCATCCGAAGCCGCCGTGAAGAAGCACGGCCTGACGCCGCGCGCCCGCATCCTCGGCCTTGCCTCCGCCGGCGTGCCGCCGCGCATCATGGGCATCGGGCCGGTGCCCGCGACCCGCAAGCTGATGGAGCGGCTGGGCAAGAAGATCGGCGATTTCGACCTGATCGAATTGAACGAGGCGTTCGCCTCGCAGGGCATCGCCTGCCTGCGCCAGCTCGGCGTCAAGGACGATGCCGATTTCGTCAACCCGCATGGCGGCGCGATCGCGCTCGGCCATCCGCTCGGTATGAGCGGTGCGCGGCTGGCGCTGACCGCGGTGCACGGCATGGAGAAGCGCGGCGGCAAGCTCGCGCTCGCCACCATGTGCGTCGGCGTCGGCCAGGGCGTCGCGGTCGCGATCGAGAAGCTGAGCTGACGGGCCACGCTCGCATGATCCTCGAGCGCGAGCAGGACGTCACGGCCGCGGTGCTGGCCGTGATGGAGCGGACCTCGGATCCGCGCCTGCGCCAGATCATGGTCTCGCTCGTCAGGCATCTGCACGGCTTCGTCCGCGACGTCCGCCTCACCGAAGCCGAGTTCCGCGAGGCGGCTGCGATCCTGGTCGAACTCGGCAAGCTCACGTCGGACACGCACAACGAGGTCGTGCTGATGGCGGGCTCGCTCGGCGTCTCCTCGCTGGTGTGCCTGCTCAACAATGGCGACCAGGGCAATACCGAGACCGACCAGTCGCTGCTCGGACCGTTCTGGCGCCTCAATTCCCCGCGCATGGAGAACGGTGCATCGATCGTGCGGTCGGAGACGCCGGGCGCGCCGCTGTTCGTCAACGGCCGCGTGGTCGACAAAGCGGGCCGACCGGTCGCCGGCGCCGAGGTCGACGTCTGGCACGCCTCGCCCGTCGGCCTCTACGAGAACCAGGACCCCGAGCAGGCCGACATGAATCTGCGCGGCAAGTTCACGACCGATGACGATGGCCGCTTCTCCTTTCGCTCGGTCATGATGGTCGGTTATCCCATCCCGACCAATGGCGTGGTCGGCCGCCTGCTGCACGCACAGAGCCGCCATCCCTATCGTCCCGCGCATCTGCACGCGCTGGTCTTCAAGCCGGGATTCAAGGTCTTGGTCTCTCAGGTCTACGATCCCGCCGATCCGCATCTCACCACCGACGTGCAGTTCGGCGTGACCAAAGCGCTGATCGGCGATTTCGTGCGCCATGGCGAGCCGCATCCGAGCGCATCGGGCGTCGCGATGCCCTGGTACTCGCTCGACCACGTCTATCATCTGGAGCCCGGCGAAGCCGTACTGCCGCGCCCGCCGATCAAGTAGCCGGCGCATTGGCGGAGTGATGTCTTGCGCCCCGGATGCTGCGCAGCACGAAGTAATGCGCTGCTGATCCGGGGCCCATCCAACCGAAGCAAGGTGGGTCCCGGCCCTGCGGTGCAGCGCTGACGCGCTGCGCCGCGTCCGGGACACGGAGAGCGCTACTCCATCACCGCATGCTCGGGCCCGGCTGCCTGCTTGCGCAGGGCGGCCTTGGTCGAGCCGATCATGAGGGCGAGCGGGATGGTGCAGAGGATGAAGATCATCACGAGCTGATAGTCGTGCGCAAAGGCGATGATCTGTGCCTGCACCGCGACCATCTTGTCGGCCATGGCGCGGCCGGCGTCGGTCGCCAGGTTGATGATGCCGCTCACGCTCGGCATCTGCAGCGCGTGATTGAACGGGTTGATGTGCTCGGACAGGATCGCGTAGGTCCGCCGCGAGCCCTGCGTCAGCTCGGCGATGACGATGGAGATGCCGACCGAGCTCGCGACGTTGCGCATCAGCGTCAGCATCGCGGTGCCGTCGGTACGCAGATTGTTGGGCAGCGTCAGGAACGCCACCGTCGACAGCGGCACGAATACGAGGCCGAAGCCGAAGCCCTGGACAATGCTGACGGTGACGATCTCCGGCACCTGGGTCAGGTCGGTCCAGCCGGTCATCTTGAACAGCGACGCCGCGGTCAGCCCCAGTCCCGACATGATCAGCGTGCGCGCCTCGAAATAGCGCATCATGCGACCGACCATCATCATGGCGAGGAAGGTGCCGAAGCCGCGGCTCGCCAGCAGCCAGCCCGCGGTGATGATGGGATAGCCGATCACGTTCTGCAAGTAAGGCGAGGCCAGCGCCATGGTCGAGTACAGCACGAGCCCCATCACCGTCATGAAGATGCAGCCGGTGAGGAAGTTGCGATCCCGGAACAAGGCGAACTGAATGAACGGCCGCGAGGTCGTGAAGGAGTGGGCGAAGAAGTAGTAGAAGCCGACCGCCGAGACGGCGAACTCGGTGACGATCTCGCCGGATTCGAGCCAGCCGAGCTGCTCGCCGCGGTCGAGCGCGAGCTGCAGCGAGCCGATCGCGACCGCCAGCGCCGTGAAGCCGAAGAAATCGAACTTCAGGCTCAGGTCCTTCCTGGTCTCGTCCATGAACACGATCAGCCCGAGCACGGTGATCGCGCCGAACGGCAGGTTGACGAAGAACACCCAATGCCAGGAATAGGTCTCGGTCAGCCAGGCGCCGAGCGAGGGACCCATGATCGGACCCATCATCACGCCCATGCCCCAGATCGACATCGCCTTGGCGCGCTCCTGCAGGGTGTAGGAATCGAGCATCACGGCCTGCGACAGCGGCACCAGCGCCGCGCCGAACACGCCCTGCAGCAGGCGAAACAGCACCATCTGGTTGATGTCCTGCGCGAGCCCGCACAGCACCGAGGCAAAGGTGAAGCCGGCCGAGCACAGGATGAAGATGCGCTTGCGGCCGTAGCGGTTGGCGATCCACCCCACAGGCGCGGTCATGATCGCGGCGGCGACGATGTAGGAGGTCAGCACCCAGTTGATCTGGTCCTGCGAGGCCGACAGCGTGCCCTGCATGTAGGGCAGCGCGACGTTGGCGATCGTGGTGTCCAGCGCCTGCATGATGGTCGCGGTCATGGCGCAGATCGTCACCATGTTCCGGCGCAGGCCCGGGGGAAGCGGACCCGACATGACGTCAGTCCTTTTCCTGGTTGGCGGTCGCCGACAGGCCGAGCAGGCCGGCCAGCGTGCGCTTGTGGCCGGTGTCGATGGTGGCATAGACGCTCATGCCGGCCTTCAGCCTGGCGACGTATTTGTCGTGCTCGTCGAAATAGATCCTGACCGGCACGCGCTGCACCACCTTGACGAAATTGCCGGTGGCGTTCTGCGGCGGCAGGATCGCGAATTGCGCGCCGGTGCCCGGCGAGAGCGAACCGATCGTGCCCTTGAAGAGGTGGTTCGGGAAGGCGTCGACCTCGAGCGTGACGGGCTGGCCGACCGCGACATGGGTGAGATCGCTCTCCTTCGGATTGGCGTCGACCCAGGGATGGGCGATGTCGACGATGGAGAACACGGGCGTGCCGGCCGAGACGTAGCGGCCGAGCTGAATCTGCTCGACCTGGGTGGCGACGCCGCCCATCGGCGCGCGCATCACGGTGTGGTCGAGATTGCGCTCGGCCTCGTCGAGCTTGGCCTTGGCCAGCGCATAGGGCGGGAACTGCTCCAGCGGCAGGTTGGGATTGCCGAGCAGCTGCGTCCTCGCGTTGGAGAGCTGCTGCTTGACGAACTGCGCCTGCGCACCGGCGGTCACCATCGCGTTCGCGGCGTTGTCGAGATCGAGCTGCGAGCCGAAATTGTTCTTCACCAGTGCCTGTTTGCGCTCGACGTCGCGCTGCTTCAGATCGATGCCCTGCTGGGCGAGGTCGAGCATCTGGCCGTAGATCTTGATGTTGGCGATGAGGTTGTCATAGGTCGTGCGCGCCTGGTCGAGCGTCGCCTTGGCCTGGTCCACCGCGAGGCGGAACGGGACCGGATCGATCTCGAACAGCACGTCGCCTTCCTTGACGACCTGGCCCTCCCTGACGACGACCTTGTCGATCTTGCCGGAGATGTCGGGGGTGATCAGCACCTTCTGGGCGCCGACATAGGCGTCGTCGGTGCCGACGTAGCGGCCGCCTTCGAGATAGAAGTAGAGGCCGGTGGCCGCGGCCGCCAGCGGCAGCACGATCATCAGGAAGACGCGCCGGTAGCGGCGCAGGAACGCCATCAGGCGGCGGCGCGGTTCGGCGGCGAGCTTCCTGGTGGACCTGCCGCTCGGGACGGCCTTCTGTTCGGGGGCGAATTTCAGGACCTGGTCAGCCATAGCGCGGCTCCTTGCGCACCTGTTCGGCAACGGCATTCTGGGTCGCGTTGCGCACGTTTTCCTTGATGGCTTCGAGCTGGGTCAGGAGACGCTGGGCATCCGCCGGATGGATGCCGTCGAGCGCATTCGCCGTCAGCTCCGAGCGCAGCCCGCTGAGCTTGCCGAGCAGCGCGCGCCCCGCTTTCTTCAGATAGAGGCGGTTGACGCGGCGGTCGCTGGGATCGCTGCGGCGCTCGATCAAATCATTGCTGCAGAGCTTGTCGATCAGTCGCGTCAGCGTGATCGGCTGCATCTCCATGAGCTCGGCGAGTTCCGACTGCTTCATGCCCTCGCTGCGCTCGACCTTGGCGAGAACCGCCCATTGCGCGCGGGTGATGCCGAAGCGGGAGGCCTCCTTGTCGGCATAGACCCGCAGCAGGCGGTACAACTCGCCCAGCGTGAACAGGAAGTTCTGGTCGACGGAACGGCTCATGAGCATGCTCTCCAATAAGCTCCCATATAATAAGCAAGCTTATGAATTCCGCAACCGGCCGTTGTTCCGCGGCGAGAGCATGGCTGGCAACCGCGTTTTGGCCCGGACTTTGGGTTCCCCGGTCGGGATGCTACAAGCGGCCGCGATGACGCTCGCAAAACCGGCATTTCCTGCGCCCGATCATGACCATGGCCGCTGCACTGCGGAAGCGCTGACCCATGCCGACCTGGTTTGCCGGGAGCGCGGGCAGAAATTCACGCCGGTCCGCCGGCAGGTGCTGCAGGCGCTATTGTCGAGCCACCGTCCGCTCGGGGCCTACGAGGTGATCGACGAACTCGCCAGGTCGATGCCGCGGCCGGCGCCGATCACGGTCTATCGCGCGCTCGATTTCCTGATGGCGAACGGGCTCGTGCACCGCATCGAGAGCCGCAACGCCTACCTCGCCTGCGCCCACGACCACGACGCCGCCTCCGCGGTCGCGTTCCTGATCTGCGAGCGCTGCGGACTGGTCGGGGAAGTCCCTGCCGCGCCCTTCGCGCAGGAGCTCAACGCCGCGGCGCGCGCTTCCGGCTTTGCGCCTAGATTGTCCGTGGTCGAGATCACGGGCACCTGCACCCATTGTCAGAAAGCCTCATAGAACAACAACGGCGCGAAGCCGGTTTCGGAAAGACATGTCCTCAAATCAAGCCAATCCGTCCGCCGGGCGTTCCCTGAGTGCCGGCGCCATCGCGCTGATGCTCATGCTGTGCCTCACCTGGGGCTTCAACCAGATCGCGGTGAAGCTGGTTCTGCCGGACATTCCGGCGATGCTGCAGGCGACCATCCGCTCGATGGGCGCGCTGCCGGTGCTGTTCATCGTCGGTAGCCTGCGCGGCGTGAAATTCTTCGAGCGCGACGGCACGCTCGGCGCGGGTCTCGTCGCCGGTTTGATGTTCGGCGTCGAGTTCGTGCTGATCTATCAGGGCCTGCGCTTCACGCCGGCCTCGCGCGCGGTGGTGTTCCTCTACACCGCGCCGTTTTTCGTCGCGCTCGGCTCCTATCAGGTGCTCGGCGAACGCCTGAGCTCCTCGCAATGGCTCGGGCTTGCGATCAGCTTTGCCGGCGTCGCGCTCGCCATCGGCGTGCCGCAGCCGAACGTCGATTCGAAGGTGCTGCTCGGTGATCTCATGATCGTCGGCGGTGCCGGACTGTGGGCGGCGACCACGCTGGTGGCCAAGTCGACGCGGCTGCGCTTCGCCCAGCCGGAGAAGGCGCTCGGCTATCAGGTCGCGATATCGATCCCGATCCTCAGTCTCGCCGCGATCCTGTTCGGCGAAACCATCGACCATCCGCCGTCGCCGCTGTCGCTGGGCCTGATGGTGTTCCAGGCGGTCTGGGTGGTCGGAACCACGTTCACGCTCTGGTTCGCGCTGGTGAAGGCCTATTCGGCCAGCAAATTGTCGGCCTTTACCTTCATCACCCCTTTGTTTGGCGTGATCGCTAGCTATTTCATCATGCATGACAGCCTGAGCCTGGCATTCGGGGCGGCTGCGCTGCTTGTAATTGCTGGACTTTTCCTCGTTAACCGACCGAGCCCGGTGGTAGCGCCGTCCTCCGACGCATTGCTGAACGTCACCAAAACCTGATATCTGAGCCCCCATGAACAAGCTCGAAAATCCTCAGAATTCGGACATCGCGGGGCCCGCGGCCCGGCACCAGACCGTCCAGGTCAAGGTCGGCAACGTCGCCGTCGGCGGCGGGGCGCCGATCGTGGTGCAGTCGATGACCAACACCGATACCGCGGATGTCGACGGCACCATCGCCCAGGTCGCGGCGTTGTCGCGCGCGGGCTCGGAGCTGGTCCGCATCACCGTGGATCGCGAGGAGGCCGCCGCCGCCGTCCCGCACATCCGCGACGGCCTGCGCAAGCGCGGCATCACCACGCCCCTGATCGGCGACTTCCACTACATCGGCCACAAGCTGCTGGCCGAGTACCCGGCCTGCGCCGAGGCGCTCGACAAGTACCGCATCAATCCCGGCAATGTCGGCTTCAAGGACAAGCGCGACACGCAGTTCGCCGACATCATCGAGATCGCCAACGAGAATGGCAAGCCGGTCCGCATCGGCGCCAACTGGGGTTCGCTCGACCAGGAGCTGTTGCTGAAGCTGATGGACGAGAACGCGGCGCTCCCCAACCCGCGCGATGCGCGCGCGGTGATGCGCGAGGCCATGGTGCAGTCCGCGCTCCTGTCGGCCGCGCGCGCCGAAGAGCTCGGCATGCCCAGGGATCGCATCATCCTGTCGGCGAAGGTCTCGCAGGTGCAGGACCTGATCGCGGTCTACCAGGATCTCGCGGCGCGTTCGGACTATGCCATCCATCTCGGCCTCACCGAGGCCGGCATGGGTACCAAGGGCATCGTCGCGTCCTCCGCCGCGCTCGGCATTTTGCTTCAGCAGGGCATCGGCGACACCATCCGCATCTCGCTGACGCCCGAGCCCGGCGGCGACCGCACCCGCGAGGTGCAGGTCGGTCAGGAACTGCTTCAGACCATGGGCTTTCGCACCTTCGTGCCGCTGGTCGCGGCCTGCCCGGGCTGCGGCCGCACCACCTCGACCACGTTCCAGGAGCTGGCGCGCTCGATCCAGGATTTCATCCGCGAGGAGATGCCGACCTGGAAAACGAAATATCCCGGCGTCGAGGCGCTCAACGTCGCGGTGATGGGCTGCATCGTCAACGGG
>NZ_JAGWUA010000013.1 GCF_028868675.1 Bradyrhizobium sp.
CGTTCGCGTCGAGGAGCTGGAAGAAGGTCCGTCGGCGATGATGCGCAAGGCCGATCGCGATCGCGAGCGCGATGACCGCGGCGGCGGCTTCCGCGGCGAGCGCGAAGGCGGCGGCTTCCGTGGCGACCGCGAGGGCGGTGGTTTCCGCGGCGACCGCGGCCCGCGCCGGCCGCGCGACGAAGCTGAAACGACGGATGGGGAGTAAGATCAATGGCTGAAGCTGGTGCACGCCGTCCGTTCTTCCGCCGCCGCAAGAGCTGCCCGTTCACGGGCGCCAACGCGCCGAAGATCGACTACAAGGACTCCAAGCTGCTGATGCGCTACGTCTCCGAGCGCGGCAAGATCGTGCCGAGCCGCATCACCGCGGTGTCCGCCAAGAAGCAGCGTGAGCTCGCCCGCGCCATCAAGCGCGCGCGGTTCCTCGGCCTCTTGCCCTACGTGATCCGCTGATAAGCCGATTGCGGTCGGCGGCGACGAGCCGCCGACCGCGACTTTCTGAACTCATAAGGCTTCCGGGTCGTCCGGTCGCCGATGGTTGGGGCAAACAGCCTCTAACCGCTCGAAGGGAGCGGGACAGCTGCTGATGGCACTTGTTCTCATTGCCCTGGTCGCCGGCGCCGCGTCGGCGCTGATGTTCGCCTCGATTCCGTCGGGCGTACTGATCTCGGTATTCCTCAAGTTCCTGGTGCCGATGCCGCTCATGGTGGCCGCGCTGGCTTGGGGGCCCTCCGCCGCCTTGGCCGGCGGCTTGTTCGCGATGCTCGGCCTCGGCCTGCTCGCCGACATGACGACGGCCGCGACCTTCGGCATTCAGGTCGCCCTGCCCGCCTGGTGGCTCGGCCATCTGGCGCTGCTCGGCCGCCCGTCGCCGGCTTCCGCTTCGACATCGCCCGGCGAACTCGAATGGTATCCCGTCGGACGCATTCTGGTCTGGGCGGCAGCCCTGGCCTCGCTGATCGCAATCGCCGTTCTGTTCAACCAGGGCACCGATGCCGAGGCAATCGTCGAGATGCAGCGGCAGAAAATGGCTCACCTGGCCCAACTCTTCGTCGGAAGTTCGGTCAGCCCGAACGACCCCGCCATTTCGGCGCTCGTCGCCGTCGTGCCGGTTTTCGTGGCGATGTCCAGCGCAACGCTGCTCATCATCAATTTGTGGATCGCCGCCAAGGTGACGGCCACGTCAGGTCGCCTTCGCCGCCCGTGGCCGGAGCTCAGGCGCACCGAACTGCCGCCGATGACGATGGCCGCACTGTGCCTGGCAATCGCCTTCTGCTTCAGCGGAGGCATGGTTGCCCTCATTGCCAAGTCCGTCACCGGCGCGCTGATGATGACTTACGCCATGATGGGCTTCGCCGTCGTGCATACGGTGACCCTTGCGCTGAAGCAGCGCCTGTTCGTGCTCTGCACGACCTATGTGCTCGTCGTGCTGCTCACCTGGGCCGTCCTTGCGATGGTCGTCCTCGGCCTCGCGGATGCCGTGTTCGGCTTCCGCGAGCGCTTCCTGCGCAGCCGGCCGCCGCCGCTGCCGACCCCCTGAGTCCAACCCGGAAGATTCAACCCGCATCACCTCCAAAGGAGAACGAACATGGAAGTCATCTTGCTGGAACGCGTGGCCAAGCTCGGCCAGATGGGCGAAGTCGTGAAGGTTCGCGACGGCTACGCCCGCAATTTCCTGCTCAAGCGTGGCAAGGCGCTGCGCGCCACCGCCGAGAACCGCACCCGGTTCGACGGCATGAAGGCCGAGCTCGAGGCCCGTAATCTCAAGGCCAAGGGCGAAGCCTCCCAGGTTGCCGGGAAGATCGAGGGCAAGAACATCATCGTGATCCGGCAGGCCTCCGAAGCCGGCCAGCTGTTCGGCTCGGTCACCGTGCGCGACATCGTCGTCGCCTTCGAGGCCGACGGCGTCAACATCGCCCGGCCGCAGGTGCAGCTCGACGCGCCGATCAAGACCATCGGCAAGCACACCGTCACGATCGCCGTTCACCCCGAGGTCGAGGTGGCGATCACCGTCACCGTTGCGCGCAGCCAGGACGAGGCCGAGCGCATCAACCGCGGCGAGGACATCTCGACCCGCAACGAGGACCGCGACGCCGCCGCCGAGGCGATCGCCGCGGCCGGCGAGTTCTTCGATCCGGAAGCCGAGCACGAAGACGCCGTGCCGGCCGCTCCGGCCGCGGAAGAGAGCGAGAAGTAAGGCAACTCACGCCTCGTCATGCGCGGGCTTTGACCCGCGCATCGATGGGATCAGTCAGCCCGGCCGTTCACGCGGCCGGGCTTTTCGCTGCCGGAATCTGCTCTTTCAGCATCGCGATCGTCATGCAATCGCGGGCGGGATGCTATTGCGAGATCGGCGGCACGGGTTCGCCGGCCGGCGCGACCGGCGGCGACGGAGGTGCGGCCGCGGTCGCCGTCGATGCCGGCGGCGCGTCCTGCGGCTTGGCTTCCGGTGCCTTGGATTCGGGCGCCTTGGCCTCCTGCCTCGGCTCCGAACTGCCCGAGCCCGCCGCGGATGGCTCCGGCGACTTCGCGGTCGACGGCAGCGCCGGCGTCACCGGCGGCACCGGATCGGGCCGCAGTGCGGGCGCGTCGCTGCCGGTCGGTTCGGTCTTGGCGGTCTGCGACGCCCCGCTCTCGGGCTTCGCGGCATCGGACTTGGCCGCATCAGACTTGGCCTCGCCCGACGGTTTGGCTTCATCCCGGCCGGTATCGGTCTTGGCAGTCTCGCTCTTGGTGGTGTCGCTCTTGGTGGCATCGCTTTTGGGCTCGGCCGCCTTTTCGCCGGCCGACGGCACCGCGGCGGCGGGAGCCTCGGCCTTCGGCGCGGCCTCCTCGCTCTCCGGCTTGCCGCGCTTGCTGAGATGCTGCCTGGCCCTGCGGCCGTCGGGGCCGCGCTCGTTGGTCGCCTGGCCATCCGGCCTGGCACCCTCCTCACCCGGCCGCGCCAGCCGCTTCTGGCCGGGCCGTCCGCTCTCGGACGACGACGCCTCGCCTTCGGGCCTGGCCGCCTCCTGCCGCGAGCGGCGGGCATGCTCGGGCCCCTGCGTAGCGCTGGACGTGGCTTCCTTCGCGCCCTCCTTGGCTCCCTTGGGCGCCTGTCCGGCGCCGTAGCGGGTGTCGGTGGCGCCGTTGGACACGAGATAGGAGGCAAGCACGCCGGCCATGTCGGAGCTCGTGGTGTAGTGCTGGCGCAGGAAGCCCGGCAGCGAGCCCGGCGCCACCGTCTTCAAGAGCCCGCGCGGGCTCTTGTGGCAGGCGTTGCAGGTCTGGGCGAATATCTGGGAGGGGGACTTGCCGGCCTCGAGGTTCTGCGCCTGCGCCAGGGTGGTATCTGCCGCGCCAAAGCCGATCAGAAGCAACACCGTCGCGAGGCTGAGCGCTCGGCTCGACATTCCCGTCATCTCCAACTGAAATCCGTGGGCCGCGCCCGCATGCTGCAGCGCCGGCGGCGGTCACCTTTTAGCCGATTATGCCGCGAATGGAAGCGCGCTCATGACGCAAGGATGTGATCCTGCATCTTGTGAATATCCGCTTTGAACACAACGCACTAGCCAAGCCGGGAACTCGCCGATTATGATGTTACGTGCCGGCGTGGGAACCAATTTGGCGTCCCAAGCGTCGACGTTGCAGGCGGGTTGGTCGCATCTGTTCGGGTTCGCCCGGTTGGGTGGTTTCGATGGACCGTTTGTTGCGCAGGTTCCTCAGTCAGTTCATTCGCCGCGGGTCGCTGACGGTGACGACCGCGAGCGGGGCGCGCTTTACCTTCGGTGATGGCACCGGCCGGGAGGTGGCAGTCCGCTTCACCACCACGGAGGCCCAGCGCAAGATCCTGCTCAATCCCGAGCTCGGGCTCGGCGAGGCGTTCATGGACGGCGAGTTCCTCGTCGAGAATGGCTTGATCGCCGATGTGCTCGCCATCGTTCTGGACCAGCCCGAGGTGCTGCCGCATTGGGCCAAGCCGTTCTGGCATCTGCGCTACCTGAAGCGGTACTTCAAGCAGTTCAACCTGCGCTCCCGTTCCAGGAGCAACGTTACGCATCACTACGACCTCGACGGGCGGCTCTACTCGCTCTTCCTGGACGCCGACATGCAGTACAGCTGCGCCTATTTCGAGACGCCCGACACCTCGCTCGACGACGCCCAGCTCGCCAAGAAGCGGCACATCGCCGCAAAGCTCCTGGTCAAGCGCGGCCACCGCGTACTCGACATCGGCTCCGGCTGGGGCGGGTTCGCTCTCTACCTCGCCGAGATCGCCGGTGCCGAGGTCACCGGCATCACGCTCTCGACCGAGCAGCTGCAGGTGTCGAACGCGCGTGCGATCGAGAGGGGCCTGACGCAATCGGCAAAATTCATGCTGCAGGACTACCGCGACGTGGTCGGGCCGTTCGACCGCATCGTCTCGGTCGGAATGTTCGAACATGTCGGCGTCAAATTCTACGATACCTATTTCCGGCACTGCGCCGAACTGCTCGCCGACGACGGCGTCATGCTGCTGCATTCGATCGGCCGCCCGCAGGGCCCGGATGCCACCAATCCCTGGATCGCGAAATACATCTTTCCCGGCGGCTACATTCCGGCCCTCTCGGAGGTGCTGCCGTCGATCGAGCGCGCCGGGCTCATGGTCTGCGACATCGAGATCCTCCGCATGCATTATGCCGAGACGCTGAAGGCGTGGCGCGAGCGCTTCCTGGCACGACGCGAGGAAGCGGTGCAGCTCTATGACGAGCGGTTTGCGCGGATGTGGCAGTTCTATCTGGCGGCCTGCGAAATGTCGTTTCGCAAGCAAGGCCTGATGAACATCCAGATCCAGCTCACCAAGCGCCAGGACGTGGTGCCGATCACGCGCGACTACATCGCCCATGAAGAGGCGCGGCTGCGCGGACTGGAACGCGGCAGCACGCCGACGCTCAAACTCGCGGGCGAATAGGCGCTAGTGCCGCACCCGGGAATCCGATGTCCGGCAGAAGCGGGACGACGCCGGGAGGGCCAGTTGCGCCCGCAATTGCGCTGCCGTCCCGGGCGGAACGGGCCGGCCGCGGGTTTCCGGCTGCGCGGCGGCTTCCATGGCGGCAATCAGCATCGAGAGCCAGAGGCGGCTGCCCGCCTCGCTTCGCCACATCCGGTGCTGCGATGTTTGCAGCTCCTGCTGCATGATTGCCTCGTTTCCTGACGCTCAACGGGGATCAACACGCCACCCGCCCGCCTGTTCCGATGCCCGCCGGAAAGAATCCGCGGGGTCTGTGATCTGCTTCACAATGGCCTGGTCCGGCTTGCCCTAGAGATCGGCGATGGCAAACAATCTCCGAAGTTCCCTCGACATGCAGGACGATCTCCGCACCGACTACGCCTTGATCGCCACCGGCGTCGGCGCAGCCCTGATCGCGCTGGTCTACCTCCTGCTCATCTGAGCCGCCGGTCCCACCCGCGAGACCGCACAGGCGCGCACCTGCAAATGGGTCTCAATGCCCTGATATCTGGTTCATGCCATCCGGATTTTTTCGTGGTGCGGCGGCAGCGGGGCCGGGCCCACGCGGAATTCGGCAAACCCCGTCAAGCATCGCGCGCGCCGCGGCAGGCAGTCATCCACCACTTTCACTGAGCGGTTGATAGCGGTCAGCTTTCGCTTCCGCTTTGCGCGCGGCCGGCGCTTTATCGCGCCCCGCATCTGCCCAAGTTGCTAGACAATCCAGACCATGGCCCTGACTGATTCGAACGTCCTGAAGCTCGCGCCCGAGGCCGGAACTCCCGCCTATAGGAGCGCGCCGCACAATATCGAGGCGGAGCAGAGCCTGCTGGGCGCGATTCTCGTCAATAACGACGCCTTTTACCGCGTCTCCGACTTCCTGGAGCCGAAGCACTTCTTCGAACCGCTGCACCAGACGATCTACGAGACCGCCGGCAGCCTGATCCGGATGGGCAAGATCGCCACTCCGGTGACGCTGAAGACCTTCCTGCCGGCCGATACCGACGTCGGAGGCATGACGATCGGACAATATCTGGCGCGGCTCGCCGCGGAAGCGACCACCATCATCAACGCCCAGGACTACGGCCGCACCATCTACGACCTGTCGCTGCGGCGCGACCTGATCGGCATCGGCGAGGACATGGTCAACGTCGCCTACGACGCGCCGGTGGATTTTGCCCCGCGGGCGCAGATCGAGGACGCCGAGCGCAGGCTCTACGAGCTCGCCGAATCCGGCCGCTATGACGGCGGCTTCCAGAAATTCTCCCAGGCGCTCACCACCGCCGTCGACATGGCGGCCAAGGCGTTCCAGCGCGACGGAAAACTGTCGGGCATCTCCACGGGCCTGCGCGATCTCGACACCAGGATGGGCGGCCTGCAGCACTCCGACCTCATCATCGTCGCGGGCCGTCCGGGCATGGGCAAGACCTCGCTTGCGACCAACATCGCCTACAACGTCGCCAAGGCCTATGTGGGCGAGTTGCAGGCCGACGGCACCATGAAGGCGGCCAACGGCGGCGTGGTCGGCTTCTTCTCCTGCGAAATGTCGGCCGACCAGCTCGCCACGCGCATCGTGGCCGAGCGCACCGGAATCCCTTCCTCCTCGATCCGCCGCGGCGGCATCTCGGAGGCCGATTTCGAGAAGATCCGCGAGGTCTCGATCGAGCTGCAATCGCTGCCGTTCTACGTCGACGAGACCGGCGGCCTCTCGATCGCCCAGCTCATGGCGCGCGCCCGTCGGCTGAAGCGGCAGAAGGGGCTCGACCTCATCGTCATCGACTACATCCAGCTCCTGTCCGGCTCGGGCAAGCGATCGAACGACAGCCGCGTGCAGGAAATCACGGAGATCACCACCAGCCTGAAGGCGCTGGCGAAGGAGCTCAACGTGCCCGTGATCGCGCTGTCGCAATTGTCGCGCCAGGTGGAATCGCGCGACGACAAGCGGCCGCAGCTCTCGGATCTGCGCGAATCCGGCTCGATCGAGCAGGACGCCGACGTCGTGCTGTTCGTGTTCCGGGAGGAGTATTACCTCGCCATGAAGGAGCCGCGCGCGGGCACGCCGGAATACGAGAAATGGCAGCTCGACATGTCGCTCGTGCACGGCAGGGCCGAAGTCATCATAGGCAAGCAGCGCCACGGCCCGACCGGCACGGTCGATCTGAGCTTCGATGCCTCGGTGACCCGGTTCGGTGACATCGCACATGAAGGGCATCTTCCGGATCGCGGCTATTGAGCACGAACGCGCCGCGGGGCGCCTCGGGTTGAACCGCGGGCCGGCCGCGCGTAAAACGGCGGCATGAACATCGCCTCCGATCCCAAGCTCGTCCCGCAAACCGGCCCTCTCTCGGCCGAGGCCAACCAGGCCGCCGCGCTGGCGGCCTTCGGTGGCGTGCTCACGGTCGATCTCGACGCCCTCGTCGCCAACTGGCGCAAGCTCGAGAAGACGGCTGTTCCCGCCGAGTGCTCCGCGGTCATCAAGGCCAACGCCTATGGCTGCGGCGCCGATCCGGTCGCGCGCGCGCTCAGCAAGGCCGGCTGCAAGACCTTCTTCGTCGCGACCATCGAGGAGGCGCGCGTCGTGCGTGCCGCCGTCGCCGAGCCGACGATCTACGTGCTCGGCGGCTATTTCCAGAACACCGGCGACCACTACGCCGCGATCAACTGCCGGCCCGTGATCGGCGATCTCAACGAGCTCGCGGAATGGGACGTGTTCTGCCGCCGCACCGGCTGGTCGGGCGGCGTCGCCATCCACGTCGACACCGGCATGAACCGGCTGGGCCTGACGCTACAGGAGGCGCAGGCCATCATCCCGCGCATCAATGCCGGCGATCATGGCATCACGCTCGTCATGAGCCATCTGGTCTCGGCCGAACAGCTCAACAGCCCGGTGAACGCAAGGCAGCTCGCCGCCTTCCGCGGCATCGCCAGCGAATTCACCGGCGTGCCGGCTTCGCTCGCCAATTCCTCCGGCATCTTCCTCGGCGCGCCCTTCCAGTTCGACCTGGTGCGGCCGGGCGCCGCGCTCTACGGCGTCAACCCGACGCCCGAGGCCGACAATCCGATGCAGCCGGTGGTCGACGTGAAGGCGCGCATCGTGCAGACTCGCAACGTCGAGCGCGGCGAGACGGTCGGTTACGGCGGCACCTGGACGGCGCGGCGTCCGACAAGACTCGCCATCATCGCCGCAGGCTATGCCGACGGCTATTTCCGCGCCGCCAGCGCCAATGACGGCACCCGCGGCGCCGAAGTCATGGTCGCCGGCAAGCGCTGCCCGGTGGCCGGCCGCGTCTCGATGGACCTGATCGCGATCGACGTCACCGACCTCGCGCCGAATGCGGCGCGGCGGGGCCATATGGTGACGCTGCTCGGCGACGGCATCACCGTGGACGAACTGGCGCATCATTTCGGCACCATCGGCTACGAGGTGCTGACCTCGCTCGGGCATCGCTATGCGCGCCTCTACAAGGGCGGCAATGCGGAACTCCCGGTCGAGAAGCTGGCGACCGAGCAGCCCGCGGCGCGCTGACGCGTCGCGGCGCGCTTCGTCATGAAGGTCGCGACGTTCAACATCAACAACATCAACCGTCGCCTGCCCAACCTGTTGCGCTGGTTGCGCGCAGCAAAGCCCGACGTCGTCGCGTTGCAGGAACTCAAGGCGACCGACGGCGAGTTTCCGGCGGCGGCAATCGAGAAGGCCGGCTACGGCGCCGTGTGGCGCGGGCAAAAGACCTGGAATGGCGTCGCCCTCCTCGCCCACAACGCCGTGCCCGTCCTGACCCGCGACCGTCTGCCGGGCGGTGCCGACGACCACGAGGCGCGCTACATCGAGGCCGCCGTCCGCGGCATCATCGTCACCAGCCTCTATTTGCCGAACGGC
This sequence comes from Bradyrhizobium sp., assembly GCF_028868675.1. Taxonomy (GTDB): domain Bacteria; phylum Pseudomonadota; class Alphaproteobacteria; order Rhizobiales; family Xanthobacteraceae; genus Bradyrhizobium. The sequence continues at coordinate 8,838 of NZ_JAGWUA010000013.1, forward strand.
AATCCGCAGCCCGGGCCGAAATTCGATTACAAGCTCGACTGGTTCGCGCGGCTGAAGCGGCACGCGAAAACCTTCATCAAGCAGGACCTGCCGGTCGTGCTCGCCGGCGACTACAACGTCGCACCGACCGGGATCGACATCTATCCGACCCGCTCCTGGGACGAGGACGCGCTAATCCAGCCGAAGAGCCGAGCCGCCTTCGCCGCCCTGCTCGCGCAGGGCTGGTGCGACGCGGTGCGCGAACTGCACCCGGACGAGCGCATCTACACGTTCTGGGACTACGAGCGGAACCGCTGGCCGCGCGATGCCGGCCTGCGGCTCGACCATCTGTTGCTGAGCCCGGCCCTTGCCCCGCGCCTGGCCAGGGCCGGCGTCGATCGGACGATCCGCGGCGAGGATGGCGCCTCGGATCACGCTCCGGCGTGGATCGAGCTGCGCAAGTGACGGAATGCCGACGATGTGAGGCGGCTGTTGCGCGCGCAGAGGCCGGGGGGATAGGGTGCCCCTCTCCTGCGAGGTCCCTGATGCGTGCAGCGCGCATTCATTCCGCTCTGATCGTGTTCCTCGTCAGCTACGCGGTGCTGACCGTTCTCGGAAACCTGCTCTATTTCTCCTCGATCGGCGATATCGTCGGCTGGTACAGCATCCACGATTTCTCCATCTCGAAGTTCACGACCGCAGGGTCTGCGGGATATTGGGCGCTGCTGCTGCTCCCCTTTGCGATCGTGCCGCCCGTGGCGATGCTGGTCGGAACGGTTCTTCGGCCGATCCTCTCGCCGGTTGCGGCGAGGCTGCCGGCACCGAGCCTGCCCGAGTACCTGCTGCTCCTGCTGGCCTGCCATGCCTATGTCGCGGCATCGCTCTGGCGAGCGAACGCGATCGGGCTGATGTTTGGTGGGGCCAGCTTCGTGATGTCCTCCCAGGCCCGCCTCGACCTGTTCTCGGCCATCGGCTTCTGGCCGCAGGTCGTGCTCAAGTCCGTCCTGTTCGCGCTGACATGCTACGGCTTCGTGCGTGCGCTGATGGGCGGCGGCCCTCGCTGGATCGCCGTGAGCGCGTTCAACCTGATCGCCATGTCCATCGCGCTGGCGCTGCTCAACATGAAGTGGCCGCTGGTGCTGCTCTATTGCGCTCACATGGTCGCGCTGTGGCTGCTCGTCAGGCGCAGCCTCGTGCTGCCGACCGTTGCCTTCGCACTGCTGGCCGGCGCCGGCTACGTCGCGGTGACGTTCCTGGTGCTGCATGCCGTCGTGATACCGTCGGCGAACGGACTGGACCACCCGGCGATCCACAAGTCGGATGCCGCCGGCATCGCGGCCTCGGCGCTGCTCAACCGGATGGCGCAGCCCTATCCCTATTATTTCGAGACCTTCACCCTATCTCCGGGAAAATGCGGCACCCTGCTCACGCGCATCCGGCGCAAGCCGTCGCCGTGTCAGCCGAGCAACCTCGTCTATGCGGAGATGTTCTCGGATGCGTTCGCCGGCGTCGGCACGGCTCCGCAGCCGCCCCACGTCACCGGCTACGCGCTCAATGGATGGCCCGGCGCGCTCGTGGAGATCGTGCTGACGGCGATCGTGCTCGGCCTGTTTGCCGCCATGGCCGGCGCCGCGACGGCCGAGCAAGCCACGCTCACGGTCATCGGTGCCTTGACGGGCTACCACTTTTCGCAGCTCCCGTTCGAGGGGCCGTTGGTCTATGACCACGGGCTGCTGTGGCTGATTCCCCTGCTTCTCGCCGTCATGGGCGCGCATGCGATCCGGACTCGCAGGAGCGCCTTACCCTCTCTCGCCAAAGCCGGCGGAGAATGATGCTTGCCTGGCGCGGCTAATGCCCGCCCGCCGACAGCCGCCGCGCATTGTCGGCGACATGCTCGCGGTAACGGTTGATGATGACGGCAGGCGTCGCGCCCGCGAACCAGCACGCGACGGCCTCGAACGCGGCGGCGAACTTCTCGCTGACCATCAGCACGGCCTCCTGCTCGGCCTCCGCATCGGCATGGCTGAGCTTTTCGAGCCGCATTCCCATGACCTCGCAGGATTCCGCCGCCAGCATCGCGCCGGCGTACCACGGGTAGCCGTCATCGGAGCCGCTCAGCACCGCGTGACGGTCGAGCGCCGAGAAGGAATTGTGATCGAGCATCGCACGCCTCGATTTCTTTGAGCGAATGCTCGATCAATACGCTTCAAAGTCTAACGATCAGGCCGTACGGTCGCTCGCATTGCCGAGTCGCGCGATACCGGGAATTAACCAAAGATCTTCACGTGGGCTTCCTTTTCGTCCTCATCGTCGGCCTGATCGCCGGCACCATCTCCGGCATCGTCGGCACCGGCTCGTCGATCATGCTGATGCCGGTGCTGGTTCATGAATACGGACCGAAGCAGGCGGTGCCGATCATGGCGGTCGCCGCCGTGATGGCGAACCTGTCGCGGATCATGGCGTGGTGGCGCGAGGTCGACTGGCGGGCCTGCGCGGCCTACTCGATCACGGGAATCCCGGCCGCGGCGCTGGGGGCGCGGACGCTGCTGGCGCTGCCCTCGCACGCCGTCGATGTTGCGATCGGGATCTTCCTGATCGCCATGGTGCCGCTGCGGCACGTGCTGGCGCGGCACCAGCTCAAGGCCGGCCTCTGGCATCTCGCGATCGGCGGCGCGGTGATCGGCTATCTCACAGGCATCGTGGTCTCGACCGGGCCGCTCAGCGTGCCGCTGTTCCTGTTCTACGGCCTGACCAGGGGCGCCTTTCTGGCGACCGAGGCGGCTTCCTCGCTCGGGCTTTATCTCTCGAAATCGGTGACATTCGAACGCTTCGGCGCGCTGACGGCGGACGTCGCGATCAAGGGACTGATCGCGGGCGCTTCGCTGATGTCGGGCGCGTTCATCGCCAAGCGCTTCGTGTTGCACCTGAAGCCGGACGCATTCCGCCTCATCATGGACGCCATCATGGCGGCCGCGGGCCTCAGCATGCTCTGGAACGCGGTCGTCTCGCCCTGAGGCGGGCCGTCAGCCGGCCATCCCGGAGACGAGGGAGGCGCCCGTCGGAACGATGCTCGCCTCGCCCTCGGCGATCCACGGCGCCTGCTCGTCCGCGAGCCAGGCGAGGACGTCGTCGAGCGGCTGCGGCCGCTGGTAGAAATAGCCCTGCCCGAACACCACGCCCATCTCGATCATGGCCTCGGCCTGCTCGGCCCGCTCGATGCCCTCCGCGACCAGCGTCAGCTCGAGCGTGCCGGCGAGCGAGGCGATCACACCGACGATCGCCTTGTCCTCGGCGCTACCGGGAATGTCGCGGATGAACGCCTTGTCGATCTTCACCTTGTCGAGCGGAAAGCGCCGCAGATGGGCGAGCGATGAGTAGCCCGTGCCGAAATCGTCGAGCGCGATCGTCGCGCCCATGCGCCGCAGGCGGCACAGCGTCTCGGCCGCGCTGGCGATGTTGTTGATCAGGGAGCCCTCGGTGATCTCGAGCTCCAGCGAGGACGGGGCGACGCCGAGCCGCGCGCAGGTCTCCTGCATCTCGTCCGCGAAGGACTGGTCCGCGAGCTCCGACGGCGGCAGGTTGATCGCGATGCGGATCTGCGGGTGGCCGGCTGCGGCCAGCCGCTGCAAGGCGCGGCAGGCGTCGGTCAGGACGTAGCGGGTCAGCCTGGAACCGTTGCCGCTGCTTTCGATCAGCGGCAGGAATTCGGCGGGGCCGATGACGCCGAGGTCGGGATGACGCCAGCGGATCAGCGCTTCGAGGCTGACCAGTTCGTTGCCGCCGAGCCGGACCTGGCTCTGGTACCAGACCTCGAACTGGCCCTCGGCGAAGCCGGCCGGGATCGCGAGCTCGAGCTCCCGGCGCCTTCGATAATCGTGCTGGAGCGCGTCGTTCAGCACCGCGATCGTGCCGGGCGCCTTGCTCTTGGCGTGGTAGAGCGCGATGTCGGCGAGCGCGGGCAAGTGCGACAGTTCGGGATCGTCGGCGCGGCGCACGGCAAGTCCGATCGAGGCGCGCGGCACCACCTGCTTGTCCCGCAGCCGCACCGGCGCCGAGATCGCCTGCAGCAGGTGTTGCGCGAACGCCTGCGCGGCCGCCTCGCTTGCGACCTCCGGACGAATGACGACGAACTCGTCGCCACCGAGCCGCGCGACCCAGTCGCCGGCGTCGACCGCACCGCGCAGCCGCTCGGAGATGTGGATCAGGAACTTGTCGCCGGCCTCGTGGCCAAACGTGTCGTTGATGCCCTTGAAGTCGTCGAGGTCGATGAAGCAGAACGCGACCAGCGAATCCGGCGCATGCGCCTTGCCGCTCAGGAGCAGCAGCTGCTCGGTCAGCGACCTCCGGTTGGCCAATCCCGTCAGCGGATCGTGCCAGGCGAGATATTGCAGCCGCTCGAGCGCGTTCGAGGTCGTCAGCTGCAGTCCGTTGAAGGCCTGCGCGAGCTGCCCGAATTCGTTCGACGAGCGGATATCGGCCTCGTAGGCGCGGCCGTCCTGCTTGCTGCGCTGGATCGCCGACATCATGATGGAGAGCGGCTTGCCGATGAAGATGTTGGCCGACATCCGCATCGCGATCAGGGTGGCAAGCGTCGCGAGCAGACCGACGACGAGCAGCCGCTCCAGCACCTTGCCCGCCTCCGCGTAGAGCGTTCCGTAGGAATAGCCGATCGCGATGCGGCCGGCCTGAACGGCCATGTTGCCGTTGCTATAGTGGATGGGACGCTCGACCTCGGCTGTGCCGTGCCCGGCGGACCGCGCCGGTACGCTCGCAACCGCGGCGCCGGTGTCGTCATAGACCGTGGCGGCCGCGATCGACTCGTCCTGCAGGATTTCGGCGAGCACGCTTGCGACCTGCGTATAGCGCATCTTCCAGAGCGGCTCGGCGATCAGCTGCGCGCGGCTCTCGGCGATGCGCGCGACGCGGCCGTCGAGCTGCTTCATCTGCGACCAGAAGCTCGAGAGTTCGAGGCCGGCGGAGGCGAGCAACTGCACCAGCAGCAGCACCGGCAAGGTCGCCGCGATCATCGAGCGGATCACCGAGCGCGAGGCGGCCGGCGCGGCCGCGGTGCCCTGGCCCGAGGCGCTCATGGCGTCCAAGCTCATTTGCCCGGCGCCCTCGCGGCATTCGCGGACGACAGCGAAGCCACCAATGCCTCGATGGAGAAGTCGTATTGACCGCAGTGTCCGGGCTTCGCCCTGAACCGCTCGAATGCGATGCGGTCGAACGCATGCGCCTTGATCAGTCCGCCGACCGAGGCGAGGTTGTCGCGGGTGATGGCGGAGGTCTTGACCCGCACGTGGGGCGAGGCATCGGCGAAATCGCAGCCGTCCGCATAGTCGCGCAGCAGCACGATCGACCAGCCGCCCAGGAGGAAATGGCCGCCGTCGGTCAGCAGGAGATGCCCCGCTTCGATCTCCCGCAGCGCATCCTCCGACCAGTTGAGGCCGACCACCTGGATGTCCTTGCCCGGCGTCAGGCCGGCCGCGGTCGCCGCCTTGATCGCACCAAGCGCCATCGGATCGTTGCCGGCCCAGATGCCCGCCGGACGGATGTTCTTGCGCGCGGCCCAGCTCAGATAGTTCGCGGTCGCCTGCTCGGCCTCGGATTGCGTCCAGTTGGCGAACAGCATCCGGTCCACGACCACGTCGGGCGCGGCCTTCACCGCGCGGTCGAGCCCGGTATTGCGGGCGATCGAGGCCGGGGTGATCTCGTCGCCGCCGATGCCGAGGATGTGGATCTTGCCGTCGGCGCTCTGCCATTTCCCGGCGCGCGCGGCGCCGATCAGCGCGTCGGCCATCCGCGCGCCCGCGGTCTGCAGATCGGTGGTGATGTCGCCGAGCCAGTGCTTCAGCCTCTCGCGCGGCGCCCCGAGGCGAACCGCGTCGTCGCCGATCAGGCTGTTCGACAGGAACAGCGTCTTGATGCCGGCCGATTGCGCCGCCTCCAGGATCGGCACGGCGGCGGACTCCTCGTTGGACAGGATGAGGTAGTCGGGCTTGCGCGCACGTGCGACCACGCCGAGGCCGAGCTCCTGCATGGTGCGGTAGTTGCGCTCGGCCCGCAGCACCTCGACATCCATGTTGAGCTTGCGGCCGGCCGCCTGCATGGTCTCCGCGACCATGTCCCAGAAGACCTCGCCGGTCTTGCCCGGGCTGACGAAGACGACGCTGCGCGACTGCAGGGAGCCCGCGGAGGCCGGGCCGCAGGCCGCAAGAACACCGCAGGCAATGCCCGCAACGACCAATGCTCTGAGGAATCCCGCCATCTTTCGCCACCCCGTATCGTGCCGAGGTTGGTCCGGCGACCGCTAACACTTCGCAAAGTCGGTCGCAGGAGGGCGGCGTAGGGCTAACAAAGCGTGTATCCGTGCTATCAGCAGGGCTCCGCCAAAACCCGCGACTCAGCCTGATCCCATGGCCAAGAATACACTCTCCTTCGTCTGCCAGAACTGCGGCGCGGCGTATAACCGCTGGCAGGGCAAGTGCGAGGCCTGCGGCGAATGGAACACGCTCGCCGAGGAGGACACCGCCGGCAGCGTGCCGGTCTCGATCCGCTCCAAGCGCAAGGGGCGGACCTTTGCGCTGGAGAGCCTGTCCGGCAAGAGCCAGGACGCCCCGCGCCTGTCCTCCGGGATGGCCGAACTCGACCGCGTCACCGGCGGCGGTTTCGTGCGCGGCTCGGTGCTGCTGGTGGGCGGCGATCCCGGCATCGGCAAGTCGACGCTGCTGACGCAGGCGACCAGCCTGATGGCGCGAGCCGGCCATCGCATCGTCTACATCTCCGGCGAGGAGGCCGTCGCCCAGGTGCGGCTGCGCGCCGAGCGGCTCGGGCTGTCGGACGCGCCGGTGCAGCTCGCCGCCGAGACCTCGGTCGAAGACATCGTCTCGACGCTGTCGGAAGGCGCGGTGCCTCGCCTGATCGTGATCGACTCGATCCAGACCATGTGGACCGACACGGTGGAATCCGCGCCCGGCACCGTCACCCAGGTACGCGCCTCGGCGCAGGCGCTGATCCGCTTCGCCAAGAAGACCGGCGCGGCCATCATCCTGGTCGGCCACGTCACCAAGGACGGCCAGATCGCCGGTCCCCGCGTGGTCGAGCACATGGTCGACGCGGTGCTCTCGTTCGAAGGCGAAGGCTCGCAGCAATTCCGCATCCTGCGCGCCGTGAAGAACCGGTTCGGCCCGACCGACGAGATCGGCGTGTTCGAGATGACCGGCCTCGGCCTGCGCGAGGTCACCAACCCGTCGGAGCTGTTCCTGTCGGAGCGCGACCTCGGCACATCAGGCACCGCGGTGTTTGCCGGCATCGAGGGCACCCGCCCGGTGCTGGTCGAATTGCAGGCCCTTGTCGCCCCGACCTCGCTCGGCACGCCGCGCCGGGCCGTGGTGGGCTGGGACCCGAGCCGGCTGTCCATGGTGCTGGCGGTGCTGGAGGCCCATTGCGGGGTCAAGCTGTCCGGCCACGACGTCTACCTGAACGTCGCCGGCGGCCTGCGCATCCAGGAACCGGCCGCGGATCTGGCCGCCGCCGCGGCCCTGGTTTCGTCCCTGGTCAACGCGCCGTTGCCGACAGATGCGGTCTATTTCGGCGAAATCTCGCTCTCCGGCGCGATCCGCCCGGTGGCCCAGACGGGGGCCCGGCTGAAAGAGGCGGCCAAGCTCGGCTTCAGCCGCGCCGTGCTGCCGGAATCGGCCCGGGGCGAGACCGGCGGCGACGCCGGGCTGTCGCTGAACGCGGTGGGTAACCTGACCACGCTGGTCGCCGAGATCGCTGCCCGCGGCTCGCGGAAAGGGCCGGACGCCGCCGCCGGCGAAAAAAATGCCACACCCGCAAGATTCCGCCGTGGGGAAGGCTAGCTGGAGGTGACGTCCCGCCCCCCCGCCGCTATACAACGCCCGCACGAAGCCGCATGGGATTAGCGTGTTCCGGCCTTGCCGGGAACTCCGTCTGGCCATCACTTAGGGTGGCGGCCAAGATACCGATTCGGAAGATACCGATTCGCCAAGACACCGATTCGCAAAGCGCGCCTTTGAGAGTACGAGCGGACCAGACCAGCCGATGCCGATAACAATCCTCGACCTGATCCTGCTCGGTGTCATGCTGATCTCGGGCCTGCTTGCGATGGTCCGCGGCTTCATGCGCGAGATCCTCTCGATCGCGGCCTGGGGCGCCGCGGCGATCGTGACGCTGTACTCGTTCTCCAAGCTGCTGCCGACGGCCAAGACCTATTTCAACAACGACACGGTGGCGAGCGTCGTGGTCGTAGCCGGCGTGTTCGTCGGCACCCTGATCGTGGTCTCCGTGATCACGGTGCGGATCTCCGACATGATCCTGGATTCCCGGATCGGCGCGCTCGACCGCACGCTGGGCTTCCTGTTCGGGCTCGCCCGCGGCCTCCTGATCGTCGTCGTGGCCTTCCTGTTCTTCACCTGGCTCGTGCCGGACAAGCAGCGTCCGGACTGGGTCACCGGGGCCAAGTCCCGGGTGGTGCTGCAGGGAACCGGCGATTGGCTGATGTCGCTCTTGCCGGATGACCCCGAGAACACCATTTTGAAGAGATTCAAGAAAAACAAACCAGATGATGATCAAGCTGACACCGAGCCGCAAGCCCCGGGCAGTGCCGACGGCTATAGCAAGCCGGCTCGTGACGGCATGAAGAAGCAGATCGAAAAATCGGTTGGACGTTAACCGTTCCATTAGAGAGAGGCGCGATGGACAAGACCGGACAACCTGACCAGAACGCCCAACTCGATCTCGACCTGAACGGGAATTCGTCCTCCGCCGCGATCGAGCTGCAGGACGATCTGGAGGGCGATACGCTGCGCGAGGAATGCGGCGTCTTCGGCATCTACGGCCATCCCGACGCCGCCGCCATCACCGCCCTCGGCCTCCACGCCCTCCAGCACCGCGGCCAGGAAGCAGCCGGCATCGTCTCCTTCGACGGCAACCGCTTCCACTCCGAACGACGCCTCGGTCTCGTCGGCGACACCTTCTCCCGCCGCGAGGTGATCGACCGCCTGCCCGGCAGCGTCGCCGTCGGCCATGTCCGCTACTCCACAACCGGCGCCACCATCCTGCGCAACGTGCAGCCGCTGTTCGCCGAACTGAACGCCGGCGGGCTGGCGGTCGCCCACAACGGCAACCTCACCAACGGCCTGACGCTGCGCCGTGAGCTCGTGAAGAACGGCGCCATGATGCAGTCGACCACCGACACCGAGGTGATCCTGCATCTGGTCGCGCAGTCCAAGCGCAACCGCTTCATCGAGCGCTATATCGACGCGCTGCGCGCCATCGAGGGCGCCTATGCGCTGGTGTCGGTGACCAACAAGAAGCTGGTCGGCGCCCGCGATCCGCGCGGCATCCGCCCGCTCGTGCTCGGCGACCTCGACGGCTGCCCGATCCTGACGTCGGAGACCTGCGCGCTCGACATCATCGGCGCGCGCTTCGTGCGCGACATCGAGCCCGGCGAAGTCATCGTGTTCGACGAGAACGGCCAGGACATCCACAAGCCGTTCCCGCCGATGGCGCCGCGCCCCTGCATCTTCGAATACATCTACTTCTCGCGGCCCGACTCCATCGTCCACGGCCGCTCGGTCTATGAGGTGCGCAAGGCGTTTGGCGCGCAGCTCGCGAAGGAGAGCCACGTGCCCGTCGACGTCGTGGTGCCGGTGCCGGATTCCGGCGTACCCGCTGCGGTCGGCTACAGCCAGTATTCCGGCGTGCCGTTCGAGCTCGGCATCATCCGCAACCACTATGTCGGCCGCACCTTCATCCAGCCGACGCAGGCGATCCGCGAATCCGGTGTGCGCATGAAGCATTCGGCCAACCGCGCCGCAATCGAAGGCAAGCGCATCATCCTGATCGACGATTCGCTGGTACGCGGCACCACCTCGAAGAAGATCGTGCGCATGATGCGCGATGCCGGTGCGACAGAAGTGCATTTCCGCCTCGCCTCGCCCCCGATCCTCTATCCCGACTATTACGGCATCGACCTGCCCGACCGCGGCGGGCTCCTGGCGGCGACGCACTCGCTGGAGGAGATGCGCGAGATCATCGGCGCGGACTCACTCGCCTTCCTGTCGATCGACGGCATGTACCGCGCCATGGGCGAGCCCGGCCGCGACCCCGCCAATCCGAAATTCTCCGATCACTGCTTCACCGGAGCCTATCCGACCCACCTCACCGACCAGACCCAGGTCGAGCCGCAGCCGCGGCAATTGTCGCTGCTGGCGGAAGCGAGCTGACCTCGACCGTCATTCCGGGGCGCGCGCAGCGCGTATGGCTTCCGGGTTCGGTCCTTCGGACCGGCCCGGAATGACGATGAGGTGGGCCTTGTCCCTGCGCCTCACCTCTGCAATACCCCCGCCATGACAAAACCCCTCGCCTCCCGCATCGCTCTCGTCACCGGCGCCTCGCGCGGCATCGGCTTCGCCGCCGCTCGTGCGCTGGCGAAGGCCGGCGCTCACATCGTCGCGGTGGCGCGCACGCAGGGCGGGCTCGAGGAACTCGACGACGATATCCGGAAGGACGGTGGCAGCGCGACGCTGGTGCCGCTCAACCTCACCGATTTCGACGGCATCGCACGGCTCGGTGCGGCGCTGCACGAGCGCCACGGCAGGCTCGACATCCTGCTCGGCAACGCGGGCGCGCTCGGTCCCTCCTCGCCGCTCGGCCATATCGAGCTCAAGACCTTCACCGACGTCATGGCCGTCAACGTCTCGGCGAATTTCCAGCTCATCCGCTGCATGGAGCCGCTGCTCAGGCAGTCCGATGCCGGCCGCGCCGTGTTCGTCACCTCGGGCGCGGCGAGCAAGGCGACCGCCTATCTCGGTCCCTATGCGGCCTCGAAGGCCGCGCTGGAGACGCTGGCGCGGACCTGGGCGCGGGAGACCGCGAGCACGAACATTCGCATCAACCTGTTCAATCCCGGCCCGATCCGCACCCGCATGCGCGCCGCGCTGTTTCCGGGCGAGGATCCGATGACGCTGGACACGCCCGAGCAGGTCGCCGAGCTCATCGTGCCGATGTGCTCGCCCGAGTGGAGCGAGACCGGCAAGCTCTACGACTACAAGAGTCGCACGCTCCTGAGCTTCCAGCTTCCGGCTTGATTGACTTCCATCCGTTCGCGCGATTGACTGCCGGATCCCAAGCGGCAGCAGGCCGCAGCAAAAAAACGGGAGGACGCCATGGCGCCGCGGCTCGATCGTGCCTGCCTGTCACGGGCAATCGCACGCCTCTCCACATCGATCGCGATCTGCGTCGCAAGCCTGGCGGTCGCGGCACTGTCGCCGCGCACGGCCGACGCCGGCGACGTCCCGGCTTTCGCGGTCGAGGCGTCCTGGCCAAAACCTCTTCCGAACAACTGGATCCTCGGCCAGGTCGGCGGCATCACCGTCGACTGGCAGGGCCATATCTGGGTCATCCATCGCCCGCGCTCGCTGACCGACGACGAGAAGGGCGCCACCCTCAATCCGCCGCGCTCGAAGTGCTGCGTGCCGGCGCCTCCGGTGCTGGAGTTCGACGCCGACGGCAATCTGCTGCGGTCGTGGGGCGGCCCGGGCCAAGGCTATGAATGGGTCGGCCGCGAGCATGGCATCGAGGTCGACGAGCGCGGCTTCGTCTGGATCGGCGGCAACGCGGACAACGACAACGCCATCCTCAAATTTACCCTCGACGGCAAGTTCGTCGCCCAGATCGGCCAGATCGCGCCGAGCAAGGGCAGCAATGACACGACCCAGCTCGGCAAGCCGGCCGAGACCGCGATCGACAAGGACGCCAACGAGATCTACGTCGCCGACGGCTACGGCAATCGCCGCGTCATCGTGTTCGACGCCAGCACGCTCGCCTACAAGCGGCATTGGGGCGCCTACGGCAACAAGCCGACCGACGACAGGCAGGGCCCTTACGATCCCAAGGCGCCGGTCGCCCAGCAATTCGGTAATCCCGTGCATTGCGTGAAGATCGCCAATGACGGCCTCGTCTATGTCTGCGACCGCATCAACGACCGGATCCAGGTGTTCCGAAAGGACGGCACGTTCGTGAAGGAGTGGTTCTACGAGAAGAACACACTCGGAAATGGTGCCGTCTGGGACGTCGCGATCTGGCCGGATGCAAAGCAGACGTATCTGCTCAGCGCCGACGGCGAGAACAACGAGATCAGGGTGCTGAGGCGGGAGGACGGTGCCGTGGTCGGCAGCTTCGGCCGGAGCGGCCGCAACGCCGGACAATTCCACTGGGTCCATGCCATCGCGGTGGACGCCAAGGGCAACGTCTACACCGCCGAAGTCGACAATGCGAAGCGTATCCAGAAGTTTAAGCTTACCTCGAGCGCCCTACCATAAACGCATTGCCGGACGCTCTCAGACAGGCTATCGGAACCGCCGGGATCGTCCCGATCCGCCGAAGGTGAAAGGCTCCTGCAAGAGAGCCGTCCCGGCCCCAATAGTTGGAGGAAATACATGAAGAAGACTGCCGCGTGGCGCTATGCCGCGCTTCTGAGCTGCGCCGGCCTGGGCTTCGCCAATTCGGCCTACGCCCAGGACAAGACCGTCAAGATCGGCGTGTTGAACGACATGTCGAGCCTCTATGCCGACATCGGCGGCCCCAATTCAGTGGTCGCGGTCAAGATGGCGATCGAGGATTCCGGCCTGACCAAGAAGGGCTGGAAGATCGACGTGGTCAGCGGCGATCACCAGAACAAGCCCGACGTGGGCGTCAACATCACCCGGCAGTGGATCGACACCGAGAAGGTCGACGCGATCGCCGACACGCCGAACTCGGGCGTGGCGCTCGCGGTGAGCAACATCGTCAAGGAAAAGAACGCGGTGCTGCTCAATTCCGGCGCTGCGACCGCCGCCCTGACCGGCGCGGCCTGCACGCCGAACACCGTCTCGTTCACCTACGACACCTACATGCTCGCCACCGGCACCGGCAAGGCGCTGACCAAGGCGGGCGGTGACAGCTGGTTCTTCCTGACCGCGGACTACGCCTTCGGCCAGCAACTGGAACGCGATACCTCGGCCGTCGTCACCGCGAACGGCGGCAAGGTGCTCGGCGGCGTCAAGCACCCGCTCAACACCTCCGACTTCTCCTCCTTCCTGCTGCAGGCGCAGTCCTCGAAGGCCAAGGTGATCGGGCTTGCCAACGCCGGCGGCGACACCACCAACGCGATCAAGCAGGCTGCCGAATTCGGCATCGTGCAGGGCGGACAGAAGCTCGCGGCGCTGCTGCTGTTCATCAACGACGTGCACTCGCTCGGCCTGAAGACCGCGCAGGGCCTGACGTTCACGGAATCCTTCTACTGGGACATGAACGACAACACCCGCGCCTTTTCCAAGCGGTTCGCGGCCCTGGCGAGCAAGAACGCGATGCCCTCGATGACGCAGGCCGGCAACTACGCCATGGTGCTGCATTATCTGAAGGCGATGGAAGCGCTCGGCGGCAATCCGCATGACGGCGCCAAGGTGGTAGCCAAGATGAAGGAGCTGCCGACCGACGATCCGCTGTTCGGCAAGGGCCCGCTGCGCGCCGACGGCCGCCGCCTCATCCCGGCCTATCTGTTCGAGGTGAAGAAGCCCGAAGAGTCGAAGGGACCGTGGGACTACTACAAGCAGATCGCCACCATCTCCGCGGAAGACGCCGCCAAGCCGCTCGCCCAGAGCGATTGCCCGCTGGTCAAGAAATAACGACACGGCGAGCCGGTCTCGACGACGAAATGCCCGGCCTCGCGCCGGGCATTTACGTTCTGGCGGCTTGCGCCGGCGCCTCGCCGGCCTCCCCGCTCACGACAGCCGCTTGCGCTTGTGCGCGAACGGATTGGCTTTTTCGCGCAGCGTGATCCGGACCGGCGTTCCCGGCAGTTCGAAGGTATCGCGCAGCGAGTTGGTCAGATAGCGCAGATAGGCCTGCGGCACCGCATCGGCGCGCGAGCAGAACAGCACGAAGCTTGGCGGCCGCGCCTTGGTCTGGGTGATGTAGTTCAGCTTCAGCCTGCGGCCGGATACCGCGGGCGGCGGGTTGGCCTGGATCGCCTGCTCGAACCAGCGGTTCAGCGCCGAGGTCGGCACGCGCCGGTTCCAGATCGCATAGGCGTCCTGGATCGCGGCCATCAGCCGATCGATGCCTTCGCCCATCAGGCCGGACACCGCGACGATCGGCACGCCCTTGACCTGCGGCAGCCAGTGATCGGCGTCCCGGCGCAACGCAGAGATCGCGCCGCCTCCCTTGCTCTCCATCAGGTCCCATTTGTTCACGGCGATCACGATGGCGCGGCCCTCGCGTTCGATCAGATCGGCGATGCGCAGGTCCTGCTCCTCGAAGCGGTTCTGTGCGTCCATCATGAGCACGACGACCTCGGCGAAGCGCACGGCACGCAGCGCGTCCGCGACCGAGAGCTTCTCCAGCTTCTCCTCGATGCGCGAGCGCCGGCGCAGCCCGGCCGTGTCGAACACGCGGAAGTCGCGCCCCTTCCAGGCGATCTCGACGGCAATGGAATCGCGCGTGGTGCCGGCCTCAGGGCTCGTCAGCAGGCGCTCCTCGCCGAGCAGATGGTTGATCAGCGTCGACTTGCCGGCATTGGGCCGGCCGACGATCGCGACCCGGATCGGGCGCTTTGCGGCCTCCTCCTCCGACTGCGGCGCGTCGTCCTCGACCGCCTCCTCGGCAGGCTCCGGCATCAGCTTGCTGAGCGCATCGTAGAGTTCGCCCATGCCTTCGCCGTGCTCGGCGGAAACCTGGATGGGATCGCCGAGCCCGAGCGCGAACGCCTCCATCGCGCCGGCATCGCCATGCTTGCCCTCGCTCTTGTTGGCGAGCAGCAGCACCGGCTTGTCGGCGCGGCGAGCGAAATCGGCGAACGCGCGGTCGTTGGGCGTGAGGCCGGCGCGAGCGTCGATCACGAACATCAGCGCATCGGCCTGCGCGATCGCGGTTTCCGTCTGCTCCTGCATGCGCGCGGTGAGCGAGCCCCTGGCGCCCTCGTCGAGGCCGGCGGTGTCGATCACGATGAAGGCGAGATCGCCGAGCTTGCCCTCGCCCTCGCGACGGTCGCGCGTCACGCCGGGGAGATCATCGACCAGCGCGAGTTTCTGCCCCACCAGCCGGTTGAACAGCGTCGACTTGCCGACATTGGGCCGGCCGATGATGGCAATGGTAAAGGACATCGGTCATTCGTGCGCTGCCGGAGCGGCGCCTGTCAATGCAGGGAAAGGATCAGCGCTGGAAACTGCCGCTCGGCAGCGGAGCCGGGAACGGCGCAGGCGCCTGCTGCTGCGTGGTCTGGGCGGATTGCGCCGGCGGGGCCGCCGCCTGCGCCGGCTGGTCGGGCGGTGGCGCGGTGGTGCGCTTGCGGACGATCTTGTGCTTCGGCGGCGGCGGAGCCGCGGGCTGCGCCTCCTCGGGCATGGCCTCGCCGTCCGGCTCGGCGGCCGGCGTCGCGGCCTGCTTGGTCTTCTTCGACTTGGCGGCCTTGGACGATGTCGGCGCCTCGGGCGGAATCGCCGGGGCCGCATCCGTGCTCGATTGATCCTGCTGTTGCGCGCCCTTGTAGAGCTCCTTCGGCACGCCCTGCTCCAGGCCCGGCACGCCCTCGGGGAAGACCGGCTTGCGCTCGCCGGGCAGCTTCTTCTTGGTGTCGAGGAAGTCCATGAGGTCGCTCGGGTCGAATCCGCCGCTGGAGCAGCCGCCAAGCACACCCGAGAACGCGATCAGGACGACGGCTGCGATCAGGCGGGGCGCGCGGCGCATCTTCTGGTCTCTCAGGGCCATCGGCTCTCGATCAGTTCAGCTCTTGGCGACGGGCGGCAGCAGCGCCTGCAGCGCTTCCGCGCGCGAGCGCAATCCCGGCGGCGTCTCGCCGTCCTCGGCAATCGCATCCAGCCATTTGCGCGCCGCGGCCGTGTCACCGTTGCGCCAGGCCGACAGCGCCAGCATCTCGCGTGCGGTGTGACGGAAGGTCGAGCCGGGCGCCGCGGACGCCTCCAGGCGCTGCTGCATGTCGGCATAGCTCGCGCTGTCGAGCACGAGCCCCGCGGCGCGAATCCTCGCCAGCGCCTGCTGCTCGGAGCCGACGCTGCGGTCGGCGGCGATGTCGTCATACAGCTTGACGGCGGCCTTGGGGTCGCGCGCAGCAGCCTCCGCCGCGGCGCGCAGCCGCGCCAGCGTGCGATAGCCGGAGGGCGCGTTCGCGGCGAGCGCGTTGAACGCCGCCTCGGCCTCGGCGTGCTTGCTCTGCTCGGACAGTTCGGCGGCCTTTTCGAAGGCGGCGCCGGCCTCGGCGGCCTTCTGGGCCTCCAGATACTGATAGCCACGCCAGCCTCCGACGCCGGCGACGATCAGCACCATCAGGCCGATGATGTAGATCGAATACCTGTCCCACAGCTTCTTGAGCTGTTCGCGACGTACTTCCTCGTCGACTTCGTCAAATAATTCAGACACTTAAGCTAACCCCATCCCCGGTCGGGAGCACGCGTCAAGGCGCCCGCATGAGACCACCCGTCCCCGCGTGGCGGCGGCGATACCCTATCGATATGGCGGTGGCAAGGCAAAGCTAGCCGGATCAAGGCGTTAACGGCCCCACCGAGGCCCCCGGCGCCGTCGCGGCCCCTCAAGCTCCCACCATCGTCTCCCGCAGCTGCCGCTTCAGCACCTTGCCGTTGGCGTTGCGCGGCAGCGGCTCGGCGGTGACGGCCATGGTCTCCGGCACCTTGTAGTCGGACAGCCGCTCGGCGCACCAGGCGCGCAAGCTCTCGCCCGCCACCGGCTCGCGCGTGACCACCACGGCGTGGACGCGCTCCCCCAGCACCGGACAGGGTTTTGCGATGATGGCGCTCTCGACCACCGCGGGATGGCCGGCCAGCACGGATTCCACCTCGGCAGAATAGATCTTCAAGCCGCCGCGGTTGATCATGTCCTTCTGGCGATCGAACACGCGGACGAAATTGTCGGCATCGACCGAACCGAGATCGCCGGAATGCCAGAAGCCAGCGGTAAAGCTTTCGGCCGTCGCCCTGGGGTTATTCCAATAGCCCTTGATCACGGAGGCGCCGCGGATCCAGAGCTCGCCGACCTCGCCGGCCGGCAGTTCGCGCCCGTCCGCCCCCATCGCAACGATCCGCGCGCCGGGACAGGGCAGGCCGACGCTGTCGATATGGTCAGCCGTGAGCTCGCCCGGCATGATGGTCGAGGGCGACGTCGTCTCGGTCGCGCCATAGCAGTTCATCAGCTTCAGCCCGGGGATTCTGGTCTTCAGCTTCTCGATGGTCGCGATCGGCATCGGTGCGCCGCCGAAGCCGCCGATGCGCCAGCTCGACAGGTCGTAGCTCTCGAAATCCGGCTGCAGCAGGCAGAGATTGTACATCGCCGGCACCATCACCGTGTAGGTGACGCGCTCGCGCGCGGCGAGCTTGAGATAGTCGGCCGCCTTGAACTCGGCCATGATGATCAGCGCACCCGCGCAGCGCACCATGGTGGTGATGTTGGCCACCACGCCCGTGACATGGCCGAGCGGCACCGCCGCGATGGAGCGATCGGCTGCCGTGAGCTGCAGGCACGACACGAACACCATCGAGGAATGGACGATGTTGCAATGGGCGAGCATCGCACCCTTCGGCTTTCCGGTGGTGCCCGAGGTGTAGAGGATCATCGCGGTGTCCTCTTCGGCGACTTCGACGGGCGCCGATGCGGGCGCATTGTCGGCGAGCCCGGCGAAGCCCGACAGGCGCGGGTCGTCATCGATCGCGATGCGATGGACGAGTTCGGGAACCTCGCGCGGCTCCGGCAGGCGTTCGGCGAGCGCGGCCTCGTGGATCAGGAGCCTTGCGCCGCAATCGGTCAGCACATAGGCGATCTCGGGCTTCTGCTGGCGGGTACCGAGCAGCACCGTGACGAGACCTTCATGGGCGGCGGCGAACAGGATCAGCGGAAATGCGATCCGGTTGCCGAGCAGGATGGCGACGCGGTCGCCGCGCTGCAGGCCGAGCTTGCGGAAGCCGGTCGCGATCCGTGCCGCGCGCTCCACGGTCTGGCGCCAGGTCAGCCGGGCCTCGCTGCAGATCAGCGCCTCGCCGTCGGGACGGCTGGCCGCCGCGTCAGCGACCATTGTCCAGAGGTCCGCCGGCCGCTCGGAGAACGCCGGCACCACGCGATCGCCGAAGCGCGCCTCGAGCCGCATCGGCGGGATGAAAGGCTGCGACCAGTCCATCGGAACGCTTCCTGCTCTTGTTGTCGTCGTTTTCGGCCGGTGCTAGCGGCCGATGACGGGAACGCCGATCACCACGGGATGGAAGGCAAAGGCGAGCGCCAGATAGGCCACGATCCCGACCACGACGGCAACCAAATCGTTGACGATGCCGCCCACCGGGATCGGCGGCGCGCCGCTGTCGGTGCGGTGCTTCAACGAGATGCGGTCGTACACCGCCCAGCCAAGGAACGAGCCGAACAGGATGATCGAGCCGAGATCGCCGTTGGCGAGGAGATGCGCGGCCGCCCACAATTTGAGACCGGCGAGCATCGGATGCTTCAAGGTCGAGAAGATGCGGCCGCGGATATAGGAGGCCACCACCAGGATGACGGAGGGCAGCATCAGGGCGACCGTGACGTGCTTCAGGAACGTCGGCGGCTGCCAGACATTCCACATGCCCGCCGCACGATAGTGGGCAAAGCCCCAGACGATCAGCGCAAGCCCGGCCAGCGACACCAGCGAGTAGAGAATCTTGTAGGTACCCTCGCCCAGCCGCGCGACGAGCTGGCCGCGCACCTCGCGCTTCGTGGTGAACGTGTGGGCCGCGAAAAACACGGCAAGACCCAGGATCATCACCAATAGACCCACGACATCCTCCCCTGACGTAACGTCCCCTGCGTCGAGGGGTATCATTGATCGGCTGCCCGTCGCAATCCGTCATTGCGGCCGCGCGCTGTCCAGCTCCCGGTTGTCGACGTAGCGGATCGCGATCGGCCGCCCTGCCAGCGCGCCGCCGAGCCCGCTGGTGAACCTGAGCGGCAGGCACGTGTTGAGCGAGGCGTTGATCGCGTCGAGATAGGTCGATCGCGTCTCGGCCGCCACGCCCGAGGTGGCGTAGGTCATGCGCGGCGGACCGATCAGGCCGCCCGTCTTGTTGAAGCTGAAGCGCACCGAGATCTGCATGCCCTGTCGCGCATGATCGGCCGGCGGCGGCGACCAGCAGGCGCGCAGCTCGGCAAAGAGGTCGGCGATGGTATCGAGATCGTGGTCCGGCTTCCGGTACTTCGCGCTCTCGGTCTCCGAGGGGCTGCTCAGGATCGTGAGCTGCAGGTTCTGGCCGTAGGGGTAATCGATCTCGGGAATGCAGGGTCCGTGGTCGAACACGCCGCAATAGGACGGCGTGCAGGGCCGGTTGTCGAGCACGCTGCACGGCTCGTGCGAGAACGGAATCGGATTGATCTGCCGTCGCCGCGCGTCGGCCGAGCCGACGCTCAACGGCAGAAGCAGCAGGATGAGCAGGCCGCGCAGCATGGGATGTCCACCGCAGGACGCCTCCTCCAAGTTGCGCCGTCCTGCGGGGCGCTTCAAGCCCGTGCGCGTTCACATGCTCGCGCCCAGGGCATGGGCCCCTACCCCTTCTTCTTCACGTCCTTGACGCTGGCGAACTCGATGCCCTCGGCGCGCTCCCTCATATAGCCGAGATAGAACTCGTTCCTGGCGAGATAGACGGGATCGCCGTCGACGTCATCGGCGATGCTCGACGTGTTCGCGGCGATGAAGCCGTCGAGCTTCTTGCGGTCGTCGGCCGAGATCCAGCGCGCGAGCTGGAATTCGCTGACCTCGAACTCGACCGGCAGGGCGTATTCCGCCTCGAGCCGCGCCTTCAGCACGTCGAGCTGCAGCGGGCCGACCACGCCGACCAGAGCCGGCGCGCCGTCGCGCGGACGGAACACCTGCACCACGCCCTCTTCCGACATCTGCTGCAGGGCTTCCTTGAGCTTCTTGGCCTTCATCGCATCGGTCAGCCGCACTCGACGGACGATTTCCGGCGCGAAGCTCGGCACGCCGACGAAGGTGAAATCCTCGCCTTCGGTCAGGGTGTCGCCGATCCGCAACGTGCCGTGATTGGGAATGCCGACGACGTCGCCGGCATAGGCCTCGTCTGCGACCGAGCGGTCCTGCGCGAAGAAGAATTGCGGGCTCGACAGCGGCAGGCTCTTGCCGGTGCGCACGAGCTTCGCCTTCATGCCGCGGCTCAGCTTGCCCGAGCACAGCCGCGCAAAGGCGATGCGGTCGCGATGGTTCGGATCCATGTTCGCCTGGATCTTGAACACGAAGGCGCTCATGCGCGGATCGGTCGCCTCGACCTTGCGCAGGTTGCTCTCCTGCGCCCGCGGCTCGGGGGCGAACCTGCCGAGCCCTTCCAGGAGATCGCCGACACCGAAATTGCGCAGCGCGCTGCCGAAATAGACCGGCGTCAGATGGCCCTCGCGGAACGCCGCGAGATCGAACGGCTTGCAGGCCTCGGTGACGAGCTCGAGTTCGTCCTTCACCGCCGCAACATCGAGGTTCGGGTTGATCCTGGCGAGATCGGCGATCTCGATCTGCTGCGCCGCGCCGGTCTTGGCGCCGCCGCCTTCCAGGAGCCGCACGCCGCCGTTGATCACGTCATAGGTGCCGATGAAATCGCGTCCCCTGCCGACCGGCCAGGTCATCGGCGTGGTGTCCAGCGCCAGCGTCTTCTCGATCTCGTCCAGCAGCTCGAACGTGTCGCGGCTGTCGCGGTCCATCTTGTTGATGAAGGTGATGATCGGGATGTCGCGCAGGCGGCAGACCTCGAACAGTTTTCGCGTGCGCGCCTCGATGCCCTTGGCGGCGTCGATCACCATCACGGCGGAGTCGACCGCGGTCAGCGTGCGGTAGGTGTCTTCCGAAAAGTCTTCGTGGCCCGGCGTGTCCAGGAGGTTGAACACCAGCCCTTCGAACTCGAAGGTCATCACCGAGGTGACGACGGAAATGCCGCGCTCGCGCTCGATCTTCATCCAGTCCGAGCGGGTGTTGCGGCGCTCGCCCTTGGCCTTGACCTGGCCGGCGAGATTGATGGCCCCGCCGAACAGCAGGAGCTTCTCGGTCAGCGTGGTCTTGCCGGCGTCCGGATGCGAGATGATCGCAAAGGTGCGCCGCCGCGCCACTTCAGCGGCAAGCGGGGAACGGACCGGGGATTCGGTTGCAAAGGCGGTGTCGGACATGGCGGGAGCGTTTGGCAGGGAAAGCCTGCGGGATCAAGGGGCCGGCGGGTGCTCCTGATATGGGGATTCCGGCGGCCCGTTCCACCCCGTAAATCCCGGGATCAGCGCAGGATCTGCACCGCCCAGAAGGTGAGCGCGGCGACGATGGCGGACGCCGGGATCGTGATCACCCAGGCGTAGACGATCGAGCTCGCGACGTTCCAGCGCACGGCCGAGACGCGGCGCGCGGCGCCGACACCGACGATCGCGCCGGTGATGGTGTGGGTGGTCGAGACGGGAACCCCGAGGAAGGTCGCCATGAACAGGGTCGCAGCCCCGCCGGTCTCCGCGCAAAATCCCTGCATCGGGGTCAGCTTGGTGATGCGCAGCCCCATGGTGCGGACGATCCGCCAGCCGCCCAGCAAGGTGCCGAGCGCCATGGCGGCCTGGCACGACAGCACGACCCAGAACGGCACGAAGAATTCGCCGCCGAGATGGCCCTGCGAGTACAGCAGCACCGCGATGATGCCCATGGTCTTCTGCGCGTCGTTGCCGCCATGGCCGAGCGAATAGAGCGAGGCGGAGGCGAATTGCAGGATGCGGAAGGCGCGGTCGACCGCAAAGGGCGTCGACCTTACCGAGGCCCAGGAGACGATCGCGACCAGCACCATCGCGAGCAGGAAGCCGACCAGCGGCGACAGCACGATCGCCAGGACCGTCTTGGACAATCCGCTCCAGACCGCGGCCGAAATCCCCGCCTTGGCCATCCCGCCCCCGACCAGACCTCCGATCAGGGCATGCGACGAGGACGACGGGATGCCGAGGCCCCAGGTGACGAGGTTCCAGACGATGGCGCCGACCAGCGCGGCGAAGATCACCTGCGCGTCCACGATCGCGGGATCGATGATGCCGGTGCCGATGGTCTGGGCGACGTGCAGACCGAATACCATGAAGGCGACGAAATTGAAGAACGCCGCCCAGATCACCGCGAATTGCGGCCGCAGCACGCGGGTCGAAACGATCGTGGCGATCGAATTGGCGGCGTCGTGCAGGCCGTTCAGGAAGTCGAACAGCAGCGCGACGGCGATCAGTCCGACCAGAACGGGAAAACCCAAGGCGGCATCCACGGCGCGGCCCCTGCCCTAGACTTGGCGCATGATCTCCGCGCAAACGCTCCGCGTTTGTCGCGGGGAAAACCGCTGCACACTTTTCCGGATCATGCGCTAGACCTGCTCGATGACGATGCTGTTGATCTCGTTCGCGACGTCGTCGAAACGGTCGGCGACCTTCTCGAGATGGTCGTAGATCTCGACGCCGACGATGAAATCCATCGCATTGCCATTGCGGTGCTTCAGGAACAGTTCCTTCAGCCCGATGTCGTGGAGATCGTCGACCCGGCCCTCGAGCTTGGTCAGTTCCTCCGTGATCGCGGTCAGCATGGCGACGTTCGGCCCGATCGCCTGCATCAGCGGCAGCGCACGTCCGACCAGGTTGGAGCATTCGACCAGCAGCGCGCCCATCTCCCGCATCGGCGGCTCGAAGGTGCGGACTTCGAACAGCATCACGGCTTTGGCGGTCTGCTGCATCTGGTCGATGGCGTCGTCCATCGAGGTGATGAGGTTCTTGATGTCGCCGCGGTCGAACGGGGTGATGAAGGTGCGGCGCACCGCGGTCAGCACCTCGCGGGTGATGTTGTCGGCATCGTTCTCGAACTGGTTGACGCGCTGGCAATAGACCGGCGTCTCATCACCGCCGTTCAGCATCCCCTGGAGTGCGATGGCGCCCTGCACCACGGTCTGCGAATGTCGGGCGAACAGATCGAAGAAGCGTTCCTCCTTGGGGAGAAAAGCGCGAAACCACCGCATCATGGGATTAACCGCCGGTTGGGAATTGGCCGGTCCGGGAGGACTGTCATGGGACTGTCATAGACCATTTTCGGGCCGCGCGCGTGCCGGCTGACGCCGCCGCAACGGGGTCATCCACCGCTTTCACGACACACAAAAAGTCTTGATATATCAGCGTCTTACAGAGACCTACGGAAGTAGTGCGCGATTTCGCCGATCACGCCCCGCCGGAAGGTCAGCACGCAGATCACGAAGATCCCGCCCTGAATCACCGTCACCCACTGCCCAAAGCTCGCCAGATACTGCTGCATGGCAATGATGACGAAGGCGCCGACCACCGGCCCGAAGATCGTTCCGAGTCCGCCGACCAGCGTCATCAGCACGATTTCGCCGGACATCGACCAGTGCACGTCGGTCAGCGACGCATTCTGCGCCACGAACACCTTGAGCGAGCCGGCAAAGCCGGCCAGCGTGCCGGACAGGATGAAGGCCAGGAGCTTGTACTGGTCCGTGCGGTACCCCAGCGAGATCGCGCGCTGCTCGTTCTCGCGGATCGACTTCAGCACCTCGCCGAAGGGTGAGTTGATGATGCGGTAGATCAGCAGGAAGCCTCCGAGGAAGCCGAGCAGCACGACATAGTAAAGCACGGTCGGCTTGGAGAGATCGAAGATCCCGAACAAATGGTCCTGCGGGATGCCCTGGATGCCGTCCTCGCCATGGGTGAACGGCACCTGCAGATAGATGAAGTAGAGCAGCTGCGACAGCGCCAGCGTGATCATCGCGAAGTAGATGCCCTGGCGGCGGATCGAGATGTAGCCGGTCACGACCGAGAGCACGAAAGCGGCGGCGACGCCGACGATGATGCCGAGCTCCGGCGGAAGCCCCCACACCTTGAGCGCGTGCCCGCTGCAATAGCCGGCGGTCCCCAGGAACATCGCGTGGCCGAACGACAGCAGGCCGCCGTAGCCGATCAGCAGATTGAAGGCGCAGGCGAGCAGCGCGAAGCACAGCGCCTGCATCACGAAGAACGGATAGATGCCGCTCCAGGGCACGATCACCAGCAGCGCCGCCATCGCCGCGAAAACGATCATCTCGTCGCGCATCGCGCGCGTCGTCACCGGCAGGGTGTCGTCGGTTACTACGGTCATGTCAGGCCGCCCTTCCCGTCAGTCCCGTCGGCTTCACCAGCAACACCAGCACCATCAGCACGAAGACGACGGTGTTGGAGGCCTCGGGATAAAAATACTTGGTCAGGCCTTCGATCACGCCGAGCGCGAAGCCCGTGATGATCGAGCCCATGATCGACCCCATGCCGCCGATCACCACCACCGCGAACACGACGATGATGAGGTCCGCGCCCATCAGCGGCCGCACCTGGTTGATCGGCGCCGACAGCACGCCGGCGAGCGCCGCGAGCCCGACGCCGAGGCCGTAGGTCAGCGTAATCATCCGCGGCACGTTGATGCCGAAGGCCCGCACCAGGGTCGGGTTCTCGGTTGCGGCGCGCAGATAGGCGCCGAGGCGGGTCTTCTCGATCAGGAACCAGGTGGCAAGGCAGACCACCAGCGAGAAGATGACGACCCAGCCGCGGTAGACGGGCAGGAACATGAAGCCGAGATTCATGCCGCCTTTCAACTCGTCGGGAATGGCGTATGGCATGCCGGACGAACCGAAATAGTTCTGGAACACGCCCTGCACGACGAGCGCGATGCCGAAGGTCAGCAGCAGGCCGTAGAGATGGTCGAGCCCCGTCAGCCATTGCAGCATGGTCCGTTCCAGGATCATGCCGAAGATGCCGACCACGATCGGCGCGATCAGCAGCGCCAGCCAATAGTTGATCCCGGCGAGATTCAGCAGGAAATAGGCGACGAACGCCCCCATCATGTAGAGCGCGCCGTGCGCGAAGTTGATGATGTTGAGCATGCCGAAGATCACGGCAAGCCCGAGACTGAGCAGCGCGTAGAACGAGCCGTTGATCAGTCCCACCAGAAGCTGTGCGTAGAGAGCCTGCATCGATCGATCTCGTACTCGGTCCGGTTTGTCGGTCGCCGCCGTCAGGGCGCGCGATTGATGTTACTTCTTCACCAGCGGACAGGCGCTCTCGGAAAGCGGCCTGAACGCCTGGTCCGCAGACGTCGTGCCGACCAGCTTGTAATAGTCCCACGGTCCCTTGGATTCGGCCGGCGACTTCACCTCGAACAGGTAGGCGGGATGAAGCTTGCGGCCGTCCGCGCGGATCGTGCCCTTGCCGAACAGCGGATCGTCGGTCGGCAATTCCTTCATCTTGGCGACGACCTTGGCGCCGTCATGCGGATTGCCGCCGATCGCCTCGAGCGCCTTGAAGTAATGCAGCAGGCCCGCATAGACGCCGGCCTGCACCATGGTGGGCATGGCCTTGCTCTTCATCCGCTCGGCGAAGCGCTTGGAGAACGCGCGGGTCTGGTCGTTCAGGTCCCAGTAGAAGGTCTCGGTGAAGTTGAGGCCCTGGGCGACCTTCAGGCCGAGCGAGTGCACGTCGGACAGGAACAGCAGCAGGCCGGCGAGCTTCTGGCCGCCCGACACGATGCCGAACTCCGCGGCCTGCTTGATCGTGTTGGTGGTGTCGCCGCCGCCATTCGCCATGCCTATGATCTTGGCCTTGGACGCCTGGGCCTGCAGCAGGAAGGAGGAGAAGTCCGCGGTGTTCAGCGGATGCTTGACGCTGCCGATGACCTTGCCGCCGGCGGCGACCACGACCGCCGCGGTGTCGCGCTCGAGCGCGTGACCGAAGGCGTAATCCGCGGTCAGGAAGAACCAGGTGTCGCCGCCCGCCTTCACCAGCGCCTGCCCGGTCGAGTGCGCGAGCATGTAGGTGTCGTAGGTCCAGTGCACGGTGTTGGGCGAGCATTGCGCGTTGGTGAGATCGGACGTCGCGGCGCCCGAATTGATCATCACCGCGTTCTTTTCCCTGACGACGTTGTTGACCGCGAGCGCGACGCCGGAGTTCAGTACGTCCATCAGGACGTCGACCTTGTCGACGTCAATCCATTGCCGCGCGATGCTGGTGCCGATGTCCGGCTTGTTCTGGTGGTCGGCGGAGATGACGTCGAGCTTCCAGCCCTTCGCGGCCATTCCGGAATCCTCGACCGCCATCTGCGCCGCGACGACCGCGCCGGGTCCGCCGAGGTCGGCGTACAGGCCGGACAAATCGGTCAGCACGCCGATCTTGACGGCCTTGTCCTGAGCCATGGCAGTTGCACTCGCTCCGAGCGCCAGCGCGGTCCCGAGCAGCAGAGAGGCGATCCTGTTCCTCATGTTTCCCCCAAACGTATCCATTCCGATGCCAGGCTGAACTCAGACGCCCAGATAGGTGTGAAGCTTGTCCATGTTGGCCGACAGTTCCGCATTGGAAAACCCGTCGATGATCTTGCCATGTTCGACCACGTAGTAGCGGTCGGCCACGGTGGCGGCGAAGCGGAAATTCTGCTCGACCAGGAGGATCGTGAAGCCTTCCTTCTTCAGCCGCGCGATGGTGCGGCCAATCTGCTGGATGATGACCGGGGCGAGCCCCTCGGTCGGCTCGTCCAGCATCAGGAAGCTCGCGCCGGTGCGCAGGATGCGCGCGATCGCGAGCATCTGCTGCTCGCCGCCGGAGAGCTTCGTGCCCTGGCTCGAGAGCCGCTCCTTCAGGTTCGGGAACAATTCGAAGATCTGGTCCAGCGACAGGCCGCCGGCCCGCACGATCGGCGGCAGCAGCAGATTCTCCTTGACGTCGAGGCTCGCGAAGATGCCGCGCTCCTCGGGGCAGAAGGCGATGCCCATGCGCGCGATCCGGTCGGACGACGCCCGGATGATCTCCTGGGAGTTGAAACGCACCGAACCGGTGCGCTTGCCGATCATCCCCATGATCGACTTGAGCGTCGTGGTCTTGCCGGCGCCGTTGCGCCCGAGCAGGGTCACGACCTCGCCCGCGTTGACGTCGAAATTGATCCCGTGAAGGATGTGGGATTCACCGTACCAGGACTCGAGGTTGCGTACCTCGAGGATGGTACCGGCCGCCGTCGAAGCCTTTGTCGCCGGCTCGGCGATCGCGGTGTCAGGCATGACCGGCTCCCAGATAGGCTTCCTTCACGCGCTCGTCCTTCGAGAGATCGGCATAGTTGCCCTGCGCGAGCACCTGGCCGCGCGTCAGCACGGTGATGATGTCGGACAGATTGGCGACCACGCTCAGATTGTGCTCGACCATCAGGATGGTGTACTTCGCCGAGATACGCTTGATCAGCGCCGCGATCTTGTCGATGTCCTCGTGACCCATGCCGGCCATCGGCTCGTCCAGCAGCATCATTTCCGGATCGAGCGCAAGCGTGGTCGCGATCTCGAGCGCACGCTTGCGCCCATAAGGCATCTCGACCGCCGGGATATTGGCGAATTCGCTCAATCCCACGTCGTTGAGAAGCTCAAGCGCGCGGCTGTTGAAGCGGTTGAGCACCGACTTCGAGCGCCAGAAATCGAACGAAGAGCCGTGCTGGCGCTGCAGCGCGACGCGGACGTTCTCGAGCGCGGTGAGATGCGGAAACACCGCCGAAATCTGGAACGAGCGCACCAGCCCCATGCGCGCGACGTCGGCCGGCGCCATCGCGGTGATGTCCTGTCCCTTGTACAGGATCTTTCCGGCGGACGGTTTCAGGAACTTGGTCAACAGATTGAAGCACGTCGTCTTGCCGGCCCCGTTCGGACCGATCAGAGCGTGAATGCTGCCACGGCGGACCTTGAGTGCGACATCGCGGACGGCGAAGAACCCCGCGAACTCCTTGGTCAGCCCTTCTGTTTCGAGAATGAACTCATCGGCCAAACAAATTTCCCCCTGCAACGCGCAAGCCGCGCGCGCTTCTCCCTGTTGCTGTCGGCTTTCCGGAGGCCTTGGAGCCCATCCCGAAACGCCGCCTCCGGCGGCGGAATATGCCGGAGGTGACGGGGGTTAGGCAAGGCAGAAAGCTGAACGGGCCGCGCCCCCGCCGGGGAGCCTCTGCTCCTTTGGTCGAAGGCATGTCGAAGGCATTTTATGTCGTGTTACGTCGTGCCCGCCCGCCGACCCCGCCCCCAAAGCGGCCGTCGGCAACATGTCGTTAACGCTGTTTGGCGCCCTGCGCCAGCCTTCATAGAAAATTTTCCCGCACTGCGCATGATGCGCGGGTTTGAATGGGGCGGGACCATTGCCTTGAATTTCGAGAGCGCCACGCCATCGGTCGTCAAGTCGATCCGCCAGCGTGATCTCCTGAACACGTGGCTGCGGCTGTACGCGCGCCAGCAGGCAGCGCCGACGATCTGGGAATACCAGCCGGCGCGGCTCGAGGAAGAGCTGTCCGACCTCATCTACTACGCGGTCGACGCGTCGATGACGCCGCCGCGACTGATCATCCAGAGCGAAGGCACCCGCATCTCGCGCGCCTATGGTCATACCGGCAAGGACACGCCGCTGGACGACTATGTCGGTCCGCGGCTCGCGCCGTTCGTAATGCCGATCTACTATGAATGCGTGGCGCGCGGCCTTCCCGTCTACACCGTCGCCGATCTCGACGACATCTATGGGCGCGTCGTCGCCTATGAGCGGCTGCTGCTCCCGTTCGTGACCGACGACAAGGTCAGCCATGTCATCGCGTCGTTGAAGACCTTCTGCGAGGACGGCGGCTTCGAGATCAAGAACCTGATGCGCGGAAACGATGCGCTGCCGCGCCCGAAGGTGCGTGCCGTGATCGACCGCGATCTGTTCCATCGCACGCCGGGCCGCATCGCGGCCGCGGACGTGATCGAATTCGCCGATCAACCCGGCAGCGACGGCAACAGCGAGACCATCGAGTTGAACTAGCTGCTCTTGCGCGATCTCGCGCTCGCACCGACTTCCTTGGCATAGATCTCCGGCTTGAAGCCGACCAGCAGCTTGCCGCCGGCTTCAAGCACCGGGCGCTTGATCATGGAAGGCTGCGCCAGCATCAGGGCCAAGGCCTTCTTCTCGGTGAGGCCTTCCTTGTCGGCGTCGGGCAGCTTCCTGAAGGTCGTGCCGGCGCGATTGAGCAGTGTCTCCCATCCCAGCTTGTCGCTCCATTGCTTCAGCTTGTCCTTCCCGACGCCCGCCGTCTTGTAGTCGTGAAAGGCGTAGGCGACGCCGTGCGTGTCGAGCCAGGCGCGGGCCTTCTTCATGGTGTCGCAGTTCTTGATGCCGTAGATGGTCGTGGACACGGTCCGTTCCTCGCGCGTAGGTCAACCGATGCATTCCGGATGGGGCGTTGTACGCAACTCCGGTTCGCCCCACAATGTTCGCCTCAGACCTCGCCAATCCGCAAGGACCGAACAGATTCTGCACGTCACCCATGATCCCGCGGCCGCCGCGGCGCCGACCATCGACTTCAACGCGTTTCTCGCGGTCGACATCCGCGTCGGCACCATCGTCGATGCGCAGCCTTTCCCGCAGGCCCGCAAGCCGGCCTGGCGGTTGTGGATCGACTTCGGTCCCGCGATCGGCGTGCGCAAGAGCTCGGCGCAGATCACCGAGAACCATCCGCTGGCGACGCTGGTGGGACAACAGGTCGCAGCCGTCGTCAACTTCCCGCCGCGCCAGATCGGGCCCGTCGTGTCGGAGGTGCTGACGCTCGGCTTTCCCGACGCCGACGGCAAGGTCGTGCTGGTGCAGCCGAGCCGGCCGGTGCCGAACGGCGGACGCCTGTTCTAAGCGTTCGACACCCCCTGCCTTGATACCGGATCTCTTGCGCCACCGCGTTCACGGCCGCTTGGGAATGTTGAGGCCGCGCTGCACCGCCGGCCGCGCCAGGCCCCCTTCCAGCCATTTCCCCACGGCCTTGAACCGGTCGAACTCGACCAGGTCGCCCGCCCCGTAGAAACCGATCAGATTGCGGACCCAGCCGAGCATCGAGATGTCGGCGATGGTGTACTCGTCGTCCATGATCCACTGGCGACCCGCAAGACGCGTCTCCATCACGCCGAGCAGCCGCCGGGACTCGTTGACGTAGCGTTGCAGCGGACGCTTGTCCTCGAAATCCTTGCCGGCGAATTTGTGGAAGAAGCCGACCTGGCCGAACATCGGTCCGATGCCGCCCATCTGGAAATGCAGCCACTGGATCGCCTGCCAGCGCCGCGCGGCATCCTGCGGCAGGAGCTTGCCGGTCTTCTCGGCGAGGTATTGCAAGATCGCGCCGGACTCGAACAGCGGCAGCGGCTTGCCGCCGGGACCGTCGGGATCGAGGATCGCGGGGATCTTGCCGTTGGGGTTGAGCGACAACAACTCCTCGGTCTTCTGGTCGTCCTTGTTGAAGTCGACGAGATGAACCTCATAGGGCAGACCGATCTCCTCCAGCATGATCGATACCTTGACGCCGTTCGGCGTCGGCAGCGAATAGAGCTGCAGGACATCGGAGTTCTTCGGCGGCCAGCGCCGGGTGACGGGAAAGGCGGAAAGATCGGACATCAGGACCTTGGCTTCACGGTTTGGGCACGTCTAATCTAGGCGGCACGAGCGACGGCACAAGGCGGACGAACTGCACATGGACGATGGTCGAACCCGGGTTGGCTCCAGCGACGATGAGCTCGCCGCGCATCCGACCGTCTATGCGCCGGGCCTGCTCGCGGACCGGGTCGTCATGGTCTCGGGCGGGGCCGGTGGCATCGGGCGGGCCATCGCGTTCCTGTTTGCGCGGCTCGGCGCTCACGTCGCCATCGTCGGCCGCAACCCGGCCAAGCTCGACACGCTCGTTGCCGCGATCGCCGGGCATGGGCTGAAGGCATCGTCCCACGTCGCCGACATCCGCGATCCCGACGCGGTGAACACGCTGTTCGACGCCGTATGGACCGCGCATGGCCGCATCGACTGCCTCGTCAACAGCGCCGGCGGGCAATTCCCGCAGCCCGCGATCGATTTTTCGGTCAAGGGCTGGAACGCGGTGATCGACACCAACCTGAACGGCACCTGGTACATGATGCAGACAGCCGCCCGGCGCTGGCGCGACGCGAAGCATCCCGGCGCGATCGTCAACATCGTGGTGGTCACGACGCACGGGCTCTACGGCATAGCGCATTCGATCGCGGCGCGCTCCGGCGTCATCGGCCTCTCGCGCGCCGTCGCCGTGGAATGGGCGCCGCTCGACATCCGCGTCAATTGCGTGGCGCCCGGCGCGATCGAGACCGAGGGCTGGAACGTCTACACGCCGCAGGCGCGCGCGGCCTATCCGCGCTCGAACCCGATGATGCACCCGGGCTCACCGTTCGACATCGCGGAAGCCTGCGTCTACCTTGCAGCTCCCTCCGGCAAGTTCATCACCGGCGAGACGCTCACCGTCGACGGCGGCAGCCAGCTCTGGGGCGAGACCTGGACCACGGGCAAGCCGGACTATTTTCGATCCGATTGACCCCAATGGTTGATCTCCATCCGCAGCCCGTGCGGATGGACGCGGGATCAGGGATCAACTCAAGCGCCCCCGACCGCCTGGATATGCCGGGAAATTCGCTCCTGGGAAGGCCGCGCGTCCGCCGGCAACCGCTATTCTGCGAGGATCGGCCGTCGCCGTCACGTGCGGCATACCCGGAATAGCACGGACCCCGCGCTTAACGGTTTTGCAAGACGGCCGGATACAGAGTCCGGACGACCGGTAATCCCCTCCAAATCGCCAGCGGATACAAATGCTTCACAAGCTCACGATCGGCAAGAAGCTCTTTCTCATCGTCATCGTCTTCTCGACCGTGCTCATGGGCATCTCGGCCTACATGCTGTTCGACATGCGCGCCGGTATGTTCGAGGACCGCAAGGCCAAGCTGCGCTCCCTCGTCGAGACCGCGGTCAACACCGTCAACCGCTACGGCGACCTCGCCGCATCGGGCAAGATGCCGGCGGAGGAAGCGCAGAAGGCGGCGCTCGCGATCGTCGCTGGCATGAATTTCGACGGCAAGAACTATTTCTTCGTGTTCGACCGCAAGGGCATTTTGAAGATGCATCCTTCGCGCAAGGACAATCTCGGCCAGAACATGCTCGAGCTGAAGGACGAGCAGGCGCGCTCCAACTATGTCGGCTACCTCGATGCCGCCAACAAGTCCGCGCCCTTCGAGGGCTTCACCGTATTCCCGGGCCGCCGGCCCGGCTCGCAGCTCAACGACACGCCAAAGCTGTTCCTGAGCGCGATCGACAAGCATTGGGACTGGGTCGTCTCGACCGGCATCTTCATCGACGACGTCAACGAGCTGTTCGTCACCCGCGCGATGTGGATCGTCGGCTCACTCGTCGCCGGCCTCGCGCTGAGCCTCGTCTTTACCGTCCTGCTCGGCCGCTCCATCACTCGTCCGTTGAACCGGACGGTGGAGGCGCTGGAGGAGCTCAGCGAGGGGCGCTTCGATACTGCGGTCGCCGACGACGACAGCAAGACCGAGATCGGGCGGCTCAGCCGCGCCTTCGTGCAGTTCCGCGAGAAGATGAAGGAGACCGAGGCGCTGCGCGCCCGGCAGTCGGAGACCGAGAAACAAAGCGAGATCGACCGTCGCAACACGATGCTGCGGGTCGCCGACGAGTTCGACGCAGCCGTCGGCTCGGTCGTGGAGACCCTGGTTGCCGAGGTCGAGCGCACGGTCGCAACCGTGGGGCAGCTCTCGAAGAGCGCCCAGGCCTCCGCCGCGGGAACCGAGCGCGTCGACGGCGCGGCTGCCTCCGTGTCCGAGAACATCCAGACGGTCGCTTCCGCCGCCCACGAGCTCGCCGCCTCCATCAACGAGATCGGCCGCCAGATTCACATGACTCGCGACATCGCGCAGCAGACGCGCAGCGCCTCGTCGCAGACCGAGCAGCGGGTCGCAGCCTTGTCCGACAGTGTCGAGGCCATCGGCTCGATCATCGCGATCATCAACGGCATCGCCGAGCAGACCAACCTGCTGGCGCTCAACGCCACCATCGAGGCGGCGCGCGCCGGTGAGGCCGGCCGGGGCTTCACGGTGGTGGCCTCCGAGGTCAAGGCGCTGGCCAACCAGACCACCAGGGCGACCGAAGACATCGCCCGCAACATCGAGGCGGTGCGCGGCGCCACGCGCGAGGCGGTCGATGCCGTGCGCGCGATCTCGAACTCCATCAACGGCCTCGACGAGTCGGCCGGCACCATTGCCGCCGCCGTCGAAGAGCAGAACGCGGCGACCGCCGAGATCAGCCGCAACACCAACGTCACCGCAGACCAGACCCGCGCCATCACGCAGGCCATCACCGAGGTCGCCCGCTCCGTCAGCGGGACCGACAAGTCGGCGCGCCAGGTCGAGGAATATTCCGCTGCGATGCGCGGCCGCTTCGAGGACATGCGGCGCGAGGTGCAGGCCTTCCTGGGCCGCATCCGCGCGGCCTGAGCCGCGCGGTCAGCCCTCCTTCCGCAGCACCGTTACGTGCAGGCGGCGGCGGATGGTCATGTCCTGCCGCCGGTAGAGCGCGATTGCGGGAACGTTGCTCGTGAACACGTGCAGGAACGGGATCTCGCCACGCGCCAGAATCTGCCGCGAGATCACGCTCATCAGCGCCTGTGCGTAGCCGCGGCCGCGATGGTCCGGATGCACGCAGATCGCCGTCATCTCGGTGTAGTTGCCGGGCTTCATCCGCTCGCCGATCATCGCGACCAGCTCGCTGCCGGCCTTGATGCCGAGGAAGGTGCCGAGCTCGTGCGTGCGCGCGCTGAAAGGCCCGGGCTTCGTCAACTCGGTCAGCGCCATCATCGCCGGGACATCGTCGATACCGAGCGTTGCGATCTCAACGCCCGCAAGCGCGCTCTCTGCCGGCGTGCCGATCATCTGCTCGCCGGTCTCGGCCAACAGCACCTTGAATCCATCGGGCGCGGACACCGCATCGGGCGTGAACAGCACGGCATAGGGCGAGCCGGAGATCAGCGCGCCGAGCGCGGCAAAGCTCAGGGACGACATGTCCGCCATGTCGGCGAACGGCGTGATCGCGACGGGATAGCGCAGCGCGCGGGCGTTGCCTTCCGCGAGCGCCCGCTGGCTGGTCGTCAGCGCGCTCCAGATCGGGCGATCCAGCGGATGGGGCGTGGCATCGGACTCCGTCATCTCGGTTTCACCCGCACCAATGCTCGCTAGGACGATTGGCCGTCGTCGAGGCTCACGATCACGGCCGCATTGGCGATGATGATGGAGTCGCCGCCCTGCTCGGCCGGGATCTCGAGGCCGCCCTTGACCGCGTTCACGGTCACCGTGCCGTAAGGCAGCTCCTTTGCGACCGCTTCCTTGTCGACCGCATCGGGGTTCGGCACCGCGATGGTGACCTCGACGAACATGTCGTGGGCGGTCTTGCCGAACACGCGGAAGAAACCGATGCTGGAATGTCGGATCGCATCCGACACCGCGCGCTTCGCCGCCTTCGTGGCGTCCTTGCCGTGGACGTCGACGCCCATGCCCATCTCGGTGATACAGCGCACGCGGGTCATTCTTTGATCCTGTCGTTGATCGGGATGATGGATGACCTTCCGCGATCCGCGATGCCTGCACAAGCCCGAATTGCCGCAACGCCGTCATTGTGAGGGATGGGCGGATTGACAGATCGCGATATCTGACTAAAGTCAGATAATGCTCGATGCCGTTTCACGCGTTCGCCGCTTCAACCGTGCCGTGACCTCGGAGGTCGGCGCGCTCGACAGCTCGTTCCTCGGGCGCGGCCGGCCGCTGGGAGCTGCGCGCGTGCTGAACGCCATCGGTCATGGCCGATCCGATGTCGCCGAGATCCGCGACTATCTCGGCCTCGATTCCGGGCTGTTGAGCCGGTTGCTGCGCAGCCTGGAGGACGAGGGCCTGATCGAGACGACGGCGCATGAGGACGACGCGCGCCGCCGCGTCGCGCGGCTGACGCGCAACGGCCGGCGCGAGTTCGAGGCCTATGAGACGATCTCGAATATGCAAGCCGAGCGCCTGCTCGCCCGCCACGCCAAGAGCGAATCGTTGCTGGCCGCGATGGACCTGGTCGCATCCGCACTCCTGCAGGGCCGCACCGCACTCGTCGAAATGAGCCCGCGCGCGCCCGCGGCGCGCCATTGCCTCGCCGAATACTATGGCGAGCTCGCGCGTCGCTTCAGCCAGGGTTTTGACGTCTCGCTCTCCCGCGACCCCGACGCCAGGGACATGATCCGCCCGCGCGGGGTGTTTCTGGTGGCGATGTCGGACACGCTCCCGGTCGGCTGTGTCGGGTTGAAGGGCAGCGGCGGCGAGGCCGCCGAGATCAAGCGGCTGTGGGTCGCGCCGAGCGCACGCGGATTGAGGCTCGGCCGCTGGCTGATGGAGACCGCGGAGAGCGCGGCGCGCGAGCTGTCGATCAAGGTGCTGCGGCTCGACACCAACAGCGCGCTGCCGGAAGCCGGCCAGCTCTACCGCACGAGCGGCTGGCGTAAGATTCCGCGCTTCAACGACGATCCCTATCCGGATCTGTTCTTCGAGAAGCATCTGTAGGGCGACCGCAGGACGAGGTGCGTAGCCCGCAAGAGCCAACGGGTCCGCGCGAAGCGCGGCCCGATGGCAGGCTCCGCGATATGCGGGATTCCCGGGTGTCGCTTCGCTCACCCGGGCTACGAGTTCTCCCCTCACGCCGGCACCGGCGCTAGCTCGGCGTTTCGCCGTGGGAACGGCCGGAACATCATCGCCATCAGGAATGCGCCCAAGCCCAGCGCCCAGGAGCCGATATAGAGCCAGGCGTAGCTCGAGAAGGCATCGTAGATCAGGCCGCCGGCGAGCGGGCCCGTCGCCATGCCGAGGCTGCCGGCCATCGCCGTGCCGCCGATCACCGTGCCGAGCATCTTCAGCGGAAAGTTTTCACGCACCAGCACCGAGTAGAGCGGCATGGTGCCGGCATAGATGAAGCCGAACACGGCGCCGACCGCGTAGAACGTGGCGAGCTGGTTTGCGAAGACGTAGGCGAGCGCGCCGAACGCCTGCAGCAGAAGCCCCGTGACCAGCACGCGCTTGGCGCCAAAACGGTCGCCGAGCAGGCCGAAGGCGATGCGGCCGCCCATGCCGGCAAAACCCTCGACGCTGTAGATCGTCACCGCCGCGATCAGCGGGATGCCGCAGCTCACGGCATAGCTGACGGTGTGGATGATCGGGCCGGAATGGGTGGCGCAGCAGAAGAAATTGGTCGCGAGCAGGATGAAGAATTGCGGCGAGCGCAGCGCCTCGCTCCGCGACATCTCGTTTGGCGACGCGCCGCCGCCGCTTGCTGCGGCCGGCGCGTGGGCGAGCGCGGGCGGGCGGCGCACCAGCAGCGAGACCGGGATCATGACGCATCCGACCACCAGCGCCACGATCTGCATCGACGTCCGCCAGTCATGGTGGGAGACGAGCCAGGCCGCGAACGGCGACATCGTCATCGGCGCCATGCCCATGCCGGCCGAGACCAGCGACACCGCGAGGCTGCGGTGGGTCTCGAACCAGCCGGTCACGGTCGCCATCATCGGCGCGAAAATCGCGGCGCAGGATGCACCGACCAGCGCGCCGAACAGGAGTTGGAACGCGAGCAGCGAGGTCGCGTGGCTCGCGAGGAACAGGCTAAGGGCCAGCACGGTCGAGCCCGTCAGCACCACCGGCAGCGGCCCAAAGCGGTCGGTCAGCGTGCCCCAGGCCATGCTGGAGCAGGCCATGGCGAGGAATCCGATAGTCATGGCGCTGGAGATGCCGGTCACCGACCAGCCGGTCTCATCCGCCATCGGCCGCAAGAACACCGGCAGCGAGAACATGCCGCCGATGGCGACGCAGCCAAGCAGGCCGCCGGCGGCAACGATGATCCAACGATACCAGGAAGGGGTCATTTGCGGTCTCCCGTGCAAGTGTCTCTGGGTGGAAGACGAACGGGAACCGCGGGGGCCGACATCGGCATCGACGAGGCCACGGGATTTTTGGGACCGTCCCCCCGTAGGACTGGACGGAACAACCATACGATATTCCGAATTTCTTGTAAAGCGAATTTGTGGACGTCTGTGACCGGAAACCAAAATCCGAGGTTCAACCCCATGCACAGTCGCCGGATGGCCGCCGCCGCATGGCGTCACAATGCCCGGAAGCATTTGACACGTCGGGGAAATCACCCGCACGATGGCGTGATCCAGCCGAACCCGGCGTCATCGCGCTCCAGGCCCTGCCGATCATGGCCATTCGTCCCCTCCTCCGCTATCCCGACCGCCGGCTTGCGATCCCGGCCCGGCCAGTGACCGCTTTCGACGAGACGCTGCGGGAGCTCGCTCGGGACCTGCTCGAGACGATGCGCGCCGCGCCCGGGATTGGCATCACGGCGCCGCATATCGGCATCCCCCTGCGCGTCGTGGTGCTCGAGCTCGACGCGAAGGACGGCGCGCGAACCTACGTCAATCCCGAGATCGAATGGGCCTCTCCCGAGATGATCCTGCACCGCGAAGGCAGCGTCTCGATGCCTGGCGTCACCGACGAGGTTTTGCGCCACGCCCGCGTTCGGATCGTCTATCAGGACCTCGACGGCACCACGCACACCGAAGAATCCGAAGCCCTGCGCGCCGTCTGCCACCAGCATGAGATCGATCAGCTCGACGGGGTGTTCTGGATCCAGCGGCTGTCGCGGCTGAAGCGCGAGCGGCTGGTGAAGCGGTTTGAAAAGTTGGCACGGGGCTGAACGTCGATGTAACACGTAGGGTATCGCTGCGCTCTACCCATCCTACGCGCGACAAATCAGGGATGCGGATGTGCGCCATGGAGATTGGGTGCGCCCGTACATGACCCGCTACAGGGCCCGACCGATTGTTCAAACCTACTACGGGAGCATCAGGACGGCGGTAACGCTCTGTCGGGATCATGCACAGCTATACCCAGGGGTGCGAAGTGACTGGCGTTGCGCGACAGGATAGTCAGCCCGTGCTGGTGTGCGGTGGCGGCAATGATGATATCGGCAAATCCCGGCGCATGTCCCTGCCCCCTTGCCCGGTCCGACAGGCGTCCGGCGATCCGCGCGATCGGCGCATCGACCACCAAGACCCGATCTCCGTAGAGATGCAGCACCGCTTCCAGCCATTGGGCCAAGTCCCTGCTCCTGCGCGCGGCTCTCTCGCGTTGTAGCTTGGCTATTCCATCCTCGACCTCTGCGATCGTGACAACCGAGATGAACAAGGAGGCCGAATGCGCGTCCATCCACTCGACAAGTGCCGAGGGCGCCGGCCGGTTCGGCGAGGCGGCCGACAGCACATTGGTGTCGACGAGATACACGACGTCAGAAATCGGTCGACCGCAGCTTGGCGCGATTGCGTGCCGGCAGATCGCCCACTCTTGCAGGGACCGCCATCAGGAGGCGACCGAAGCTCGGAACCTGAGACAGCCGCCGCCACTCTTCATAACCCAGGACCACCGCCTGCTTCTTGCCGTGGCGGGTAATCACCGCAGGCTTGCCGTCAATGGCTTCATCGACGACGGCGGAGAGATTGGCTCTTGCGTCGCGGAGCTGGATTTCGCGCATGGCATCACCTAAATGACTACAGTAGTCATATAGAAAGATTGCCTCAAATTCACGGGGCGACCTCCCTCGACCGCCCCAGACGAATTTCGATCTAGCGTTTTCGACGGCGCATCCCGACGCCAACAGAATCACGCACACTCAGCCCGAGCCGGTGTGGTGGGATGAACAACTGCATGGGCGGGCGTAGCGTGAGGCCTAGCCCATCTTTCACGGTTGGCGGAAAAACCTGATTTGAATCAAGGGGCGCACCCCGAAGGTCTCCACTACAGCGCGGGGGCCGGGTAGCGGACTGCTGGCGGTGCCGTCGTAAGGCGTGGCGGCGGCTGAG
>NZ_JAGWUA010000357.1 GCF_028868675.1 Bradyrhizobium sp.
CCCGACGTGATCGAGAGCGTCTCCTTCACCGGCGGCCCCTCGGTGACGATCAAGTCGCACCACAATGTCGGTGGCTTGCCTGAGCGCATGAACATGAAGCTCGTTGAGCCCCTGCGCGAACTGTTCAAGGACGAGGTGCGCGAGCTCGGCCGCGAGCTCGGCCTGCCCGAGATCTTCGTTGGCCGCCATCCGTTCCCGGGCCCGGGCCTCGCCATCCGCTGCCCCGGCGACATCACGAAGGACAAGCTCGACATCCTGCGCAAGGCCGATGCCGTCTACATCGACCAGATCAGGAAGCACGGCCTCTACGACGCGATCTGGCAGGCCTTTGCCGTGCTGCTGCCAGTGAAGACCGTCGGCGTCATGGGCGACGGCCGCACCTACGACTACGTCGTGGGCCTGCGCGCCGTCACTTCCACCGACGGCATGACCGCGGACTTCTATCCCTTCGACATGAAGTTTTTGGGCGAGACCGCCACCCGCATCATCAACGAGGTGAAGGGCGTGAACCGGGTGGTGTACGACGTGACCAGCAAGCCGCCCGGGACGATCGAGTGGGAATAGGGGGCGTGGCTGATGGTGACCAGGCGGAATTGCTATCACCGCTCAGCGACGTGAGACTGCTGCAGTTGCTGTTGGCCGATCTCCACGATGATCTTGCTGGAAAGGTTGCACGGTTTCGGCAGCTAAACGATCTCTCCGCCGCGCTCGGACTCTACGGGACGATGTTGCCGGGAGGCGAGACGGCGCTGGCCGTCTGGACGGAAGCTCGGACGAGCTTTGTACATGGGAACTACGTGGCCACCGTGATGCCCTGCCAAAGTCTTGCCGAACAGGTGCTTGCGGCACATCTTTCGCTCGGATGGCAAGGGCAAGAAGTGCGCAAACGAATTTCGTTCGCTGAGACTCTTGAGCGTTGTATCGAGCAAGATCTGGTTCCTGACGAGAATGCTAAAGAACTTCGCCGGCTGGCGGAATTTCGGAATCCACTTTCTCACTTTCGAGGGGTTGATGACCCCTCCAATCTGAGCCGTCGTGTGTTGGACAGTACGGAGCGAGCCGAGCGTCACTTGTTTAATGACGCGAGCTTTGCAATCGGCGTCGCGATACGCTTGTTGGCGCTTCCAGCTTTTCGGATAGACGGCTAGAACGAGTGTTCGCAAATGGCTCAATCGGTCTTTTGAGCGCGTAGGATGGGTAGAGCGCAGCGAAACCCATCGCGCTCGAAGGATGAGATAGATCGGTATCGCTGTGTTCAACCCATCCTACGCGCTGGTCGGGATATGAGGTCATGAGACGGGCCAAGATCGAGGAACAGAACCGCTTCATGGTGGTCCGGCAGCGTGAGTTCAGGATCGCTGCAGACGTCGTGACCGATGCCTGGATCGCATTCCCGGAGGTTCAGGCGGTCGCCGTGATCGGTTCGGTCGCCAAGGCGCTCCGGAAGGAAGTCCCGCGCTTTTCGGAGTTTCGGCGTGAGGGGATCGAGGTCTGGCACGAATGCCGCGACCTCGACCTGGCGCTGTGGATCGATTCGCAGGATCGCCTCGGCGCGCTGCGTCGCTCCGCGGCAAAGGCACTGCGCGAGGCGTACGAGCGCGGCGCCGGCATCAGCGTCGTGAGCCAGCAGCTCGACGTCTTTTTGATCGAGCCGGGCAGCGACCGTTACCTTGGCCGACTCTGCTCGTTCAAGGAGTGTCCGAAGGACAAGCGGGAATGCGCCGTGCCGGGCTGCGGCGCGACACCGTTCAACAAGGTGATTTTCGAGTTCAAGCCGCGGGCCGATCTGCTGGAGCCGGCGCCGTATGCGACGTTGTACGAGCGGGGCAGAGGGCGGTTGCGCTCGGCGCTCGACCTGCCGGGCACCGATGAGAGCCCACTTTCGGACAAGCGCGGAACACGAGGGAAGGCTAGCTAGCTTCACGGTCGCGTTCCGCCGAGAATAGGCGCTCGTCGGTTCCGCCGTCATTGCGAGGAGCGATAGCGACGAAGCAATCCAGAATCTTTCCGCATAGACAGTCTGGATTGTTTCGCTTCGCTCGCAATGACGCCGGAGAGTGACGACGAGCACAACGAATGTCCCACACCGAAACCAACGCTGATTTATTCAGATCGACCGATGCTCTAGCCCATCTTTCACGGTTCGGGCGTGTTTGCTCGATTTTTTGAGTTGTGAGGGGCAGAAGCCGAGTCGGATCAATGGCCGATTTGCAAGATCGGCGTGTAGTGTAGACCTGCCATCTTTCGGCCTTGCGGCGA
>NZ_JAGWUA010000014.1 GCF_028868675.1 Bradyrhizobium sp.
GCGGCGACGTCACCGAGCGACGGCAGCTCTTCGAGAAATGCAGGCTCCACCTTGCGAAAGACCGCGCGTTGTTCGAGGGCGCGCGCCATCTGCTCAGTGGACTGCCGGGAGGCCGGATTGCGCTGCGAGCCGTGCGCCAGCAGGATCACGGTGCAGGCTTTTGGCGCGAAGCCGTGATCCCGTGCCGAATCGCCGGCCTGCTGCAGCACTACATCGGGCAGGCCCGGGTCGAGCCCGAGCGGCGTCAGCATCTCGACCTCGCGACCGGCGCGGCCGGCCTCGTCGAGGATCTGCACCAGGCGGTCGCGGGTGAAATAGCCGCTGGCGGCGAACAGCGGATAGACCAGGATGCGGTCGGCGGCCAGGCGCTCGAGCGCGTCCTTGACCGAAGGCTTTCCGGAGATGAAGCCGACCGCGACGTCCAGGCCGCGTTCGGACAGCGCGCGAGCGATGCGGAAGACGCCCTCGTTGCCCGCGTCCGGCCGCCGCTCGCCATGGGCGGCGAGCAGCAACGCAGTCCGCGGAGCGGCGCCCGCTCGCTCAGTGACTGGTGCCATCGGAGAAGGTGATCTTGTTCCAGACGTTGTATTTGCCGGAGGGGCGCGACATCGGGATGCGCTTCACCTCGGCGAAGGTCGCCGCATCGTAGATCACCAGCGCGCCCTTGTCCTCCCAGATCGAGACCAGGGCGTGGCGGCCATATTTGTCGAACTCGACGTGGGCGGCGGTCTTGCCGGGCTCCGGCGTCACGCTGCGGACCACCTCCAGCGTGCGCTTGTCGATGATCGTGAGCGTGTCCTTCTTCGCGCTCATCATGCTGTCGGTCCAGGCATAGGGCGTGTTCTCGTGGCTGCGCATGAAGAAGCCGGGGCCGGGCGTCTCGATCGTCTTGACCGGCGACCAGTCCTGCATGTCGAGCACGCTGATCTTGCCCTCCTTCAGGAGCGGCGTCGCCATCACGGCACGACCCTGCCAGGTCCAGGAGATGCCGGAGCCGAGATGCGGCAGGCCCGGCAAATCGAGTTGCTTGATGTCGCGCCCGACTGTGAGGTTGACGACGATCGCCCTGCCCTCGCGCGCCGAGCCGATCAAATTGCGGTAGGGCGGATCGAAGAAAAAATCGTCGAGCGGCTCGGGCACCTCGATCCGCCGCAGCGCGAACAGGCCCTGCGAGGACGGCAGAGCCTCGATCATGCCCTTCTCGTGGCTATGCACGTAGCCGCCATAGACCGGCGGCGCGCTCGGGTCGGTGGCGACCTCCCAGATCTCCGGCACGTCCTTCAGCGCCGCGATGAAGCTGTTGCGTGACGGCGCCTGATAGACGGCGGAGACGCGCGAGGAATTGCCCTTGCGGTCCTTGGCGTCGAACACCTTCTCGACCGAGAGATCATCGGTGGACAGCATCACCAGCGTATGTGGCAGATAGTTGGCGACCGCGATATGCTTGCCGTCGCGCGAGATCGCGATGTTGCGCGAATTGATGCCGGCGCGGACCTCCGCGAGCATGGTCAGGGTCCAGAGATCGTATTTGGAGACCCAGCCGTCACGCGACATGAAGAAGACGTAGCGGCCGTCGGGGGTGAATTTCGGACCGCCGTGCAGCGCGAACCGGGTCTGGAAGCGCGTCAGCGGCTCGAAACGGTCGCCGTCGAGGATGGTCGCATGGTGGTCGCCGGCCTCGACCACGACGAATAGGTTCATCGGGTCGGCGTCAAACCGCGGGCGGTCGAGCTGTGGCGCGGACGCGTGCACGACGCGGCTGGCGTCGATCTCGGGAATGCCCCAGGCCGGCACGAACGGCAAGGGCGAGGCAATGAAGGCTGCGAGCGCGGCGATCTCGTCCTTGCCGAGCTTACCGGAGAAGCCGGGCATCTGCGTGGCGGCGCGGCCGTCGGCGATCACCGAGACGGCGCGCGCGCCGGTCAGGCGGCCGAGATTTTCGGGCAGCAGCGCAGGTCCGAGCCGGCCCAGCCGGTCGGCGCCATGGCATTCGGCGCAATTGTCGGCGAACAGCTTCGCCGCATCGGGCCCCGCGAGCGCCGGCCCGCCCAGCGCAAACAGCGCGAGCGCAATGGCGACCCAGTCAGAGAGACAGCGGCGCTTCATGGCGTGTTCCGCGATAGATGCTGGTCTTCACCCGCTCGACCGGCGCGTCGAGCCCGATCTCGGCGTCGCTGAGATAACAGCCGGGATCCTCGGCCCAGGCATCGCCGGTGATGCGCTGCGCGCGCACGCGGGTGTTGCCGTTGCAGATGTCGAAATAGGCACAGGCGCCGCAGCGGCCCGAGACCCGGCGCGGCTTCTGCTTCAGGCCGGCCATGATCGGGTCGGACAGGTCGGTCCAGATCTCCGAGAACGGCCGCGCCTTGACGTTGCCGAGATCGTGGTGCCACCACATCGTGTCCGGGTGCACGTTGCCGAGATTGTCGATGTTGGCGACGTTGACGCCGGAGGAATTGCCGCCCCAGCGCACGAGCTTTTCGCGCAAATCGTTCACGCGATTCGGCGCATTGCGCTCGGCCCAGTGCAGCAGATAGACCGCATCGGCATCGTTGTTGCCGGTGACGATCTCCATCTCGCTGCCTTCTTTCGCCCAGCGCCAGGCGCGCGC
Organism: Bradyrhizobium sp.; assembly: GCF_028868675.1. Classification (GTDB taxonomy): domain Bacteria; phylum Pseudomonadota; class Alphaproteobacteria; order Rhizobiales; family Xanthobacteraceae; genus Bradyrhizobium. The sequence goes on from NZ_JAGWUA010000014.1 coordinate 2,612, forward strand.
GATCACCATGTCCATGGCATCACGCGTGGTTTGCCACATCGCGTCGTCGCCGCGGTTCTTGTTGCCGCGCCCGGCATAGACGAGATGCGAGAGATAGAACTTCGGAAACCCTTCCTGCTCGACCAGATCGAGCAGCAGCGGCAACTCGGCCGCGTTGTCCTCGGTCATGGTGAAGCGCACGCCGACCTTGATACCGCGGTCGCGCAGCATGCGCAGGCCGCCCAGCGCCTCCTGATAGGCGCCCTGCTTGCGGCGGAAGCGATCGTGGGTCGCACCGATGCCGTCGAGCGAGATGCCGACATAGTCGTAGCCGATGTCGCGGATGCGATCGGCCATGGCGGCATCGACCAGCGTGCCGTTGGAGGAGAGCCCGACATAGAACTTCATCGCCTTGGCGCGGGCGGAGATCTCGAAAATGTCCCGCCGCATCAACGGCTCGCCGCCGGACAGGATCAGTACCGGAACGCGGAAGGACTTCAGATCGTCCATCACGTGAAAAATCTGCGCGGTCGACAGCTCGCCCGGGAAATCGACGTCGCCGGAGATCGAATAGCAGTGCTTGCAGGTGAGGTTGCAGCGCCGGATCAGATTCCAGATCACCACCGGTCCCGGCGGATGACGCACCGGCCCGGTCGGGGCTGGCTCATCCAGTTCGCGCAGATATTGGCTCAGGCGGAACATGACCGCTCCTCTCGTTCAGGCGGCAATACGAAGACCGGTCTTCTTCAGGATCCGGGTGGAGAACAGCACCTCATGCGCGCGCGCGGCGGGGCCGACCAGCGCGGCGATCTCCGCGACCTTGGTCCGGACCTCGTCGCGCGTCCGGCCGTGCACCATGGCGAAGAGGTTGTACGGCCACAGCGGCAGATAGCGCGGCCGCTCGTAGCAATGGGTGACGAAATCGAGCGCACCGACCCTCGCGCCGACCTCGGCGACGGATTCGTCGGCGACGTCCCACACCGACATGCCGTTGGCGGTGTAGCCGAGCGCGTAGTGATTGGGAATGGCGCCGATGCGGCGGATGGCGCCGTCATCGAGCAGCCGTTGCAGGCGCGCGATCACCTCGGCCTCGGCGAGACCGAGCCGCTCGCCGAGCACGCGGTAGGGCTCGGAGACGAGCGGCAGGCCGGTCTGGGTGGCCGCGACGAGCTTGCGATCGATGGCATCCAGCATCGTCAAACCTCGACACGAAAGCCGACGAAGAATTCGCGCGTCTTCGGCATGGCGCGGACGGCAAGGCCGGTCTCGCGCTCGATCTCGGCGATCACCTGGTCGATCCGGCCGGGCTCCGCCGCCGATACCACGAACCACATGTTCAATTCGTGATCGCGCTCGTAATTGTGCGCGATCTCGGCATGGGCGTTGACGAGTTCGGCAACCTCCTCGAAGCGCTCCGGCGGAACGGCGATGGCGGCAAGGCACACCGCGCCGCCCATCTGCTCCGCATTCCAGAGCGGGCCGAACCGGCTCAGCTGCCCGCCGGCGAGCAGGCCGCCGATGCAATCGATCATCTCGCCCTCGCTGAGGCCGAGCTTTGCGCCGGCGTCGCGGAACGGCCGCTGCGTCAGCGGAAAGCCGCCCTGCAGGCCGTTGACGACGGCCCTTTCCGTCGGGTCGAGCGAGCGCATCAATTCGCTCCGTCGCGGCTGAAGACCGCACCGCGCTGCTTGAAGCAGCGCTTCGAGAACAGCACGGCCTGGCGGTTGAGGCCGGTATCCGCCAGCAGATTGAGCTCGTCGATCGCGGCATGGGCCTCGCTGCGGGCGCGCGCGTGCACCATGCAGAACAGATTGTACGGCCACAGCGGCGGATGACGCGGGCGCCGGTAGCACAGGGTCACGGCGGGATGACGGGCAAAGGTCGCGGCGACCGCGTCCACGTTCGCGTCGGGAATGTCCCATACCGCCATCGCGTTGGCCCTGAAGCCGAGCTTGTCGTGTCGCACCACGCAGCCGAAACGCGTCACGACGCCGGCGGCGACCAGATGTTCCAGCCGCGCGATCACCTCGGCCTGATCGAGCGCGAGCCGGTCGGCGACCGCGAGGTAGGGATGCTCGACCAGCGGCAGACCGTTCTCGATCGCCGCCAGGATCAGGCGGTCGCGCGGATCCGGGCAATACTCCTGGGCAGCACGAGACGCCTCGTCCTTCTGCGGACGCGGCGCGCCGAGCGGAAAGCCGAGGCCGAGATGATAGGCCCGCAGCATCGGCAGGGCGATTACCGCAAGGCCGGTCCGCGCCTCGATGTTGCGGATGGTCGCGCCGATCGCGTCGGCATCGCCGCCCGCGACGACGAACCAGAGATTGAGATCGTGCTCGCGCTCGTAATTGTGCGTAACCAAGGGCTCGCGACTGACGATGTGGGCGACCTCCTCCAGCCGCTCCGACGGGACCTGCATCGCCGCGAGCGTGCTGGCGCCGACCGTGTTCGGCCGAACCACGGCGCCGATGCGGGAGATCAGGTCGTGCTCCTGCATGCGACGGAAGACGCCGATCGTCTCCTGCTCGCCGAGCGCGGCGGAGCGGCCGACCACCTTGAACGGCTTCTCGACCAGCGGAAAATTGTGCTGCCAGCGATCGATCAAGGTCAGCTCAGTGGGCGTCGGAATCATTGCCCGATCCTCGTTGCGCGCGCGGTGAAGAAGATCCCGGAGGGCTTTTGCGCCGGGATCTCCGCTTTCTTGGCGAAGGACGCGGCGTCGTAGACGTCGATGCGGTCGGCGTCGCGCACGGAGACCCAGACCTCGTTGCCGCGCGGCGTGAACTCCATGTGCAGCACGGCGGGGCCCGGCGTCAGGCGATGGATCACCTTGAGGCTCTCGGTGTCGACGATGTCGATGGTGTCGTTGAGCGGATGGGCGAAGTTGACCCAGACGTGGCGACCGTCGGGGCGCGCCACCGCGAACACCGGCTGACCGTGGGTCGCCACGCGACCGGCCTCGGTGAACTTGCGCAGATCGACCGCGATCAGCTCGTGATGCCCGACGGCGGGCAGCAGCAGCTTGTCGCCGACCGCGGCCCAGCCTTCGAGGTGCGGCATCTTGTAGACCGGCAGTTGCTGCTCGCCGCGGCCGTAGCCGTCGAGGATGCGCTCGGCCTTGAGCGGCTGCTGCCAGGTGTCGACGTGCACCACGCCGTCCTCGCCGAACAGGCCGGCGAGATAGTGGCGCCCGTCGGTGGTGACGTTGCCGTCATAGGGCAGCTTGCCCACATTGGTCAGCCTCGTGACGGCGGGCGATTCGACATTGGTGAGATCGGCGACCCAGATCTCGCCGGCGTCGTACAGCGCCCAGGCGAAGCGGCGGCCGGGCAGATCGACCAGGCCGACCGTCTTGGAGGCCTTGCCGTCGGCGCCGACGGCGGGAATGTTGGCGACGGGATCGAGCGTTCTGGCGTCGAACACCCGCACCCCGCCGGGCTCGTAATTCGACACCGCGATCAACGCGCCGTCATCGGAGATGGCGCCGCCGATCGAATTGCCGGCCTGCACGATACGCTTCGCGATCGCGTTGGTGAGCATGTCGACCTTGGTCAGGCCGCCGTCGCGGCCGAACACATAGGCGTAACGCTGGTCCGGCGAGAACACCACGGAAGCATGGGAGAGATCGCCGAGGCCTTCGACGCGGCCGATGGTCTTGCGCGCGCTGGTATCGACGATCAGGGCCGAGCCCGTCGCGCGCTCGATGATCAGGCCGAGATTGCCGGTGCCGCGCAATTCGTCGGCGCGGACCAGCGCCGGCATCAGCAACAACAGCGCCAGCGTCAGCTTCGCAATCATTTTAGCGGCGTTCATGGCAGATTTCCCTGCTGCAGGCGGTCGACGATCCAGCGCGCCTCCGGCTCGCTCAGGAGCGGGCGCCATGGCGGCATCGGCGTGCCCGGCACGCCGTCGAGGATGATGCTGACGAGCTGTTCGCGATTCCAGGCGCGCAAATGATCCGGCGTGAGCGGCTTGCCGAGGCCCCCTTTCAGGGTCAGCCCATGGCAGGAGCCGCAATCCTGCCGCACGAGGTTCGCCAGACGGGCGGGGTCGCTATTGGTTTCGCCTGCGGCCGCCGGAGCCATGGCCCCGACCGACGCCAGCGCGAGGCTAGGCCACAACAGAAATCGCCTCGCTACTCCCAGCATCATTCCGCTCGCTGCGCTCCATGGCGATCGCGGCGACCCTTCCGATGATGAACAGGACCGGCCCGCTGAAGGAGGCATCCTTCAGGACCGTCGGAAGCGTCTCCAGACAAGCGTATATTCGGCGCTCTTGCGGGGTCGTACCTTGACAAATCGCAAACACCGGCGTGGTGGCCGACAGGCCTTCGGCGACCAAGTTGCGGACGATTTCCTCAATGTTCGCAAGGCCCATATAGACGACGAGCGTGGTCTCGGGATCGGCGAGGCTGCGCCAGTCCAGATCGAGCGGCTCGTTGGCCTTACGATGGCCCGCCACATAGCGCACGCCCGAGGCGAGCCCGCGGTGGGTCAGCGGCATGCGCGCCGCCGCGGCGCAACCCTGCGCCGCGGTGATGCCGGGCACCACCTCGTAGGGAATGCCAGCGGCTTCGAGCTCGGCCGCTTCCTCCGAGCCGCGCCCGAAGATGAAGGGATCGCCGCCCTTGAGCCGCACCACCGTGCGACCGGCGCGCGCCAACCGAACCAGCATCTCGTTGATTTCGTCCTGCGGCACCGGATGATGGGCGGCCTGCTTGCCGACATTGATCTGCAGTACGCCGTCGGCGATGGTGTCCAGGATGCTCTGCGGCACCAGGCGGTCGTAGACGACGACGTCGGCCTCGCGGATCGCGCGCACCGCCTTCACGGTGAGCAACTCGGGATCGCCCGGGCCGGCGCCGACGAGAGAGACCTTTCCGACAGCCATGACGCGCTCCGCTTGGGCCGCCTCGCGAACTACGACGGTGCGGCAATCTTCTCGCCGCACCGTCGCGTGACCCGTCAGTAGATGTCGTTACGGGTGTTGTAGACGTTGAACTTGCCGGTCGGCGTGACCAGCCGCTTGTCCTTGATGACCGTCTTCAAGGTCAGCGTCTTGTCGTCGACGACCACGATCGCGGAGTCCTGGGCCTTGTTGTTCCAGACGGAGAACCAGATCTCGGTGCCGTCCCGGTTGAACTCGCCCTGCACCACGCGGCGCGCGCCTTCGGAGATGCCGGACCACTGACCGATCGGAAGCACCTTGTACTCGGGCTTCTCCTTGGCGAGGTCCTTGATCTTGAACACCGCGACGGACGAGGAGATCTCGGCGTCGGTGTTGAGCGGCGTGTCGACGTAGAGGTTCTCGGACTTCGGATGCGTCTTGATGAAGAGCGATCCGCCGCCCTGGCCGTCCACGGTCTGCACGACCTTCCAGGCCTGTGCCTTGTGCTTCTCGGGATCGGTGCCGATGAAGGAGATCGTCTCGCTGCCGAGATGGCTCGTGGCCCACACCGGTCCGAACTTCGGATGGATCAGGTTGGCGCCGCGACCCGGATGCGGGGTCTGACCCTTCGACTCGACCACGCCGACCAACTTGTCCTCCTTGGTGTCGACGATCGCGATCTTGTGGCGGGCGTTCGCGGCAACCAGGAAGTAGCGACCGGTCTTGTCGAAGCCGCCGTCATGCAGGAAGCGCTCGGCCTCGATCGCCGTCACCTTCAGGTTCTTGAGGTCCTGATAGTTGACCAGCAGGATCTGTCCGGTCTCCTTCACGTTGACGACGAATTCCGGCTTGAAGTGAGACGCGACGATGGAGGCAACGCGCGGCTCGGGGTGATATTCCTGCGTGTCCTCGGTCATGCCGCGCGTGGCGACGACCTTGAGCGGCTCGAGCGTGGCGCCGTCCATGATCACGTATTGCGGCGGCCAGTAGGCACCGGCAATCGCATACTTGTCCTCGTAGCCCTTGAACTTCGAGGTCTCGACCGAGCGCGCCTCGGTGCCGATCTTCAGCTCCGCGACCGTCTGCGGCGGGTCCATCCAGAGATCGATCAGGTTGAGCTTCGAATCGCGGCCGATGATGTAGAGGTAACGACCGGACGCCGACATGCGCGAGATGTGCACGGCGTAGCCCGACTTCAGGACGTGCTCGATCTTCTTGGTGGCGCCGTCGATCAGCGCGATCTCGCCGGCGTCGCGCAGGGTCACCGAGAACAGGTTGTCGATGTCGAGCTTGTTCATCTTCTTGGTCGGCCGCTGGGCGACCGGCACGATGACCTTCCAGGTATCCTTCATCTCCTTCAGGCCGAACTCCGGCGGCTGCGCCGGCTCGTTCAGCAGGTAGCGCGCCATCAGTTCGACGTCGGCCGGCGGAAGCTCACCGGAGGTACCCCAGTTCGGCATGCCGCCGGGCGAGCCATAGGTGATGAAGTCGCGCAGATAGTCGAAGCCGAGCTTCTTGGTGAGGTCAGGCGTCAGCGGCTTGCCGGTTGCGCCCTTGCGCAGCACACCGTGACAACCGGCGCAGCGCTCGAAATAGATGCGGCTCGCCTTGTCGAACTCGGCCTTGGTGAGGTTGGGATCGCCGGGCTTGGTGCCGGGCTGGTCCACCGGCTTGTCGCTGAGAACGTCCAGGCTGGGCTGGTACTGGCCGCCCGGCGTGGTCTTGTGCTGCTGCAGGTCCGCCGGTTTCGGCGTCGGAGCCGGCTGCTGCGCATAGCCTGCCGTCGTTACACTCAAAAACAGCCCCGTTGCGGCTACGCCGCCCGTGAGCATCGCTAGCAGAGAAGCTCGGCCTCGCATCACATTCCTCCAGCATGAGAATCCCGATCGGGGCCTTATGCCTAGGAGGCCAACGCTTCGCATTGACCGCGGTCAAGGCTACACTTGACCTATCTCAATGCGGCGATGGCCCAACCCTGCCTGATCCCTGACATGCGAATGGCTGCCGGCAAGATCGAAACGATAGCACTGCAGGGACTGCGTGCAGTGGCGGCGCTCCTGCTGAGCATTTGCGGTGCACAGGCGGCCGATCTCGGCATCGCGACGAAGTTCTTCTCCGAGCCCGTCACGGTCGAGCGCCCCGAAGGCGCGCCGCCGGCGGCGATCGTGCGGGCCGCGGACGGCCGCGTGCTCGGCTATGCCTTCTCCAGCCTCGACGTCTCGGGATCGGTCGGCTATGCGGGCCGGCCGCTCGACATCGTCGCCGCGGTCACGTCCGAAGGCACCATCGCGGGCGCCGAGATCGTCGCCCACGAGGAGCCGATCCTGGTGATCGGCATCCCCCGCGACGCGTTGGCTGCCTATGTGGCCAATTTCCGCGGCTTCGACGTGCGCGCCGGCGCCACGCTGAAACCGGCCGACGAACTCGCGCGCGGGCCTCATGCGGTCGCCGGCGCCACCATCACCAGCACCGTGATCCGCGACGCCATCGTCCGCTCGGCGCGCAGCGTGTTGCGCAGCCGCAGCAACGCGCCCGACCGCACGACGCGGCTCGACCGCGAAACCCTGCGGCGGTCGAACTGGCAATCGCTGCTCGCCGAGGGTGCCGTGCAGCGGCGGCTGGTGAGCCGCGGCGAAGCCGCAAAAATGCTCGGCACGCAGGACAGCGAGCCCGAAAAGCCCTTCATCGACCTCTGGCTTGCGCTGGCGACGCCGCCCCCGATCGGGGAAAGCCTGCTCGGCCAGCGCACCTACGAGAGCGAGCTGGGCAAGATCGGTCCCGAAGACGATCTGGTCCTGATCGGCGCCACCGGGCTCTATTCGTTCAAGGGCACCGAATGGCGCCAGGCCGGCGCGTTCACCCGTATCGAGCTCGTCCAGGGCAGCCGCACGATCCGGCTCAAGCCGTCCGATCACACGGCGATCGAGTCGCTGCACGCGGCCGGCGCGCCGGAGCTGCGCGAGGTCGCCGTGTTCCGGATCCCGCAATCGAGCGGGTTCGACTCGACGAAACCGTTTCGACTCGACCTGGACCTCAGCGCCGGCGCGGCGCGCAGCGGCCCCGCGGTGATCTCGCTCGAGTACAGGATTCCCGAGCGCTATCTGATCGCGACGGCCCCGCCGTCGGTCGCGCCGCCAGCCGGGAAGACCGCCGCAACGGCTGCGCCGGCATCGACCCAGACGCTCTGGCAGGACATCTGGTGGGCGCGGCGCTACGAGATCGGCGTTCTCGGCGCCATGCTCTCGGTGCTCGCGGCGATCCTGATCTTCCAGGATACCGTGACGGCGCACGGCGTGTTCTATTATCGGCTGCGCACCGGCTACATGCTGCTGACGCTGGTGTTCCTCGGCTTCATCGCCAACGCCCAGCTCTCGGTCGTCAACGTCCTGACCTTCATCCACGCACTGCTCTCCGGCTTCCGCTGGGAGCTGTTCCTGCTCGATCCCCTGGTGTTCATGCTGTGGAGCTTCGTCGCGCTCAGCATCCTGTTCTGGGGACGCGGGGTGTTCTGCGGCTGGCTCTGCCCGTTCGGCACGCTGCAGGAGCTGACCAACCAGCTCGCCCGCCGCCTCGGCATCAAGCAGATCGAAATCCCGTTCGGGCTGCACGAGCGGCTGTGGATGATCAAATACGTCGTGTTCCTCGGCATCCTTGCGATCTCGCTGCGCTCGATCCTCGGCGCGTTCCAGCTCGCGGAGGTCGAGCCGTTCAAGACCGCGATCACCATGAAATTCATGCGCGAGTGGCCGTTCGGGCTCTATGCCGGACTGTTGCTGCTCGCCGGACTGTTCATCGAGCGATTCTACTGCCGCTATCTCTGCCCACTCGGCGCCGCATTGGCGATCCCCGCCCGCATGCGCATGTTCGAATGGCTGAAGCGCTACCGCGAATGCGGCGCGGAATGCCATGTCTGCGCGCGGCGCTGCACGGTGCAGGCGATCCATCCGCTCGGCCAGATCAATCCGAACGAGTGCATCTACTGCCTCAAGTGCCAGGCCAATTATTTCGACAACGACATCTGCCTGCATCTGAAGAAGCGTGCGGCGCGCCGCCAGCCGCTGGCGCAGGCCACGCCGCCGCGGAATTCATGAGGAGACAGCATGCCTCTTGACCGTCCGACACGTCGCCGCGCCATCACCATCCTCGCGGCAGCCGCCGCCGGCGCGATCGCGGGCCCCGCCCGCCCCGCCGCAGCCGGCTATGAATGGCGCGGCACGGCGATGGGGGCGGATGCGCGCATCCTGTTCGACGGAATCGAGCCGCAGCAGGCGCGAAGCCTGGCGGCCACGGTCGAGGCGGAAATCGACCGGCTGGAGAATGAGCTGAGCCTGTTCCGTCCCGACTCCGAGCTGTGCCGCCTGAACCGACGGGGCCGCCTCGACGAGCCGGGTGGCGACCTCCGCCGCGCACTGGCGCTGGCGCTGCGCGTCGCCGACCTCACCGGCGGATTGTTCGATCCGACGGTGCAGGCGCTCTGGGAAGCCCACATCGACTGGTTCGCGGATCGCAGCCACACGTCGCTGCCGCCCGAAACCGTGATCGTGCAAGCGCGCCGGGCCGTGGATTGGCAAAGGATCGACCTCGGAGCGGGCACGATCCAACTCGGCGAGGGACAGCGCCTCACCCTCAACGGCCTCGGCCAGGGCTATGTCACCGATCGAGTCTCGGAGCTTCTCGTCGCCAAGGGCCTGACCCACATCCTGGTCGATCTCGGCGAGCAGCGCGCGCCGGCGCCGCGGGACGACGGCTCGCCGTGGCTGGTCGCGCGCAGTGGCGCCGCGCCGATCCGGCTGGCGCATGGCGCGCTCGCGACGTCCGAAGGATCAGGCTGTGTGCTCGGCGCGGGCGGCGCCGCGCATCACTTGTTCGATCCGCGCAGCGGCCGCAGCGCGGCGCACTGGCATACGATCACCGTCCATCACGCGTCGGCCGCGGTGGCCGACGCGCTCTCGACGGCGCTTTCCGTCGCGTCCGCGGACGAAATCGAGGCGCTGCTGCCGCGGCTCGACGGCGCGGCGATCTGGGCGGTCGACGCCGCCGGCCGACGCCGGCGCTGGCCGGCAGGCCCGCGCGACGGCATCGCCGGGTGAAGGGCGACGCCGCCCGCGCGAAGCGCGTTCGCGGCGACTACTTGGTCTTGCCGTCCGCGTCGTACTGCTTGAGATAGGACCAGAGGTTCTTGGCCTCGGCCTCGTTCTTGATGCCGGCGAACGCCATCTTGGTGTTTGGCACCTTGGCCTTGGGGTCCTTGATGTACTCGAGGAAGGTCGCCTCGTCCCAGGTGATGCCCGAGTTCTTGTTGGCATCGGAGTAGTTGTAGCCCGCGACCGAGCCCGACTTGCGGCCATCCAGGCCGTTGAGCACCGGGCCGACCTTGTTCTTCGCGGTCGGGCCGACGTCGTGGCAGCTCACGCATTTCTTGAACGCGGTGGCGCCCGCAGTGACGTCCTGCGCGCTGGCCGCGCTGGCCGATGCGGCAGCAACTGCGATGGCGATCAAAATCCGCTTCATTTCATCGTCTCCTGTGTTGAAGGTCTATTCATTGTCCCTGGTGCGCGGTCCCTAGTGGGCGCCGAGCGCCTTGTGCAATCGGGCGTCATGGGTCTCGAAATGCCGGGAGAACCAGGCGTCCAGGGCGTCCGCGAGCAGACGGTCGTCGAACCTGGAGCTGGCCTCGTAGTCTTCCATGATGTCGCGGATCTCGTCGAGCAGCCGCTCATGGTCGTTCTTGTGCTGGGTGAGATGGTCGTAGCCGCGCTCGCGCATGAAGCGCTCCTCGAGCGCGAAATGCGACGAGATCGCCTTGAAGAGATCGCCGAAGAAGCCGACGACCGCGTCCTTGGAGCGCTGCGCGATCGCCTCGGCATAGAGGCGGTTGATCAGCTCGATCAGCTCCCGGTGCTCGTGGTCCACGGCCGCGACGCCGACGCTGTAGCGATCTTCCCAATGCAACAGGCCCATGATGCGATCCTCACCGGAAGATGAATTCGCCGCTTTCAGGGCGATAGTCAATGACGAGGAGCTGGGCCGGCGCGAAATCCACGGTCTCGCGGCGCTCGTGGTCGAACCCTTCGGCCCGGGCGGTATCGCGCATGCGCACCGCGACGTCGTATTTCCCGGCCGGCAGCACGAAGCGCTGATAGACCTTCGAGGGACCGTCGCCGGCAATTCCGGTCGGCGGCAGGTCGGCGCGATAGACGTTGCGGCCGTCGACGTCCAGCTCGACATGGAGCGACCGCCGCACGCGCGGACAGTCCTGCACGCGCCGCATGTTCGGCGGCAGCTTTGCGATCTCCTCCGGCGTGAGCCTGCGGCATTCGCCCTTGCGGTCGGCGCCGTGCACGAAGGTCAGTACCATCACGCCCGTGTTGTCGGGAATCTGGTGGTAGGCCGGCCAGCTCGACAGCATGGCCACGCCGGCGAATAGCGCCAGGATGACGACGAACTGGCCGGCCGTGCGAAATGCTCCGCTCATGGTTCGTTCCTCGCCTCGGCCGGCTCCCGGGCCTTGGGCTGCGCCGACGGTGCGCTCGCGGGCAGCGGCGAGCGCATCTTCAGCGGCGGCAACTGTGCGACCTTGGCGCCGAACGCGGCGATCTCGGCCTCCGCGTGCCGCACCTGGAGCGCGGACGCCCAAATCTTGGCGATGCGCTCGCGGGGAACACGGGCACGCAGATAGGGATCGCGCTGCGCGGCAAAGCGCTCCTCGGTCCATTTCACCCCGAGCCGGTTGTAGCAGGCGCTCTCGGCGCAGCCGGCGATGACCACGCCGTCGGCGAGGTCGCGGCTGAGGATGTAGTCGATCAGCGACGGCGGCGCCATTGCCACGCAAGGCATCACGACGGTGCCCTCGAGCCGGCCGGCGGCGGCGCCGTGCTCGCAGGCCAGCACCAGCAGGCGCCCGGGCCCGGACAGGCCGCGTGCGGTCTCGAGAACCCTCTCGCGCAACTCCTTCAGCGGATATTCGGGCAGGTCGATACCGGTCCGCAGCTCCTCCGAGCGCCGGAACGGCGTCGACGACGGACAGGAGCCGACGCAGATGCCGCAGGAGACGCAGAGCGACGGATTGACCTGCGCCTGGGTCGGGAACGGCAGGTTGTCGGTGCGGCCGACCATGCGGATGGCCTCGTAGGGGCAATCCTCCGCGCAGCGCGCGCAGCCGTTGCAATGGTCGAGGTGGACCTCGACCGCCTTGGCGCGGCGCAGCGGCGGCAGCCACGGCATCAGCGCGATCATGAGCGAGAAGGCGCCGAGGAACGCCCAAACCGCGCCGTTGCCCCAGAGGGTGGTCAGCGGATAGAGCGGCAGATACAGCCAGTCGAGTCCGACCGTCGCCGGCACCTTGGCGAGATCGGCATGTCCTTGCGAGAGCGCCGGATTCCAGATCGACACCGCGAGCAGCGCGACGAGCGACAACAGCGCCAGCGCGCGCGGCGGGTTCACCTTGGGCCGCGATATCCGCAGGATGTGCACCCACATGATGAACAGCAGGAACAGCGGCACCGCGACGTGCATGAACACCATCAGCGAGAAAAAGCGGCTGGTCAGCGTGCCCGTGGCGATGAAGTTGCGCGCGATCGGCTCGCCGAACACCGGCAGCCAGTCCAGGAGCTCGGAGGACACCAGCGCGACATATTGCGCGAGCTTGTCCCACACCAGCCAGTAGCCGGTGATGCCGGAGGCATAGAGCAGCCAGATGATGGGCAGGCCGGTGAACCAGGAATACCAGCGGACGCCGCGGTAATGGTCGTAGGCGAATTCGCGCAGCAGGTGCACGGCCACCATCACCACCATCAGGTCGGAGGCGTAGCGGTGGAAGCTGCGCATCACGCCCGCATGGAACCAGTGGTCATGGGTGAGGTATTCGACCGACTGGTAGGCGCGCTCGATGCCGGTGTCGAAGAAGATGAAGAGATAGATGCCGCTGACGGCGACGATCCAGAAGAAGAAGAAGCCGAGCGCCCCCAACTGCGCCAGAGGATTGAGCGCAGGGGAAAACAAGCGATCGAACGGACGCTCGATCGCGTCAAAGCCCGCGCGAAGTACGCTGCGAATTGCACCAATCACATGATCACCCGTTTCATTAGGCCCCGCCGCTCATGCCTGCGCCGAGCGCATCCACTCGCGAAGGATCAGGCCGCCCATGACGAGCAGGGAGAAGGCGCCGATCGCGCCGCCGAACACGAGGCCATAGTCGATGCGGTAGCGGCGCGAGCCAGGATCGTAGGCGGTGCAGATGAAGCGGATGCGGTCGATGATGCCGTCGAGCGAGAACGGCGTCGTGGTGCCGTAGACCACGTCCTTCATCGGCTCCATGAACATCGGAAACGGAAAATCCTCGCCATAGACGTGGCGGTAGACCTTGCCGTCGCGGTCCAGGATCGTGGTCTGCGCGGGATGATCGAAGCCGCCGGCGACCGCCCGGTAGCTGAAGCCGAGATCGTTCAGGAGGGCCTCGACCGACCCGGCATCGCCGCTGGCGACGCGCCAGTTCGACGTCTTGATGCCCTGCAGCGACGCGAACTGCGCCATGCGGGCGACGGTGTCGTTGCGCGCATCGAATCCGATGGTCAGCACGGCGAACCGGTCGGCACCGAAGACGCGTGCGGCCTCATTGACGGCGTCGATCAGGTGCTGGGTCGTCGGCGGGCAGACCGAGCTGCAGGCGGAATAGACCAGGCTGATGACGAGCGGCTTGCCGCGGTAGTCACCCAGCGACAACGGCTTACCGGTGCTGTCGACGAAACGGTAGTCGCCGATCGTCCGGCCGACCGCGCGCTGGCTGGTCGCGATCGCCTCCTTGGGATCGAGTGGCGACGATGCGGGCGCACCTCTTGCGGATGCGACCGAGAAGCAGGTCAGCATCGCAAACAGCCACGCCGCGGCACGTCGAGACGTCATGACCAGTGTCCGACCGCGCTCGACAGCAGCGCACCTGCGACCAGCAGGGCAAGTTGCAAGAGCGAAGCGAAGAAGTTCGTCATCGCGTTGGCCTTCGACGGATCGCGATAGAGCTTGATGCTGGTCCAGACGAAATAGCCGCCGCCGACCGCCGCGCCGATGCCGTAGCACAGCCCCTGGCCGAACCAGAGCGGAACGAGCGCGATCAGCGCCAGCGCCACCGAATGGGCGAGGATCGCCATGGTCCAGGCTCTCGCCGGCGCGACGACGGGCAGCATCGGAATGCCGGCGCGGGCGTAATCCTGCCCCTTGGCCGCCGCGAGGCTCCAGAAATGCGGCGGCGTCCACAGGAACAGCACGACCGCCAGCACCGTCGGCACGACCTGCGGCGACGAATCGACCGCGGCAGCGCCCGCCAGCACGGCGAAGCTGCCGGCGAGCCCGCCGACAACGATGTTCCAGGTGCTGCGGCGCTTCAGCCAGACGGTGTAGACGATGCCGTAGGTGAAGGCGCCGAGAAACACGTAGGCCGCGGCGAGATGGCCGACCGTCATCCAGGCGAGGCCGAGCGAGACGGCGAGCAGGCCGACGAACGCGACGGGCCACCAGGCGCTCTCCCCGAACGCGCCGCTGGCGAACGGACGGTTGCGGGTCCGCGCCATGAGCCGGTCGAGGTCGCGATCGTAGTAGTGGTTGAAGGCGCCGGCCGCGCCGGCCGCGCCGAGGATGGCGATCGAAAGGCCCACGACCTGCCACCAAGCCAGGCCGGGACCGCTTGCGACCGCGATCCCCGCCAGCGCGCTCGCGGCGATGGCAACGCCGATCCTGAGCTTGAGGAGCGAAACCGCCATCGCCGCTGTTGCACGCATCTTGTTGTCCTCTCTGATCGTCAATTCAGTCCATCACCGGAACAGCCAGAGTTCCGACAGATACTTCCAGTTGATGAAGTAGTAGAGGACAAAGCAGACGAAGAAGATTGCAACCAGGATGATGGTACCCGGCAGCTTGATCGTCCCTTCGCTGCCGTAGTGCGACGCCGTGGCTCCGCCCCCCGAATGCAGCGGGAAGGTGAGCTTATGGCCACCCTTGATCTTCTCGCCGAACAGCACGGTGCCGACGACGACGAGGACGTAGGTAATGCCGCCGAGCGCCGCGATCACCGCGAAGATGCCGTTCAGACCCATCATCAGGAACGCACCTGCCGAATAGGCGAAGGACAAATTGGCATCGGTGAAGGTGATGTCCCAATGCCGCCGCGCCACGCCGAGGGTGCCGGCGCCCATCATGAACAGCGAGATGCCGGCGGCACCGACGCCGAACAGATAGGGCTGGATCTTGGCGAGCTTCGGCCAGATGATCTCGCGCTGGAAGATCAGCGGCAGCACGAGATAGGTCGCGCCCATGAAGGCGAGCGTGGTGCCGGCGACCACGGTGCCGTGGAAATGGCCGGGCACGTAGATCGTGTTGTGCATCAGCACGTTGAGCTGCTCGGTGCCGAGCACGACGCCGGAGATACCGCCGATGAAGCCGAAGAAGATCAGCGAGAGGAACATGCCGGCGAAGGCGGGATGTCCCCACGGGGCCTTGCGCAGCCATTCGAACACGCCGCGGTTGAACCCGTTCCTGCGTTGCGCGGCCTCGATCGAGCCCGGCACCGTGAGGCCGTGGATCATCGAGCCCATCACCGCCAGGTACATCATGTAGCTGGTGTTGACGATCTTCCAGCTCGCATCCAGACCAGGCTCGGCGAGAAGATGGTGCGCGGAAGCGAGTTGCAGGAAGAGGATGTACATCAGGAACGCCGTACGGCTCACCTTCTCGCTGAGCGGCTTGGCGCCGACCAGGAGCGCACCCGTCAGATACCAGAGAGAGACGTGCGCCGAGACGTTGATCTGCTGCGACGAGTGACCCATCGCCCACCAGACCACCTTGTACATCAGCGGATCGAGATCGGAGATCAGGCCGAGCGACCACAGCCAGGCCGGGACCAGGATGATCGCGCCGGAGGCGATGGTGAACACCGCGATGATGGCGGCGGTCAACGCGCCGAAGGTCACGAGCGGCATCGAGCCTTCGTAGGTGCCCTCTTCCTTGGCGATCACGAGCGTCGCGAAGAAGATGCCGCAACCGATCAGCGCACCGACCGCGAACAGGACGAGGCCGAGATAGAAGTTCGGCTTGGCCTGCATCGGCGGGTAGGAGGTGAACATCACGCTGGAGTCGCCCTGCAGCACGGTCACGTTGGTCATGAGCGCGCCGACCACCATCAGCACGAAGCCGAGCCAGGCGAGCTTCGGCGTCGCCAGGCGGCAATTGAGCAGGACCGCCGAGGCGAAGTAGAGCACCGCGATTTCGAAGAAGATGATCCAGAACAACAGCACGTTGGCGCCGTGTCCAGTCAGGATCAGGTAGAACCAGTCGGCCGGCAGCAGGTGCACGGCCGGCCAGCGCGTCAGCGCCACCAGCAGCCCCATCAGGCCGCCGATCGCCAGGAAGACGACGGCGGCGACCGCGTTGGCCTTGATCAGCGCTTGCGCCCCTGCATCGACCTTCAGCCCGGTATACTGGCAGGTGCGGAATTCGGCCTGGCGGCCCACGGCTCCGATAACGGTTTCGGCGGTCATGTTGCTACCTCTGCTCCGCGAGGCGCTGTCCGGCCTCGGCCTGCTTCTTGTCGGTGACGTAAATCTTGCCGGTCATGGTGTGATGACCGATCCCGCAGAATTCGTTGCACACGATGCCGAACTGCCCGCTCTCGGTCGGCGTCAGCGAAATGATGTGCTCGTAGCCGGGATAGACGGATATGTTGATGTTGGTGGGCTGCAGCGAGAACCCGTGCATCCAGTCGATCGACGACAGATGGATGCGGTAGCTCTGGCCCTTCTCCAGCTCGAGGACCGGCCACCACTGCCACAGCCGCGCGAGCAGATAGACGTCCTCGCCCGGCTTCGGCTTGACCACCGGGATGCCCTGCTCCTCGCGCACCTGGAACTGCTTGGCGAATTTCTCGACCTTCTGCTCATAGGCGGAGGGCACGATGCGGTAGGCTTCCTTGCTCAGGTTCTGCTGGCCGATGAAGTGCCAGGCGATCATGAAGCAGAACATGAATAGCCCCCACAGGAAGGCTATGAAGATCCAGACCAGCTCGACCCGTTCGATGGGTTCGTTCCACCAGATCCGTTGCTCGGGAGGTGTGGCAGCCATTGTTTGGTGTTCCCTATGTTGGAGGCCGCGGCGCGGCTCTCACTTGGCCAGCGGGATCGAGGCGACTTCCATCACGCCCCAGATGAGGTAGAGGACCGTCGGGATCGTGATGCCGAGGAACAGGAGCAGGAACGGATTGTCGAGAATCCGCTGCATCGCCGGCACGCGTTCGGCGCGCCCCTGATTCGGCGCAGTTGTTTCGGTGGGCGGCATCGGGCAGACTCCCTGAAGTGACGTCGCGAAGAATTTACGCGCTTCGCCGACGGTATCCTTGACCGCGGTTAAGGATGGCGCGCCCTGCACCAGAAATAATCGGTTTATGGAGCCGCCGCCCGAGACCAGGTCCGATCCCGCCTTGTTGCAGCGCGGCCGGCCGCGCGCCAATCGTCTCGCCTATCCCGGCATGCTGATCGCGATCCTCGCTGTGGCGATGGCCGCATGGGCCGGCCATTCGGGGCGTCCGGCGCCGGACGTCATGCTGCTCTATGTCGGCGCAGAGGACTGCGCGCCCTGCCGCGCCTGGCAGAACGGCGACGGGGCGATCTTCTTTCGGTCGGCCGAGTTCCCGCGCATCCGCTATCGCGAGGTCAAGTCGCAGCATCTCACAGACGTGCTGAACGACGACAACTGGCCCGAGGAGCTCCGCGCCTACCGAAGCCAGCTGAAGCGCAGCGACGGCGTTCCGCTGTGGCTCGTGGTGTCCGGCGGCGAGATCGTGGAACGGAAATTCGGCGCGGAAGCCTGGCGCGATATCATCCTGCCGAAGATCAGGAGCCTGCTCCGGCCATCGCTGATTTAGGCTCGGAACGGACCGCGCGCGGCGGTTGCGGGCGCGGCAGCCGCGGCTTGATGGGACAACGCGCATTGATGCGGTCGCAGGCGACCAGCTTGCAGAGCTGCGCCATGTCGCGCACTTCCACCGTGGAGGCGCGGACGTCGACGCCGATCGCGCGCAATTTGGCAAACACCCGCGACAGCGATTCGGGCTTCAGGCCGAGCCGGCCGGCGATCAGCGATTTGTCGTAGGGCAAGGTGATCGTGCAGGGGCCCTTTGCGCGGGGCGCCAGCGAAGCCAGGAATTCGGCGACACGCTGCGTGGCGCTCTGCGCCATCAACTGCTCGATCTGCTGGACCATTCGGTGCAGATGCTGCGAGGTCGACGCAATCATCGCGATCGCGACATCCGGCATCTTGCGGATGCAGTTCATGACGTGTTCGGCGGGGATCACCATGACCCGCGCCGCGGTCACGGCGCTGGCCGTGGCGGGATAGCGGCCGGAAGTGAAGGTGACGGCTTCGGCAAAGCTCTCGCCCTTGGTCAGGACGTTGAGCACGGCCTCGTCGCCGGCGGGCGTCACCCGGTACAACTTGATCCAGCCGTCCATGATGATGAAGAACGCGTGCGCCGTCTCGCCCTGCCGGAACAGCGCATGGCCGGGACGAAGATTGAAGACGCTGGCTTCCTCGAGCAGCACCGCCAACGCCTGCGGCTTCAATCCGCTGAACACCGGTATCTGGGCAGCGATCTCGAGATCAACCGGAGTAGGCGCTGTCATGGTTTCGTTCCTGAATGGAATTCTGGCCTTGCAACTCTTGATCATCCGCCGCCCCGGCCTCTTGACCTGGATCAAGTCGGGACCCGGCTTTCCCGCGATCTCTCAGGGCTGCGTCAGATTTGCCTCAGCCGTCGCATCGCCGGCGACCCCGCGCAACGCCTGCAGGAATTCGCCACGGTCGACGCCGTGTTCGAGGCAGGCGTCATGGACCGTGTGGAAACAGGCGATCGGACAGCCGACGCAACTCATCTTGAAGTCGAGAAAGACACGGATCGTCGTCGGATGGCTCCTCATCACCTCATCCACCAAATCGTCCGCTTCGATCGGCATCGGAGGTCTTTCCATCTTTGGCGAAAAGTATCGTCCCGATCCCGGATCGCCCGTTTGTGGCAGCGCAAACAGCCGGCGTTTTCGCGAAAGTTGCAGCCGGAACAGCCGGGTACGGCGACCGCCGGGCGGAATTCAACCAGTGCCGCCTTGCGGTAATGGGATCAGGCCGTCCGGGTGCGCATCTCGGTCAGCAGCGCCTCGGCCCTGACGAGCAGCGGCCTGGCTCCGCTTTCGGCGGCGATCGCAATGGTTGCGCGCAGGGCGGCAACGATGGCCGCCCGGTCGTCCTCGCTCGTGCGCGGCATCACCGAGGCTTCGCCGAACAGCGCCTCGGCCTCGAGCCCCGAAAAGCCCTGCTGGCGCGCGGTGTTGCGCGCCTCGCGCAGCATGTTCAGGGCGGTCTGGACGTCGCCGAGCCGGCTGAGGGCGAGCGCGAGATAGATGGAGCTGCGCAGCACGGTCGACGTATAGCCGACGGAGCGGGCCTCCTCACGCGCTTCGGCCAGGACTCCGCGTGGCCGTTCGAGCTGGCCTTGCTCGAGATAGGCAATGCCGAGGTGACAGGCGAGGACCGGCACGAACAGCCGAACGCCGTGCTTCTGCGCCTGCACGTAGCCCTGTTCGAGTACGGCTGCCGCGGACGCCGGGTCGCCGCGACCGAGCGCCAGCCAGCCGCCGCTGTAGGATGCCGCGACCCGGTCGAAGGGACGGCCGGTCTCATCGGCGATCGCCCAGGCTTGCTGCTGAAATCGATCCGCCGCCTCGAACTCGCCCATCACGGTATGGGTGAAGCTCTTCATCATGCAGCAGAGCAGGAGCAGGTATCTCGGCGTGGTGCCGATCGGGGCGCTGGCGTCGGGGGCCGTCAACTGGGCACAGGCACGGGCCGCGATCCGCTCGGCGTCGCGATAGCGACCGGCGAGGAAGTAGGCCTGCCCCAGGCCATAAAGCGCAAGGTTGAGCCAGCCCGCATTGCCCCATTCCTCAGCCAGACGGACGACGTCCTCGCCGATGGCGACGGCTTCGACCGGCGTGCCGTAGAAGTTCTGCGCGGCCGCTCGCACCGTCATCGCGGCGACCTTGCGTCCGATGTCGTCGATTTCGTCGGCGCGCCGCTCGGCTTCGCGTCCGAGGTCCAACGATTCTGCAACGTGCCCCGACCACATGAACGCCATGCGCGCCTCGATCCTGAGATCGATGGCATCGGCTTCCCGCGCGCGTGTCACGGGCGTCCTGTCGAGCGAATCCATCGCGATCTGGAAATAGCTGGTCGCGTCGGAAAACGCCGACCGGGCGAGAGCCTTTTGCGCTGCGCGTCGCCCATGGGAGAAAGCCTTGCCCCAGTCCTTCGCCCTCGTCGCATGGTAGCACAGCGCATCGGGCTCATCGCCCCAGTCTGCTCCGCGCTCCAGAGTCGAGAGGACGCGCGCATGGATGTTCTCGCGCACCTTCTCGACCATCGAGTCATATGTGACCTGGCGGATCATCTCGTGTGGAAATGTGAACAATCCCTCCAGTTCGCTGTCGACCCTGACGAGCAATTCGGCTCGATCGAGAGCAGCGAGACATTGCTGCAGATCGGCTTCGGGAAACGCAGCCACTTCACGAAGCAGCTTCTCGGTCGAACGCGGGCCGAGCACTGCCGCAATCTGCAGTAGCGTACGCTCCGGTCTGGACACCCGATCCAACCGAGCCGCGATGACCCCCTGGATGCTGGTTGGAATGCCCAACTCTTCAATGGGGCGCGCGAGGGCAAGATCGCCCCACTGGCCGCGAAGGATGCCGCTGTCCTTCAACCCGCGACACACCTCCTCGATGAACAGGGGCACGTTGGCGGTATGAGCAATGATGCGGCTCTTCAGATCCGAATTGCCGGTTGAGGACCCCAGCATGTCCGCCAGCATGGAGAGGCCGGAATCATCGTCGAGCGGACGCATCGCCACGATCTCGGCGTGGCAGCGCGCGATCCACTCCGGCATGCCGAGTGGCCGGCTGGTGAGGAGCACCAGGAGGTTTAAGGCTGAAAGCGAGGCAAGCCTAGCCATCACCGCGTCACTGGCACGGTCGATCCAATGCAAGTCCTCGACCAGAAGGACCGTGCGCTGACGACGCGCCAGCCCCTCCAAAATCACGCAGCTCGCATCGCTGATGGCCCGGCCGCGCGCATGCGGCTCCAATTCCTCCCATCGCGGGTCCGATATCGGGAGGTCCAGAACGGCGTCGATGGCACATTGCTGGATCGCCGGCAGGTTCTTCCGGATATCGATGCCGTCACCCGGCTCGGCCGCAACCCCCTCCAGGGTCGATTGCAGCAGGCGCTTCAGCATGCTGAACGGCGCCCCCTGGAGATTCGGGTTGCACTCGGCATCGATCAGCCGCCAGCCTTCAGTCTTGAGTCCTTGCGCAAACTCGTGAGCGAGCCGCGATTTCCCGATGCCGGGATCGCCCATCAACAGGACGGTCTGCCGGCCGGCAGCGGCCCTCTGCGCAGCGCGCGCCAGCAGCGCTTGCTCCGTCGTGCGATCGACGAAGCGGGAAATGCTGCGGGCACGCCGCACCCGCCAGCTCGACAGGTCGCTTGCGCCGATGATTCGATACACCGGCACTGGCTCGGGGAAACCTCGCAGCGACTTGGGACCCAGAAACTCGAACCGGACATGCCCCTCGGCCAGCTTCTGGCAGGCTTCCGACACGCAAATCTGATTCGCCTCGGCCACCGATTCCAGCCGCGCAGCCAGATGCTGCGCCGCGCCACCAATCTCGTAAACCTTGGAAAACTCGCTGGAAACCATGTAGGCCACCACGTGTCCGGAATGCAGGCCGACCCGGACCTGCAAGCCGCGATCGTCGAGTCGCGCCACCCGCCGAACCAGCTCAAGCGCCGCGTGACAGGCTAGCGGAGCATGGTTGTCGTCCGCGATGGGTGCGCCAAACACCGCGGCCAGCCCGTCGCCCAGCTCCTTGCTGACGATTCCTCCGAACTGCCGCACCGCGCTGCGCATCGCGGCCAGTGCCGGTTCCAGGCGGGAGACCGCCTCCTCGGGATCGAGATCGGCGACCAATCCGGTCGAGTCGACGACGTCCGCCCGCAAGATCGTCACAAACCTGCGTTCGCTGTCCGGGTCCGGACGCCGCTGCGCGGCCCCGCATTTGGGGCAGCGATCATCGCTCGAATCGATCGTCGACTGGCACGCGAAGCAAAGCATCCTGCGCTCTTATTTGCTGCAGCAGGATGACCATCGCCTGCAACAGCCCGGGTAAGATGACTGATCGGCAAATGCTTATCAATCAGGCTCGCACAACTCCGCTTGCCCCAGAGAGCGCCAAAGTCCGTGTCTGGACGAAGCACAAATTCGGATGGTAGCTTGGTTCGGGCTGGGCAAAGATGACGAGACCAGAAGTTCGGACTAACCGGACTGATCGCCTCGGCCGGCGGGTTTCAGGCGACGGATTTTCCAGCAAAGCCAGATCATATCGAGGGACGGGACAATGAGCGGCAGAGTATATAATGGCCAGCCATTTAAGGATTTAATGAACAGCAATTACTATCCTCTGGAGAATATGAGGAAGAGCGTCGAGATCCTGAAGGCCTCGGAGCATATCGACATCAAGACCCTGGAATACGGCCAGTACCACCTGATCCTGACGCCCGCGGAAAAATGGCCGAACGGAAGCGCGAAGCACTGGCACAAGGAGAAAGGCCGGGCACGCGTGCAGCTCACCGCGCAACCCAACACCACGCCGCTGTCGGCCGACGAGCCGAACGTCGTTCCCCTGACGAAATGCGCGCTGCTGGATGCCAGCGTGCGCAAGTGCTTCAACTCGGAGCCGCCGATTCCGATGAAGACCAACATCATCCAGCACGACAAGAGCGCTCCCAACGCCCATCAGCACGAGATTCGGCTGGAGTGGGAATACAAGAACGGCCAGGACAAGGCCCCGACCCTGCTCAACCTGACGATGGTCTGTCCGCACAAGTCGTGATCGCGGCCGCTCTCAGCGCGCCTCCTCGAATCCCGCCAGCACCGACGTCAGGTTGGCGCCGAGGATGTCGGAGAGATAGCCGCCCTCCTGCACCAGCACCGTCGGCAGGCCGATGCGCGCCAGCGCCTGGCCGATGCGGCGGAAGCCCGGCGTGGTGACGGCGAGGCCGCGCAGCGGATCGTGCTCGGAGGCGTCGAGCCCGAGCGCGACGACCAGCGCGGTCGGCGCAAAGGCCTCGATCGCCCTCCGCGCCGCGTCCATCGCCTGCATGTAGCCGTCGTCGCCGGTGCCGATCGACAGGGGAATGTTGAGGTTGGCGCCCAGCCCCGGACCCGCGCCCCGCTCGTGGGCGTAGCCCCAGACATAGGGATAGTAGGCCGCGGGATCGGCGTGGATCGAGACGGTGAAGACGTCGGGCCGCTCGTAGAAGATGCCTTGCGTGCCGTTGCCGTGATGGACGTCGACGTCGAGGATCGCCACGCGCTCGTGCTTCAGCCGCAGATGCGCCGCCGCGATCGCGCTGTTGTTGAGGAAGCAGAAGCCGCCGGCAACGTCGCGAAAGGCGTGATGTCCGGGCGGACGGCACAGTGCATAGACTGCATCCTCCCCGTCCATCACGAGCTGCGCGGCGGTGGTCGCAACATCGGTCGCGGCACAGGCTGCAGCAAAGGTGCCCGGCCCGATCGGACAGCCGGTGTCGGCGGTGTGCCAGCCGAGCCTGCCCACGATGTGGGTCGGATAGGTCGCGGTGTGCCGCACCGGATGGACGTTGGCGATCATCTCGGGGCCGGCATCGCCGAGCGCCGACCAGGCGTCCCAGGCCTCGGCGAGGAACGCCAGATATTCCGGGCTGTGTATGCGCGCTCGCGGCCCCTGCCCGAAGCTCGTCGGCTCGACCAGCCGATGCTTGCCAGCCTTCAGGCCGGCGAGCAGACGGTCGGCGCGCTCCGGCTGCTCGGTCGTACGCTTGACGATGCCGCGCACCAGGAAGAATTGCGGATCATGGCTGCGATGCAGTTCGGTATAGACAGCTTTCACGAAGGCGGCTCCTTCCTCGCGAACGGCAATGTCTTGATCCCTGCGGCCGACGGATGCAAGCGGGAAGACGCGGAGGTCAGCAGCGTCCCTGCTGCAGGTAATGCTCGCGTCCCTCCCTGTCGGCGCGGAAGGATTCGATGAAGCCGCCCTGGCGCTGCGTGACGAACACCGTCTTGCCGTCGCTGCCGCCGAAGGCGAGGTTGGTCGGCTCCCGGCCCTTCAGCATCCGGTCGGAATGAAACCAGACGACCGGCTCGGCGCCGCCATTCGGGATTGCGAAGATGTTGTGTCCCCTGTAGTCGGCGGCGAACATGGTGCCGTCAGGCACAAAGCGGATCGCGCTGCCGACGCCACCCTCCGGCAGCGCGACGAACATCTCGGATGCCGCTGCGCCCGCGGGCAGCCTGCCGATCGTCCCCGCCTTGCCGAGATTGACGACGAACACTGCAGTATCCGCCCTTCATGTCGATCCGGAGCCGGGGAAAGGCGAGATCACCGCTGCCGCACAGCTCGGTCCCGATCGCGTAGCCGCTCTTGCGGACCGGCTCCGACGAGACCGGCACGGCCAGACAGGAGATCGCGGCGAGCAGCGCGATCGCGAATGCGTATCGGCTCGGGCGGTCGCGATTCTCCTTCGCGCTGAACACGACGCCTCCCCCTTCGACCGGCGGCGCATCGACAGTTTCACTCCGCCGCGGCGCCGTCCAGTCTGCGGTCACCGGCCCGTGATGGAACCGCTCATCGCGCGAGCCGCGACCAACCTCCGTAAATTCACTTACCGGGTTGGTCCGAATATTTTTCGCTCTTCTCCGGTGGTATCGAGCCGTTGCGTCCAAATCGCTTTCCACAGGAGGCGCGCATGGTCCAGGTGTTTTTCCACTGCTCCAATACCGAGGGATTTCTGGTCGATCGATACGGCGCTGCCGTGTCCAATCTGACCGAGGCGCATGAGCGCGCGTCCCAGATCATGCACACGATGATCATGGCACCCGGCACCGAGGACTGGCGCGACTGGGTGCTCCATGTCAGCGACGACGACGGCGAGGAGATTTTCGAGCTGCCGTTCACCTCCATGCTCGGCAAGCCGCATTGAGAGAACTGACATGCTGATCGCGACCCTGACCCTGCTTCGCCGTCACCTCCGCCCCGTCGTCGTTAAGTGGCAGACGCTCGTCCGGGTGGCAGGCAACCCTTATCGCCCCGAGCTGCACTACATGCGCGGCCCGGGACCGAAATGGCACGCAAAGCAGGTTTCGGCCAAGGCGACGCGCACCAGGCCGAACCCTCCGCGCTAAGGTGAAGGACGAGGCTATCGGCCCGTGAACTTCGCCTTGCGCTTCTCGACGAAGGCGTTGCGGCCCTCGAGCGCGTCGGCACTCTTCCTGATGCTGGCCTGCAACTCGATCTCGCGGCGAAACTGCGCCTCGTAGCTTGCGTGCTCGCTCTCCTCGAGCAGCGCACGGGTGGCGACCAGCGCCCGGGTCGGGCCGTCCGCCAGGCGCTGCGCCAGCCTCATAGCCTCCTCCATCAGCCGCGCGTCGTCGACGACCTTCCGCACCAGGCCCATCTGATGGGCGGCCTCGGCCGTGAGCGGCTCGTTGAGCAGCATGAGCTCCAGCGCGCGCTGGCGGCCGACCAGCCGCGGCAGCAGCCAGGTCGACCCGAGGTCGGGCACCAACCCGATGCGGCTGAACACCTGGATGAAGCTCGCCGAGCGCGCCGCCACGATCATGTCGCCGGCCATCGCGAGGCTGAAGCCGCCGCCGGCAGCAACGCCGTTGACCGCGACCACCACCGGCACGCGGCACTCGCGCAGCGCCTTGAAGGCGGGCCAGTAGAAGCGCATCACGCCGGCCGCGATGTCCTCGCCCAAGGCCTCGGAGGCCTTCAGGTTCTGGCCCGAGCAGAAGCCGCGGCCCTCGCCGGTCAGAACCAGGGCGCGAATCCCGTCGTCCCCGGTCATCGCCGCGACCGCGTCCGCGAGTGCGCCGAGCAGATCGGGCGTCATCGCATTCAGGCTCGCCGGCTCGTCCAGCATCAGGACGCCGACCGCCCCGTCGCGCGTCCGTTTCACACCAGCCATGTTCGTCTCCTCGTATGTTCTCGCCGGCGCCAATGTGCCATTGTCCGTCCGCCGCGCCAACGCGGCGCATACAATTCCGTTCAACGCAATAAGACCCGCCGCCATGCCCCATCAGTTCAGCCTCTCCCAGGACATCCGCAAGCCCGCCCGTCGCGCCAGCGGCGGCATCGTCGCCTCGCAATCGCGCCGCGCTGCCGAGATCGGCGCGGAGGTGCTGGCGGCCGGCGGCGACTGCGTCGACGCGGTGGTCGCCACCACCTTCGCGCTCAACGTGCTGGAGCCCTGGATGAGCGGCGTCGGGGGCGGCGGCGCGATGGTGCTCTATCGCGCGCGCGACAAGCGCTACGAGGTGATCGACTACGGCATGCGCGCGCCTGCGAGCCTGCGCGTGGAGGATTATCCGATCACCGGCCAGGGCGCGGCGTCCGACCTCTTCCCCTGGGCGCGGGTGAAGGACGATCGCAACCTGCATGGCCCCGGCTCGATCGCGGTGCCCGGCGTCGTCGCCGGCATGGAGGAAGCGCACCGCCGCCACGCAAAGCTGCCCTGGAAGGACCTGGTCGCCCCGGCGGCAAAACTCGCCGGCGAAGGCCTCCTGGTCGACTGGTGGACGACGCTGATGATCGCGAGCTGCGCTCTCGACTTGCGGCGCTATCCGGCGAGCGCCGAGGCGTTCCTGAAGGACGGTCTGCCGCCCAACGCGCAATGGGGCATCAAGGCCGAGACGCGGCTGCCGCAGCACAAGCTGCAGGCGACGCTGGCGCATCTGGCCGCGGCCGGACCGCGTGATTTCTACCAGGGTGATCTCGCAGCAAGCATCGCTGCCGACATCAAGCGCGACGGTGGCTCGCTGTCGGTCGAGGACCTCGCCGCCTTCCGCGCGCATCTGCGCGAGCCGCTCGCGATCCCCTATCGCGGCGGCAAGGTGTTTGCGACGCCCGAGCTGACGGCCGGGCCGACGCTGGCGCATGCGCTGCGGCTGCTGCAGCAGAAGCTGAAGCCGCAGGGCGCACCGGATGCGGCCGCCTATGTCGAATATGCGGCGGCGCTGCAGTCGGCCTATCGCGAACGGCTGCAGGACATGGGCGATGCCGACGGCAAGCGCGCGCTCGGCGCCGAGCATCTGGCGCCGTCCTGCACCACGCATTTCTCGGTGGTCGACCGCCACGGCAACATGGCGGCGGTGACGCAGACGCTGCTGTCGACCTTCGGCTCGAAATACGTGACGCCGACCTCCGGCATCGCCATGAACAACGGCATCATGTGGTTCGACCCGACGCCGGGCACGACCAACTCGCTCGCGCCGGGCAAGCGCTGCCTGACCAACTACACCCCGGTGATCGGGGAGACCGCGGACGGCCGGCGTCTTGCTGTCGGCGCATCCGGCGGACGGCGCATCCTGCCCGCGGTGACGCAGCTGCTCTCCTTCGTGATGGATTTCGGCATGGACCTCGACACGGCGATCCATCAGCCGCGGATCGACGCCAGCGAGGGAGCGATCGTGATCGGCGATGCGCGCCTGCCGGCGGAAACGCGCAAGACTCTCAGCGAGCGCTTCGACTACGAGGAGGCGCTGGTGCAGACCGCCCCGATGAAGTTCGCCTGCCCGAGCGTCGTGATGCGCGACGGCGACAGCAACTTCGGCGCAACCGAGATCTTCCAGCCCTGGGCCGACGCGGTGGCGGAGGCCTGATTTCAGCCGAACCGGCGATCGTAGCGATCGACGGCGAGCTCGCGCGTGTCGATCTCCGGCTTCTTCCCCGACAGCAGATCCGCGAGCACCCGCCCGGAGCCGCAGGCCATGGTCCAGCCGAGCGTGCCATGGCCGGTGTTGAGGTGGAGGTTGGCGTAGCGCGTCGGCCCGATCACCGGCGGGCCGTCCGGAGTCATGGGACGCAAGCCGCACCAGAACGTCGCCCTCGAGAGATCGCCGCCGCGCGGGAATAGATCGGTCAAGGAATGATCGAGCGTGGCGCGGCGCGCGGCATGGAGCCGGTCGGAATAGCCGGAGACCTCCGCCGTACCGCCGACGCGGATGCGGTCCCCCAGCCGGGTGATCGCGACCTTGTAGCTCTCGTCCATCACGGTCGACACCGGTGCGCCGTCCGCATTCCCGATCGGCACCGTGATCGAATAGCCCTTCACCGGGTAGACCGGCAGCGCGATGCCGAGCGGCGCCACGAACCGCGGCGACCAGCTTCCGAGCGCAACGACGTAGGCGTCGGCCTGCAGCGGGCCCGCGCCGGTCGCAACGCCGGTGACGCGCGAGCCGTCCGCGATCAGGCCGTCGATGGCGACGTTGAACATGAAGCGCACGCCGAGCCTTTCGGCTTCCGCTGCCAGTGCCTGCGTGAACATGTGGCAGTCGCCGGTCTCGTCCTGCGGCAGCCGCAGGCCGCCGACGAACTTGTCCTTCACGCCCGATAGCGCCGGCTCGGCGGCGATGCAGCCCGCGCGGTCGAGCACCTCGTAAGGCACGCCATACTGCTTCAGCACGGCGATATCGTCGCCGGTGTGATCGAGCTGCGCCTGCTGCCGGAACAGCTGCAGCGTGCCCTGTGCACGCTCGTCATAGCGGATGCGGATCTCGCTACGCAGGCTGCGCAGGCAATCGCGGCTATATTCCGCGATTGGAATCATCCGGCTCTTGTTGATGGCATAGCGCGCCTGCGTGCAGTTGCGCAGCATCTTCAGCAGCCAGACCCACATCGCCGGATCGAGCTTTGGCCGCACCACCAGCGGGCCGTGCTTCATCAGCAGCCATTTGATCGCCTTGACCGGTACGCCGGGGCCGGCCCAGGGCGAGGCATAGCCGGGCGAGACCTCGCCCGCGTTGGCAAACGACGTCTCCAGCGCCGGCTGCGGCTGGCGGTCGACGACCGTCACCTCATGGCCGGCGCGGGCAAGGTAGTAGGCAGAGGTGACGCCGATGACGCCGCTGCCGAGGATGAGAACCTTCACCTTAGTCACACTCCCGCGGCATCACTCTCACCGCTGCCAACATATGTCCTGGCCGCGGCAGGAGCAATTGTCAGGCCACGCGCTTGATGGCGTCCCCGAGGATCGAGACGATCTCGTCGATATGGCTCTTCTCGACGATCAGAGGCGGCGACATCGCGAACGCGTCGCCGCTGGTGCGCATGTAGAGGCCGCGATTGAAGCAGTCGACCATGACCTCATAGCCGCGGGCGCCGGCTGCATCCTTGCGCGGGGCGAGCTCGACCGCACCCATCAGGCCGACATTGCGGATGTCGATCACGTTCGGCAGGCCCTTGAGCTGGTGCAGGGCGTCACGCCAGTAGCCTGCAATCTCTGCGCCGCGCGTCAGCAAGCCTTCGTCCCTGTAGATGTCGAGCGTGGCAAGGCCGGCGGCGCAGGCGACCGGATGCGCCGAATAGGTGTAGCCGTGGAACAGCTCGATCTGGGCTTCCGGACCCGTCATGAGCGCGTCGTGCACCTTGCGGCTCGCGAACACTGCGCCGCAGGGAATGGTGCCGTTGGTGATGCCCTTGGCCGTCGTCATCAGGTCGGGCGTGACGCCAAAGTACTGTGCGGCGAACGGCGCGCCGAGCCGGCCGAAGCCGGTGATGACCTCGTCGAAGATCAGCAAGATGCCGTGCCTGTCGCAGATCTGGCGCAGCCGCTGCAGATAACCCTGCGGCGGCGGCAGCACGCCGGTCGAACCCGGCACCGGCTCGACGATGACGGCGGCGATCGTCTCTGCGCCATGCAGCGCGACCAGCCGCTCGAGATCGTCGGCGAGCTCGGCGCCGTGTGCCGGAAGGTCCCTGGCAAACGCGTTGCGCGCGAGATCGAAGGTGTGGCGGATATGGTCGACATAGGGCAGATGGACCGGAAAGCCCTTGCGGTTGTTCACCATGCCGCCGACCGACATGCCGCCGAAGCCGACGCCGTGATAGCCGCGCTCGCGGCCGATCAGGCGGGTGCGGGTCGGCTGGCCCGCGGCGCGCTGATAGGCGAGCGCGATCTTCAGCGCCGTGTCGGCCGATTCCGATCCCGAATTGGTGAAGAACACGCGGTCGAGGCCATTTGGCGCGATCTCGGCGAGGCGCTCGGCGAAATCGAACGCGAGCGGATGGCCCATCTGGAAGGTCGGCGCGAAGTCCAGCGTCATCAACTGCCGCTCGACCGCAGCGGCGATCTGCCGCCGTCCATGGCCGGCGTTGACGCACCACAGGCCCGCCGAGCCGTCGATCACCTGACGGCCGTCGACGGAGGTGTAGTACATGCCCTCGGCGGAGGCGAACAGGCGCGGCGCCTGCTTGAACTGGCGGTTGGCCGTGAACGGCATCCAGAACGAGTCGAGCTTGATGGTGTTCGGTTTCTGATGAAGGGTCACGGGCCGCGCTCCTGTGCTGATCCGCCAGCCGAACCACGGCTTCAAGGAAGCAACAAGTCCTTTTCTGTCGGACGGCAAGCCCTTGATCTCGTTGGGGCGATCGTTCCATATTTGCGCGATCCGCAACACCTGAAACAGGGATTCGGGACATGAGCGTCGACATCGGCGGACGGCTGCGATTCATCCGGGCGCGCCACAAGTTGTCGCAGCGCGAGCTCGCCAAGCGCTCCGGCGTCACCAATTCGACGATCTCGCTGATCGAATCCAACCAGATGAATCCGTCGGTCGGCGCGCTGAAGCGCATCCTCGACGGCATCCCGATGGGGCTCGCGGAGTTCTTCGCACTCGAACCGGAGAAGCGGCGCAAGATCTTCTACCGCGCCGAGGAACTGACCGAGGTCGGCAAGACGCCGATCTCCTATCGCCAGGTCGGCGACAACCTGTTCGGCCGCAGCCTGCAGATCCTGAAGGAGCGTTACGCGCCCGGCAGCGACACCGGCCGGGTGCCGTTGGTGCACGACGGCGAGGAAGGCGGCGTGGTGACCTCAGGCAAGCTCGAGGTCACCGTCGAGGACGAGCGGCGCATCCTCAACCCGGGCGACGCCTATTATTTCGAAAGCCGCCGCCCGCACCGTTTCCGCTGCGTCGGCGGCAAGCCCTGCGAAGTGATCTCCGCCTGCACGCCGCCGACGTTCTGAGAAGGCGCCGCACAATATCGGGCGAGCGGACTCAGTCGATCTCGCCATGCTGATCGTCAACCGGCTCGACGACGTCTTCGCCAGGCGTCGCCACAAGGACGGCGGCAGCGACGACGGCGCGGACGAAGCCAAGTGCAAGCGGCGGCTCGACATCTCCTCGACCGCGCGGCTGTTCCCCGCGCGCCCCTCGCCCGACATCGACAATCTGCCGGGATCGATCCGGTAGGCGGACGCGGCGGCGGATTCGCCGCACGAACCGGTGCATTCCGGAGCATTCGTGCTAGGATCATCGCTGCCGGAATTTTCCGCGCGGAGCCTGCCATGCGCATCCTGGTCGTGCTGGTCACGCTGCTGCTCGGCTTTGCCTCCGCGCATGCCGCCGACGACATCGCGGCCGCGCAAGGCGTGATCAGCGCCCAGGAGCAGGCGTTCGGCCGCGACGATGCCGCTGCCGCCTATTCCTACGCCGCGCCCGCGATCAAGCAGATATTTCCGCAAGCCGATATCTTCATGTCCATGGTGCAAGGCTCCTACGCCCCGGTCTACCGTCACAGGAGCTTCGAGTTCGGCGAGACCAGGAGCGAGGCCGGCTGGATCGGCCAGCGCGTCCACATCGTCGATGCCAATGGCGAAGCCTGGGAGGCGCTCTACACGCTCGAGCAGCAAGCCGACGGCAGCTACAAGATCACCGGCTGCACGCTGTTGAAGGCGGGGCAATCGGTCTAGGTCGCGAAGCCCGGTTCGCCGATCTTGGTCGAATTCATCCGCGCGCGGATCAGCAGCGACACCACGATCACCACGTTGAGCGCGTTCCAGGCGACGCCGTTGGCGAAGGCGGCTGCGTAGGAGCCGGTGGCGTCGAAGATCACGCCCGAGACCCAGCCGCCGAAGGACATGCCGAACACGGAAGCGAAGATCACGATGCCGACGCGCGTCGCCGCCTGGCTCGCCGGCATCGCCTCGCGCACGATGATGGCGTAGCTCGGCACGATGCCGCCCTGGAACAGGCCGAACATCGCGGAGATCAGATAGAGCGAGCTCAGGCTGTCGAAGAACAGATAGAAGAACAGCGCAAAGCCCTGCGCCAGCGATCCGATCAGGAGCGTGCGGAGGCCGCCGATCCTGTCGGCGAGGAAGCCGGAGCCGATCCGGCTGACGATGCCGCATGCCATCATCAGCGACAGCATCTCCGCGCCGCGCGCCACGCCGTAGCCGAGATCGCCGCAATAGGCGACGATGTGGACCTGCGGCATCGACATCGCCACGCAGCAGGCGATGCTGGCGATCGAAAGCAGCACGGTCAGCGTGTTGGTGGAGAGGTTGAGGTCGACCCGCGGCGGCGGAGCGCCTGCGTGATTGCGCACCTTGTCGTCGCCGATCTGGGCACGCAGTAGCAGCACCAGCAGCGCCATCACGCTGGCGCAGAAGATGCCGAGCACGATATGGGTCGTGCGCCAGCCGGCGGTCTGCACGCCGTAGTTCACGATCGGCGGCCAGATCGTGCCGGCGACGTAGTTGCCGCTCGCAACGATCGTGACGGCGAGCCCGCGATAGCGCTCGAACCAGTGCGAGGCTTCCGCCATCAGCGGCGCGAAGGTCGCCGAGGTGCCGAGCCCGATCAGGAAGTAGACCGCCACGAACTGCCACAGCTGGGTCGAAAGACCCGCGAGCACGTTGGCGACGCCGAGGAAGCCGATGCTGAGCGCCATCGCCATGACGATGCCGAAGCGGTCGGTGATCTTGCCGGTGATGACGCCGCCGAGGCCGAAGCCGAGCATGGTGAGCGTGAAGGCGAGCGAGACCGCGCCGCGGGTCGCGCCGAATTCGGCCTGCACGACCGGAATCACGACCACCACCGACCACATGCCGACGGCGCCGACCGAGCCGATCAGGAGCGCAATGACGAGCCGCACCCAGGCCTGACGGGAATCAGGGGTAAAGGAGGCCGGCTTCTGTCCGGGATGATTGGGCGCGTGCACGACGCCAACCTCTGCCCTACCGCCCTACCGGTCAACCGTCATGCCGCGATATTAGGCATGCATATGCGATGCAGTGGTGTGGTCGTGAGCATCATCCCGGGGCGATGCTCGGCATCGAGCCCGAAGTCTCGAAGCTCCGGTTCGGCGCTCCCAGCCGCCCCCGAAAACGACGAGTTGCCTCCCCCGTCCCCCGTTAACCCTTTGCTAACCATACACCGGGCAAAAATTGCCGGGTGAAGTCGAGTGTCGTCGGCCGCGTAAAACGGGAGGAGACCCCCCGTGGACGCCAGTGCGGTGCCTCACTTTCGAAACGGCGGCCCATCGGCCGCCGCGCAGACGTTTGGCGCGCGCGGGCGGCAATCGCGGGGGGGAGCAGCAACCATGGTCGACGTCACCGCGGGTCACGGCATGGGCGGCCCCAAACCCGGCATCCCCTCCCTCGCCGAGATCGGCAACTTCCTCAGGCGCGGCGACATTGCGCTCGCGATCGGCATCCTCACCATTCTGGTGGTGCTGATCCTGCCCTTGCCTTCGCTGGTCCTCGACCTCTTCCTGGCGATCTCGATCACGCTCTCGATCCTGATCCTGATGACGTCGCTGTTCATCCAGGCACCGCTCGAGTTCTCCGCCTTCCCGACCATCCTGCTCATCTCGACGATGCTCCGGCTGTCGCTCAACCTCGCCTCCACCCGCCTGATCCTGTCGCACGGACACGAGGGCACCGACGCTGCCGGCCACGTCATCGAGGCCTTCGGCAGCTTCGTGATGGGCGGCAATTTCGTGATCGGCATCATCGTCTTCGCCATCCTGATCATCGTCAACTTCGTCGTCATCACCAAGGGTTCGGGCCGCATCGCCGAAGTCGCCGCGCGCTTCCACCTCGACGCCATGCCGGGCAAGCAGATGGCGATCGACGCCGACCTGTCCGCCGGGCTGATCGACGAAAAGGTCGCCAAGGAGCGGCGCAAGGCGCTGGAGGACGAGAGCGGCTTCTTCGGCGCCATGGACGGCGCCTCCAAATTCGTCCGCGGCGACGCCATCGCGGGCCTCCTGATCGTGTTCATCAACGTCGTCGGCGGCATGATCATCGGCGTCGCGCAGCAGGGCCTCTCCTTTGCCGATGCCGGCCGTAGCTATACCCTGCTCACCGTCGGCGACGGCCTCGTCACGCAGGTGCCGGCGCTGATCGTCTCGACCGCGGCGGGCTTGCTCGTCTCCAAGGCCGGCGTCTCCGGCGCCGCCGACAAGGCGCTGATGAAGCAGTTCTCAGGCTATCCGCAGGCGCTCGCGATGTCGTCTGGCGTCATGATCGTGCTGGCGCTGCTGCCGGGCATCCCGACCATCCCCTTCTTCGCGCTCGGAGCCGGCGCCGGCGCGCTGGCCTGGACGGCGCGCAACCGCAAGCAGGTCGCGGCCAGGGCGGCGGAAGCCGCCACGGCGGCGCCCGCGCCCGGAACGCCCGGTGCGGCGGCGGCCGCGGCCGAAGAGCCGATCTCGGCCGCCCTCAAGATCGACGACCTCAAGATCGAACTCGGCTATGCGCTGCTGCCGCTCGTCAACGGCCCCGACGGCACCGACCGCCTCACCGAGCAGATCAAGGCCCTGCGCAAGTCGCTCGCCATCGAGATGGGCTTCGTGATGCCGGCGGTGCGTATCCTCGACAACGTCCAGCTCGAGGCCAACACCTACGTCATCAAGATCAAGGAGGTCGACGCCGGCACCGGCAAGATCTGGCCGAGCCAGTTCATGGTGATGGACCCCGCCGGCAACCAGGTACAGGTGCCCGGCATCCACACCACCGAGCCGACCTTCGGCCTGCCGGCAACCTGGATCGACGCGAGCCTGAAGGAGGAGGCTTCGCTCAAGGGCTACACCGTGGTCGACGCCGCCACCGTGCTGTCGACCCACCTGACCGAGCTGCTCAAGACCAACATGTCCGACCTCTTGTCCTACGGCGAGGTACAGAAGCTGCTGAAGGAACTGCCGAAGGAGCAGAGCGAACTGGTCAAGGACATCGTGCCGGCGCAGATCACCGTCTCCGGCATCCAGCGCGTGCTGCAGCTTCTGCTCGCCGAGCGCATCTCGATCCGCGACCTCTCGACCATCCTGGAGGGCATCGCCGACGCGCTTGCCTTCTCGCGTAATCCCGCCACCCTGGTCGAGCACGTCCGCGCCCGCCTGGCGCGCCAGATCTGCGCGCAGAACACCTCCTTCAACGGCTATCTTCCGCTGATCGCGCTGTCGGCAAGATGGGAGCAGGCCTTCGCCGAATCCCTGATCGGCCAGGGCGAGGAGCGCAGCCTCGCGATGCAGCCCTCGAAACTGTCGGAGTTCATGACCGGGGTGCGCGAGGCGTTCGAACGCGCCGCCCGCGAGGGTGAAGCGCCGGTGCTGGTCACCTCTGCGGCAATTCGTCCCTTCGTCCGCTCGCTGGTGGAGCGATTCCGTGCCCAGACCACCGTGCTGTCGCAGGCGGAAATCCATCCGCGCGCACGGTTGAAAACGGTCGGAAGCATCTGATTTGCTTGAAAAATGACCTGTGCTTTTTCGCAACAGGCAATCTCTTTTTGCATTTTCGCGCCCCGAGCGGCGTGACGGCCGGGAACCGTCGCGCCTAAGACAACACGCTGAAACACCTGAATAAATATTCAGAAACGCGCCGTTTCGATCGCGCTCCTTCACGTCTGTTCACGCCCTTGTGATCGCCCCTTGGGAACGAATCTCCCCAATACTAGGTTGTTGGGCACCGAGGGCGTGAACCTCGCTCCCAAAGCGGGAGACTACTTTCGGGAGACGCGGCAGGAGGCTTCCATGAACCACTCGATCTACAGCGCGGATCGCGCGACCCATCTGAAGATTGTGGTCGTCGCCCTCGTTGCCGGCATCGTGGTGGCGGGCTTCGGCATCACGGCGCGCATGGGCTCGGATGAAGGCCTGACCCAGACCGCCCGCGTCATCAAGGCCGGCCAGCCGGTCGCAATCACGAGTTCGAGCGCCTCGCTCGTACGCTAAGGAGATTTCACGGAATTCACGCGGCTCTTTACCAGCCCCCCAAAGTCGCCACGTGGATATGTAGACGACCCCAACCCCAAGTCGACTACTGAAAGCGCCCGCCCCCCACGGGCGCTTTCGCATTTTTGGGAGCGCGCACGCCACCTACGGCCCCAGCGTCCGTGCGACGCGCACGCTCATGTAGTCCATGCGGTTGGGCGGGCCGGACCACATTCGCGCGGCGGAGCGGCGGGTCTGCAGCGACCGGCTCAGGGCGCCACCGCGCAGGACGTGGCCCTTGCAATCGCCCGCCGTCCAGGCCGAGCCGTCGCTCGGCGCGCCGACGTAATTGTCGTGCCAGCAATCCTCGACCCAGTCGTAGACCGCGCCATGGACCTCCAGCAGCCCGAACGGATTGGCGAGCGGCACCGTCGGCGGCATCGCCGCGACCGTGGAGATGCCGATGTCGGCGACGAGATTCGCGGCGGCGGCATCGGCCTCGTGCGGATCGGCGACGTCGCCCCACCAGAAGGCGGTGGTGGTGCCGGCGCGGGCGGCATATTCGCGCTCGGCCTCGCTCAGAAGCCGGTACGGCCTGCCCGTCGCGTGCGAGAGCCATCGCACGTAGTCCCCCGCCTCGTCCCAGAGAATGCCGGTGACGGAATCGCGCTCGCGGCCCGCGATGATCGGAACGCGATGGGCGCAACCTTTCGCCGCCACGCAGGCTTGCCATTCCTCCGACGTCACCGGCGAGCGTCCGGCCGCGAAATGCTGCAGGCTCACCCGATGACGCGGCCGCTCGTCCTCGGTGCTGCCCGCCTCGCTTGCGTCGGCGCCCATCATGAACACGCCGTCGGGGACCACGACCATCTCCGGGCAGCGTACGCATTCACGGAAACGATCCCTGGGCCGCAGCGCCGTCTCCTCGGCACGAGAGAGCGGCCTGGCAAGCCGCAGCTCCAGCGTCTGGGCACGCCCGTCCTTCCGCGCCAGACTGGTGGGAGTGACCTGCGGCACCGTTTGCGCCGACGCGGACGGCGCCGGGGCGAAATTGAGCATCAGCGATGCAATCAGGGCAAAAGGCCGGGATGAAATACCGCCCATGGCACCCTCCTGGTCACGTCGGTGTGACCATCAAATGACTTTTCAAGAAATGAGCTTGGTTGAAGCCGCGCAAATGACGCGGTGGGCTATCTGTCGGTCTCCCAAAATCTCGAATGGTTCAATGCGCCGCAAGACTCTTCGCGGGTTTCCGCGGCAACAAGACGTTCTCGATTTCAGCTATCGCGCGAACACGCGCGATCTTCAATCCGCGCTTGCGCAACTCGCACCCATGGTGCGCGCGACATGCGCCGACAATTCACGCCTCGCGCAGATCCGACGGCGTCGCGCTGAAGCGCTTGCGAAAGGCGCGATTGAAGTAGGAGAGATCGGCAAACCCTGCGGAGTGCGCGATGTCGCTGATCTTGCGCGCGCGACCGCGCGGATCCTGCAGCAGCTTGCGCGCGAGCAGCAGACGCTGCTCCAGCACGAATTCGGTGAAGGTCGTGCCGGCCTGCTCGAACAGCCGCTGCGCCTGGCGCGGGCTCAGCCCGCAGCGCGAGGCGATCTCGGACAGGCTGAGCTCGTTGCGGCCGAGATTGGTCATGACGTCGCCGCGCATGAGGCCGAGCCTTGCCGCAGCCTGGCCGCGGCCGCGCGCGAGCGCGCCCGCATCGGCGTCGGTGCCGAGCAGGAGGCCGACGAGATCGACCATGTGCTGCGCGGTGAGGCGCTGGCCGACCGCATCGAGATGCGGCGCGAGGTCGGCGGCGAGTGCGTGATAGCGCGTGATGGTTTCGGCGACGGTGCCGTCGGACAGGACCTGCGACAGCCGCTCCTCCGCGCGCGGGTTGATGTCGAGCAGCGCCCTGCGCGGCATGCGAATGGTGGTGAAGCGGTCTTGCTCGGTGTGGCCGACGGTACCTGCGACGGCCATGTCGGCGAGCACCATCTGCGACGGCTCGAGCTCGATCGTCCGCCCGTCCTGCTCGACTTCGACGCGCCCCGATTGCGCCGATATCAGCACGAGGTCGTCGCAGCCGTCGCTCAACGCCTCGCGCCTGCGCGAGAACCGCGCCGAGGCTCCTTCGGGAATGGCCAGCGCGATGTTGCCGACCAGACTGATCTGCAGGCGCGACTCGATGGTCTCGCCCCGGCTCGGACCGACGTCGAGCCCGCATCGGCCGCAGGTGCGCTCGCGCCATTGCTCAAAGGCGGGACCGAGCGGCAGTCCCGCATAGTGGTGAATGAAGATCGCCGGCGCCTTCGCAGGATCCATGATGCCACTCGCCCCTCTCCGCCGCCGCGAATAGCGGCGCCGTCAAACCGATTGCGCGCATTTGACGTGGCGAGCCGCCGGTCGGTTCAAAGGGAGATTGTCGTTGCGCGACGACGAGGCGGACTGGAGCGATGGCGTATTGGCGCAGCGCTCCCTTGGTCGTCTCGACGAAGGCCGGGACGACGAAGCGGCCCGTTCGTTGCGCTACTTCTTGGCTGGCTGCGCCGGTGCCTGCGGCGGGGACGGCGGCACGGTCTCGATCAGCTTGCCCGAAAACACCGGCGACGAGGTCGGCTGGCCGTTCGGCGAGCCGCCGACCTGCTCGACGGTGACGGCGTAGGTCGCGGCGTTGACGACCTCGGCGTCGAAGGAGGCAAGCACCGGGCGCGCGGTGAAATCGCCGGCGCCGATCACGCCGAGCGAGCGCGGACGCGGCAGCTTGTCGGAAATCAGCCAGAGCTCAAAGCTCTTGCCGGGCTCCGGCGTGGCGCCCACCTTGCGCACCGTGAAATTCCGCGTCGCGCCGTCGACGGTGAGGATAAAGGCGGGCCCGCCGCCCTGGCCCTGCAACAGCGCGACATATTGCGCGGACGGCGCGAGCGGAGCCGACGGCGTCTTCACTTCCACGGTCTGGATGCGCGGCGCCGGGCGCAACGCACCGGGCAGCGCATCGGGCGCGTAGACCTCGAGCGCCAGCATCGCCGCCAGCGCGGCTGCGAGCGCACCGACGGCGGAGGCGACGTTGCGCCAGCGCTTCACGCCGCCTTCCAGACGGATGACGTTGCCGGTGTCGACGACGGGGTCCGCGGCGACCACGACCTCGGGCTCGGCCGGCGGTGCAGGCGGCGGCTCCGGCAGCACCAGCGGCTCCTGCGGGGCTGCGGCCTGCCCGATCGCGCTCCTGACGTTCTCCCACACGATCGGCCGCGGCTCGACCGAGCCCACCATCTGGTTGAGCGCGCCGAGGCGAAATTCCCAAGCCTGGACGATGGCGGTGAACTCCTTGTCCACCGCCATCATGGTCTCGACCTGCGCGCGCTCGTCGGCGTCGAGCGTGCCGAGCGCGTATTCCGCGGCAAGCGCGATATGGTCCTCAGTATAGGCCATCAGCTACAGTCCAAGGCACTCCCGGATGTCCATCATGCTGCGCCGGAGCCAGGTCTTCACCGTGTTGACTGGCGCGGAAAACTTCTCCGCCAGCTGCTCGCGGCTCCAGCCGTTGTAGTAGGCCAGCAGCACCAGCTTCTGCCGGTCCGGCTCGAGCCGGCCGACGCATTCCAGGAGCCGCTTCAATTCCTCCGTCATTTCCCGGCGCGCCAGCGGGTCGGGGCTTTCGGCCGCGACGTCCATTGCCGACGGCTCTTCCTCGATCGAAGCCTCGGTCTTCCTGCGCACCAGATCGATCGCGCGGTTGCGCGCAATCGACGCCATCCACGTGATCGGCGACGACAGGGCCGGGTTGAACTGGCCGGCGCCGTTCCAGATCTTGACGTAGGTCTCCTGAATGACCTCCTCGGCGAGATCCTGTCGACGCAAGATACGGAGCACGACGCCATAGAGTTTCGCGCGCGTGGCGCCGTAGAGACGCTCGAACGCCGCCTCATCGCCCTTCGCTACCGCCGCGATCAGCCAGACTAGCTCTGCCGGCGTCAGCATTCAGCGTCCCCCAAACTCGCGATCTCCCCGTCGCTCGCCCGCAAAGGCCTGGAACCCTGCTGCCACCATAGCGCGCGGCAAAGCCCGCCACCAAGGGGCCCAAGGGAGCGCCGGGCCCACATTGTGGACATTACATGCGAAAACCCGGACCGCTGGGATCCGGGTTTCTGCAAATTCGTCGCGTCTGGACCGATGGCGCCGCCGTCAGGCGATGGCGCCCATGCGGGCGCGCATCAAGCCGATGCTGTCGAGATCGGCCTGCTCGCGGGCGTTCTCCTCGGCGCGCTCGCGGGCCTGGTCGCGCTCGTCGAGCAACTCGACCTTCTTCATCTCCTCGAAGGCTTCCGCCAATGCCGCCTTGGCGTCCTCGAGCTGTCCCCTCAGCTCGTCGGCCGAGCGGGTCAGGTTCTCGCGGCGCTGGATCGCGGCCTTGGCGTAGGTCGGATAGGCGAAATGCGAGGGATCGTTGATCCCGGCGCGTTCCTGCTCGGTCAGGATCTCGCGCTCGAGGTCGGCCGACATCCGCTGGAAATCGGCGATCATGCTCTCGATCTGGCTGACCCTTCGGCGCTTCTCGTCGACCTGAAATTTCTTCAGGCGAATGAGCGTATCACGTGACTTCATCGACTCGTACTCCCCAGAAGTCCCCTGGCTCCACGCGGGACAGCGCCGGTCTCCCCGAAGGCCCCAACCGGCATATTCAATGTGTGCGGCGGATGATGGCCTGACAAAGTTAGCGTTCCGTTTCCAAATTGGTCAGGATTTGCGCCAACTGGCGGTATCCGTCCGCCAGGCTCGCGCTTTCGTCCTTGCCCTGGCGCAGGAAGGCCTCCAGCGGCTCGTGCAGCCGGATCGCCTCGTCGACCTCGGGGCTGGAGCCCGCCCGGTAGGCGCCAAGCCGGATCAATTCCTCCATGTCGTTATAGGTCGCCATCACCTGCCGCGCCCGCTGGATGGTCGGCCAGAACGCCGGATCGGCCGATTTCGGCATCGTGCGGGAGACCGATTTGAGGATGTTGATGGCGGGGTAGCGGCCGCGCTCGGCGATCGCCCGCTCCATGACGATGTGGCCGTCGAGGATGCCGCGAACGGCGTCGGCGATCGGCTCGTTGTGGTCGTCGCCGTCGACCAGCACGGTGAAGACCGCGGTGATGGCGCCAAGGCCCATCCCCGGGCCCGCCCGCTCCAACAGTTTCGGCAGCTCGGTGAAGACGGTCGGCGTGTAGCCCTTGGCGGTCGGCGGCTCGCCGGCGGACAGCCCGATCTCGCGCTGCGCCATGGCAAAGCGCGTCACCGAGTCCATCAGGCACAGCACGTCCTTGTCCTCGTCGCGGAAGTATTCGGCGATCGCGAGCGTGAGATATGCGGCCTGGCGGCGCATCAGCGCCGGTTCGTCGGAGGTCGCCACCACCACGACGGAGCGCGCCAGACCCTCTTCGCCGAGGTCGTCCTGGAGGAATTCCTGCACCTCGCGGCCGCGTTCGCCGACCAGGCCGATGACGCTGACGTCGGCATCGACGTTGCGCGCGAGCATCGACAGCAGCACCGACTTGCCGACGCCGGAGCCGGCGAAGATGCCCATGCGCTGGCCGCGGCAGCAGGTGAGGAAGGTGTTGAGCGCGCGCACGCCGAGATCGAGCGGGCTGCCCACGCGCATCCTCGAATGCGCCGGCGGCGGCGTGTTGCGGAACGGCATCGGCGAAGCGCCCTGCGGCAGCGGCCCCCTGCCGTCGATCGGCTCGCCGAGCGCGTTGACGACGCGGCCGAGCCAGGCCGCGCAGGGCCGCACCTGATTGGCGGCGTTGGCGATGATCGCCTTGCAGCCGCGGCGCACGCCCTCGAGGCCGGCGAACGGCATCACGACGGCGTTGTTGCCGGAGAAGCCGATCACCTCGCAGGGGATCGCGCGGTTCGCACCGGTCTCGATCACGAGCCGCGCACCCACCGACATGGCGTGGATGGGACCCGCGACCTCGACCATCAGGCCGCGCACGCCCACGACGCGGCCGTAGATGTTGATGCCGTCGATGTCGCCGATCTGCTCGGCAAGAGCCTTCATGATCCGGCCTTCATGATTCGGCCATCATGACGAAAACCTTAAGTTTCGCCACATTTCTGAATGCCGCTTAACTTCGTGTTTACCCGCATCATTAATCATTGCGTCACTGTCTTTGGTGACTGGCGAATTGCGCTTCAGAAGAAGGGCGAGTCGCGGGAGTCGGTTAGGCCCGTCTCTTAAAGTGGAGCTTGAATCGTAACGGGTGGCAAAAGCTGCTTCTGCGCAACATCTTAGGGCGATTCGACAAAAATTGCACCGGGAGGTCTTGCGTTCCAGAATCAGACTTTGTTAACCATGTGACGTCAGGATCCGAATCAGTTGTTCAAAGGCGTTTGTTGTGTGCCGCGAATGCGGCCGACCTGACGCCCGGAGCGGCGACTATGGGGAAACTGGCATGCGCGTTTTGCTGATTGAAGATGACAGCGCCGTCGCGCAGTCGATCGAACTGATGTTGAAGTCAGAAAGCTTCAACGTTTACACGACCGACCTCGGGGAAGAAGGCGTCGATCTCGGCAAGCTATACGACTACGACATCATCCTTCTGGACCTCAACCTGCCCGACATGTCCGGCTACGACGTGCTCAAGCAGCTTCGGGTCTCCAAGATCAAGACACCGATTCTGATCCTCTCCGGCCTCGCCGGCATCGAGGACAAGGTCAAGGGCCTCGGCGTCGGCGCCGACGACTACATGACCAAGCCCTTCCACAAGGACGAGCTGGTGGCCCGCATCCACGCGATCGTGCGCCGCTCCAAGGGCCACGCCCAGTCGGTCATCCAGACCGGCGACCTCGTCGTCAATCTCGACACCAAGACGGTGGAAGTCGGCGGCCAGCGCGTGCATCTGACCGGCAAGGAATACCAGATGCTGGAGCTGCTCTCGCTCCGCAAGGGCACCACGCTCACCAAGGAAATGTTCCTCAACCACCTCTATGGCGGCATGGACGAGCCGGAGCTGAAGATCATCG
Organism: Bradyrhizobium sp.; assembly: GCF_028868675.1. Lineage (GTDB taxonomy): Bacteria > Pseudomonadota > Alphaproteobacteria > Rhizobiales > Xanthobacteraceae > Bradyrhizobium. The sequence continues at coordinate 45,602 of NZ_JAGWUA010000014.1, forward strand.
ACGTCTTCATCTGCAAGCTGCGCAAGAAGCTCGCCAACGCCTCCGAGGGCCGCAACTTCATCGAGACCGTGTGGGGCCGCGGCTACGTGCTGCGCGAGCCGCACGAGGCCGACGAGCGCATCCCCGCCTGAGCTTCCTTCCGTCGCGAGCTCCCGGTCGGGGCTCGTTCCTCCCAGCCTGGACCCCGCCGCAAATGGCGGGGTTTTTGTTTTTGTATCCTTGCTCCCCCGCCTGCGGGCGCCTTCGGGAAGGGGTCGAGCGAATTCACGGCGGCGACTTCATCCCGTCCTAAGGATTGAACCGCTATCCTGTCCCTGTCGACGAATGCTCGCCGCACCCTCCGGGGAGAACGATGATCCTGCAATCGCTTGCCGGCCTGCCCGCCTTCCTGGTCTATTTCTGCACCGGGCTGGTCGCGATCGTGACCTACCTGTTCGTCTACACCCGCATCACTCCGCACAACGAATTCCAGCTCATCCGCGACAATGATCCCGCCGCCGCGATCGCGCTGGGGCTGAGCCTCGTCGGCTTCGTGGCACCGCTGGTCAGCGCCATCGCGCATGCGGCCAACGTGCTGGACTGCCTGATCTGGAGTTTCGTCGCGCTGGTCGTCCAGGTCATCGTGTTCTACCTGGTGAAGGTGCCGGTGCCGAACCTGTCGGCGCGGATCGCCGCGGGCGAACTCGCGCCCGCGATCTGGCTGGGGCTCGCCTCGCTCGCCGCGGGCCTCCTGAATGCCGCCTGCATGATCGTCTGACCATGGACGAGAACCGCCCCATCAAGGAGTTCGGCAGGCGCCGGCCGGCGCCCCCGGCCCTGCCCGCCAAGGAGCCGGTCAAGCGCTCCGGCCACGTCGCGCTGCTGGTGATGGGCACGATCGCGGTCGGCACCACGGCCTACACGCTGGTGCCGCGCCAGGCTTGCGACCCGGCTTCCCCCGGCATGGCCGCGCCGGGGCAGCCCTCCGTCGCCTGCAGCAGCCGCGGCTCTTCGAGCGGCGGCGGAAGCGGCGTCCATTGGTCGTCGCGATCGAGCTTCTTCAGCGGCGACTCCGCGAGCCACACGTCGTCGGGGTCCTCCGACAGCGGCTCGGGCGGCGTCACGCGCGGCGGCTTCGGCTCCTTCGCACACGCCTTCGGCTTCTCCGGCCACGGCTGACCTGTCCGCGTTGAGACAGGTCAAATCCGGAACGACGACCGATCTGTATCGTGCAAGCTCGACGACGCGCCCGCACGGGCGACGAAGATCGAGGTGCATCGATGCGTATCATGATGACGTCGGCTCTCGCGCTGCTTGCGGTGCTATCCATGTGCATCGCCGCGCAAGCCGCGCCCTGCCCGTTTCCGCAGGTGCGGGTCTGCGAGCCGCAGCCCAATCCCCCGGTGCGCCCGCCGATGTGCCGCTGCGAAAATCCAAAGGGCAGCGCGACCTGGGGCGGCAAGGCCGAGGTTCACAAGAAGAACGTGCCGACGGTGAAGCCGAACAAGTCGTTTGGCACCACCGACTGAAAGCGACTGCACGAAAACCCGAAGCGCGATTGGCGAAAGCGCCATCGTACTCCGTTTGATTCGAGGGTCGCGCGCGCCGCTACCGCAGCTTCTTCGTCGTCACCGGCCGCGGCGGCTCCGGCTGCGGGTTCAGCCAGTTGCCGCCCGGGACGGGCTTCTTGCCCGACATCGGCGGCTCGGGCTGCGGGTTCAGCCAATTCGTCTGGGGCTGCTCGATCTTCTTGCGCTTGGTCTTTTTCGCGGCCACGG
>NZ_JAGWUA010000158.1 GCF_028868675.1 Bradyrhizobium sp.
GTCGTTCAGACCGCAAGACCTTGCTGGCACTTTCTTGACCCCGGGTTCATGTGATCCCAGGGCTGCGCGCTTTCGGTGAAGATATCCATGGAAGGCTGGTATTGCGCGGGATCGGCGAGGCTGCCGGCTTGCAGGGCAATTACGTCCGGCATCCGCTCCAGCTTGAGCGCGACCTGGCTTCCGCAATTTGGACAAAAGCCGCGCTCGACGGCCTTGCCACTGTCGCCGATCTTGCGGTGATAGCGCAGCTCTCCGAGAAGTCTGAGCCCGTCCTTCGGCACCACGACCAATGGGGCATAGGCGCTCCCGCTCGCGCTCTGACAGGCCCGACAGTGACAGTTCAGCATGAGCACCGGATTGACGTTGGTCTCGTACCGAACGGCACCGCAGGCACATCCGCCTGAAAGACTGTGCGATGTCGACACGGAGTCCTCCTCTTACAGGTATGACGTTTGCAGAGACGGTTGGTGCAGTGCCGAAAGACGTGCGGCTGCCCCATGTCCGTTCCTCGGCTCGAAGTCTGTGCCCAAAATCCCGGCGTCGCCTCACCCATTCAGGTGAGGAGAGTTGTCACCGGGTTGCGGTACCTGTAGTTTCAACTTGCCGATGGAGGTGAGCAGATGCAGCCGCTTGCCAACCGATTTCTGGACGCGATCACGGGTGCCGAAAGCTGGCCAAGCGCCCTGGCAGGGATGGCCGACGGTTTCGGAGCCATGGAATCGCACTTCACCGTCTGGGATCGCGCGAAGGGGTGCGTCCTGTTTTCCGCGCGGGCAGGACGATTTCCTGCGGAGGCGAATGAACGGTACGCCAAATATTTTCACACCGTCGACACCTGCAGGGAGGCGCTCATCTGGTCCGAGATCGGCGAGGTCTTCCTGACCCAGGCCCATTACGGCGAAGCCTTCGTGAAAACGGAGATCTACAACGACTTCCTGCGGCCGCTCGGCGCCCGCTACGTCATAGGGATCAAGCTCGCGGAACGGGGTCCGGCGGTGTCGATGCTCCGCATCCATCGGAGTGCGAGGAACGGGCCCTATTCCGATCAGGACGTGCGTCGGCTGAAATCCATTTCTTCAAACCTGTCGCGTTCGGCGAATCTTTATTTCGATCGACTGCAGTTGGAAAGAAAGGCGGCACTCGCGACCGCCGCCCTGAATCAACTGAATGTCGGCGTCGTCGTGCTCAGCCCCGATCGGTGTATTGATCAAATCAATGCCGTGGCGGAGCGCATCCTGGCGAACAATGCCGTGGCAACCGTCCGCGCAGGCCGGCTCGTCTTCAGCGACATTCGGGTCGAGTGCACGATAGGGCGCCTCTTGAACTCGGCTGCGAGCGGACCGCCTGCGCGGGTCGACGCCGTTCGGAGTTTGCAGGTGGGCGAGTACGACGTATGTGCAGCACTCCTGGACGGTAGCCGTGCCCCCAAGGGTGGTGAAAAGGGTGATGAATTCCTCCTGCTCACCTTCGAGAAGACGCGCGGATGTGAAGATCTCCTCGATCAGATGAGAGGTGAGTTCGGGTTGACATATTCCGAGGCGGCTGTCGTCGATCAGATCGTGGGCGGACGCACCGTGCAGGAGGTCGCTACGGCAAATTCGGTCAGCCTCAACACCGTCAAGACCCATCTGAAAGCCGCGTTCGCAAAGATGAACGTTCACTCTCAGTCCGAGTTGGTGCGGCTGGCCCTGCGAGATCGAGAACGACGGAGTCCGAGGCAACCTTTCGCTTAGGCGTTCCCGGCAGGTCTCATTCGAAAGCGTTTGATGACACCAAGCGGCGTCAAACGTCCGGGTCGCGCCGCTCAGTGGAATCCAAATACGGGTCTGACCACCGGCGGCACATCGTGAATGATCGGCGCTCGCGGTTCGCCATCCCCGAGTTCGAGCCGCAAACCGAACTTGAGCTGAACGATGTCGTTCTGGTTGCGATAGATGAATCCGGGCGATCCCGGATTATCGAACGTCACGCTCGGCAGAAAGATGCGATTGACCTGGCTGAAGATCGCCAAGCGGTGTCCGGCGAACTGCCAGTCGGGCGGTTCGTACGCGGCGCCGATGCCCACATTCACGCCCGTGGCCCATGTGTCGACCGAGGTCACGGGACCGCTGAAGTTGAGCTTCTGGTCAAGCCTGACGAAAGCCGGACCGGCCTCTCCATAGATCAGGAAGTGAGGGGTTCCGACAAAGCCCAACTGCGCGTTCACGGATCCAATGACACCGGCGGTTTGTCCGAGAAAGAACCCGCCGGGGAACGTATGGCTGGTGTCCTGGTTGAGGACATCCACCGAAGCTGATGCCCCCACCAGAATGCCGTTGTTCCATGGCGCAAACAGATAGCCCGCGTTGAAGCCGAAACCCACCGTTTGGCTGGAATCCGAGAAGCGATTGGTGACGACATTCGTCATCTTGAATATTTCGGTCTGATCCAGCGCGCTGAAATTGCCGGAGACATTGCCGCTAATAAACCAACCGGCGAAGCTTGCGGTCGGGGGGCGAACGAGCGTTCCAACCGAGTAAAGTTTTGCAGGTTCAATCCGCCGTCCAACCGAATAGAGCTTGGCAGGCTCTTGTTGTGTGCGGATATTCGTCGTTCTCGGTTTACGAGAGCACCGCTCCGGCTGCGCAATGCCCCGGGATGCATAATCTGCCAACAGCGCAGCGCTACAGGACGCCGCCTCCGCGCGTGCCGGCGGCGCAGCTCGGGCGCGGGTGGCTAAGCCGACCAACGCGACAGACAGAGCCACGACGACGAACTGCATCCAGCGTGATATGCGATTCCCATCCATGGCCGCCCCCAAGGCACAAGAACGCCAACCCAGCAGGCTCCTCGGAGGAGAGGGGGGTCAAGCAGCGAATCGTCCGATTCCTGGCGGGTCGCGCCGAATTACGGAGTTTGTGGCGCCGCTGCAACAGGCGGACCTCCCCGCCGACGTCCGCCCCGGGGCACACATCATCTGCCGATCACAGTCGCGCCGGGATGATGGCATAGTACCCCTGATTTGCCCGACGCGTCAAGAGAAATTCGCGAAAAGCGAAATACGCCGACCCGCCTTGCGCCACTGTGCATGGGGTTGAACCGCAGATTTTGTTTCAGCGCCACGGAAGCCGGGGCTCCGCGAGAGCAAGTCCCGGCCAAAGCGAGTGCAATGGGCCGGCTCAGAACCCGTAGAGCCGCGCCGGGTTGTCGACTAGGATCTTCTTGCGGATCGCGGCGTCGGGCGCCCAAACCGGGAGCTGGTTGAACAGGCGGCCGTCGTCGATCTGGTAGAGCGGTGCGATGTCGGTGGCCTTGCGGCCCGGCACCTGGCTCGAATCCGGATGCGGCCAGTCGGTGCCCCAGACGATGCGGTCGGCGTTGGCCGCGATCAGCGCCTGTGCGAACGGCACGACGTCCTGGTAGTCGGGTGCGAGCTTTGAGGCGCGATAGGCGCCGGAGATTTTGACATGGGCCTTGCCGGACCTGACGAGGGCGACGAGATCGGAAAAGCCCGGCTGCTCGAGGCCGAGTGCGGCCTGCGCGCCGCCGAAATGGTCGAACACGACAGGCACCGGCGCGGCAGCGACGAGGTCCTTGATGCCGGAGATCACGGCTAGCGTGGTGTAGAGCTGCACGTGCCAGCCCCGCGTCTTCATGCGCTCCACGGCCGCGCCGAAGCGCGCCCGCGCCACGTTCGGATCGTTGATGCCGCCGGTCGCGAGATTGAGCCTGATGCCGCGAAAACCCTCCTGCTGCATCTTGTCGAGATCGCTCTCGCTCGTCTTGTCGTCGATCACGGCGACGCCACGCGCGGTGTTGCCGCGCGCCTTGATGCCGAACAGGGTCGCCGAATTGTCGGTGCCGTAGACGCTCGGCGTCACGATCACCACGCGCTCGATGTGCAGCGCCTTGTGCAGCGTGGCCATCTCCTCCGGGCTCGCGGGCTCCGGCGTATAGACGCGGCCGGCGAAGAACGGGAATTTTTTGGGATCGCCGTGGATATGGGTGTGGCAGTCGCAGGCGTGCGCAGGAACGTCGAAATTGACCGGCGTCGACGGCTGCGCGGCCCTGGCGTGGGCTTCTCCGCGCGTCATGGCCATTCCGGCCGCGACCGAGGCAAGGAGGACATTGCGGCGGCTGAGCATGGCTTCTCTCCTCCCGGGATTGCGGTTGCTTGAGCGAACTCAATACCACAATTGCCCGACCTCGCGTCGTCGAATTCGACAAGAGGCGTTCAGATGGAGTGCTCGATCACTGCCCCGACGGCGTGCGCAGGCCGTGCCAGGCGTCGCGCACCTGGTGATAGTGCACCTCGGGCAGATAGTCCGGCGTGTTGAGGTTCAGGGTCTTGACGTCGAGGTGGCCGACGGCGCTCAGCAGCGTGTAGGAGGCGATCACGCGGTCACGCAGCGCGCCGATCAGCCGCGCCTTGGCCTGGATCAGGTCGGCCTGCGAGTTCAGCACGTCGACGGTGGTGCGCTGGCCGCCGGCCGCCTCGCGCTGCACGCCCTGCAGCGCCACGGTCGCGGCCTTGACCTCGGATTCGGAAGCCGACACCGCGATCTTGGCGCCCTCGTTGGCGACCCAGGCGCTGACCGCCGCGGTGCGCGCCTGGTTACGGACCTGGTCGAGCACCAGCCGGCTCTGTGCCGTGACCTCCTTCGCCTGCCGGGTCTGCGATGCCGCCGTGCCGCCGTCATAGATCGGGGCCGTGACGTTGGCGACGATGGAGGCCTGGTCGGAGGCCCGGGCGCCCAGCAGCGGGTCGTTGTCGCGGCTCTTGCTGGCGCTGCCCTGCAGATTGGCGCTCGGGAGCAGGGCGCCCTCGGCGACGCGGATGTTGGTAGAGGCGACGTCGACGTCGAAGCCCGCGGCCATCACCGCCGGATGCTCGCGGATCGCCATCGCCATGGCGTCCTCGCGGCTGCGCGGCAGGTAGCGGTCGACGACCTCGGCGGGCCGAAGCTGCGCCGGCGCATTGCCGATCACCTGCGCGTAGGTCGCTTGGCTCACCGCGAGCGCGACCTCGGCGGCGTTGAGGTCGGCAAGACCGCGGTTGAGCCGCGCCTCGGCCTGTGCGGTGTCGGTCGGCGTGACGTCGCCGGCATTCAGCCGGCGCTGGGTGACGGCGAGCGTCTCCCTCAGGAACGCCACGTTGGAGCGCTGCGCCTCGACCAGCGACTGGTTGGCCAGCACGTTGGTGTAGGCGGTGACGGCGTCGAGCAGCACGCCCTGGCCGACATTGCGTAGCGCCTCTCGGCCGGATTGCACCTGCAGCTCGGCGACCCGCACGCTGTTGGCGGTCCGAAAGCCGTTGAACAGGGTCTGCGTCACCGTCACCCCGATCACCCAGGGTTTCAGGTTTCCGGTCTGGATGGTGTTGTCCGGCAGCAGGTTGCGGACCGATTGCAGGCCGGCGCTCAGGCTCGCCACGATCTGCGGCCGATAGCCGGCGAGCGCCTGCGGTACGTTCTCGTCGGTGGCGCGCTGCCGCGCCCGTTCGGCGTTGAGCTGCGGGTTGGTCTGATAGGCCTTTGCCAGCGCATCGGGCAGCGCCTCGGCCGAGGCGGCCGCAGGCAGGCCGCACGCGATGACCAGCACCGCGCAGGCGACGAGGACTGGAGCAACGCCCGATCGACGCCGCGTCCCCGCGCGACCAGTTCTGGCGGTCCGCCCGATCATGTGAATCCGCAAAACCCCGGCCCTGTCCGCCCCGCCGCCGGCGGCCCTCTTACCCTGTTTAACGACGGGCCGTCCCGCAGGCAAACCGCCGCGGGCAAAACCCCCATGAAATCCGTGCTTGTTGCAGGTTCGTCACAGCAAATCTGCAGGGTCGCGCTGCGCTTGCCCGGGACGACAGGACTTACCGGTTCTTGTTCACCGGCTTGCGCTTCTCGATGAAGGCCGCCATGCCCTCGGAGCGGTCTTCCAGCGCGAAGGTGGAGTGGAACAGGTTGCGCTCGACGTTCATGCCTTCCGCCAGCGTGGTCTCGAAGGCGCGGTTGACGGCCTCCTTGGCCATCGCGGCCGCCGGCTGCGACATCGCGGCGATCTTCTCGGCCGCCGCCATCGCCTCGTCCATCAGCTTGTCGGCCGGTACGATGCGGCTGACGAGGCCAGAGCGCTCGGCTTCGGCCGCATCCATCATGCGCCCGGTGAGGCAGAGATCCATCGTCTTGGACTTGCCGATCGCGCGCGTCAGCCGCTGCGTGCCGCCGATGCCCGGGATGGTGCCGAGCGTGATCTCGGGCTGGCCGAATTTCGCGGTGTCCGCGGCGATGATGATGTCGCACATCATCGCGAGCTCGCAGCCGCCGCCGAGCGCGTAGCCTGCGACGGCCGCGATCGTCGGCTTGCGGCAGCGCGCCACGCGGTCGCCGCCGATCGAGGCAAAGTCTTCCGAGAACATGTCGATGAAGCCCTTCGGCTGCATTTCCTTGATGTCGGCGCCGGCCGCGAACGCTTTGTCGCTGCCGGTCACGACGATGCAGCCGATTGCGTCATCGGCCTCGAGATCGTCGATCGCCGCCGCGATCTCGCGGAAGACTCCGAAGGACAGCGCGTTGAGCATCTTCGGCCGGTTCAGCTTGACGATGCCGACCGCGCCTTTGCTTTCGACGATGATGTGTTCGAACGTGCTCATGCTTCACCCACGCGTTTGATCGGGGGGCAATTTGCCCCTTGGCGCGATGGGCTTCAAGAGGCAGCGGGCGCGCGGGAAGCGCGCACCCCGCAGATGGCCGTCAGGCCATGAACATGCGCGCGGCGGAAGCGAGCGTCAGCAGCGCGCCGAAACCGATAAATATCTTGCCGATCAGGGAGGTCTGGTCCCAGGTCGAGCTTTCGCTGCCGCTTGCCGCCATCACCGGGGCCGGACGCGGCTGCGCGTCGGCGGCGGCGAGCACGGTCCTTTGCGCGGGCGGGGCCTCCTGCTGCAGGGCGCGGTCGACGTCGTTGAGCTGGTCGGAGGCGGTGACCTGGCTGTCGCCGCCCTGCGCCGCCGGAGCGGTATTATCGGCCGCCGCCTGGACGTTGTCGTTGGCGCGCGCGGTCATCGCGGTCGCTGTGGCGGCCGTCGGCGTGTCGGCAGCCGCGAACTGCGCGTTGGCGTTGGCGACCGTGGGCGGCATCGCGCTGGATGGCTGAGCGACGCGGTCGGCCAAGGTCGCGTCCTTCCTGCCGGCCTTGTCGTCGGATTTCTGCGCCGTCCTGCTGCTGCGGTGATGGGCGTAGTGGCGCCTGTGCTTGGTGTACTTGACCGTTTCGGCCGACTTGTCCGCGCTGTCCGATCTTGCGCCGGCGGGTGCGGCCGGCGCGGCCTGCGATGGGTCCCCGACGGACAGGAAAAACACGGCGGACAGAATCAACGCCGCACGCCCGGTGGCTCCAAACATGTTGACGATCTCCCCAATTCGCCCGTCCCGGCGCGAACAGAGACCCGGGGCCGTGACGACAGCGGGGCAGAAACAGGGAATCTTCGGGCTACACCGGGCAAAAGCGGGGCAATCGCCGCATGAAATGGGGCGCGACCCGTGTCAGCCGCCCGGATCGATGGTATGAGCCTGCCGGCCGGGATGCAGCGCAGGGGATCGCATCCGGACGCCGGATCACGAATCGGTGATTTCTTGCGTGCTGGCGTAACAAACTGAATGAACGGCCGAATTGCCTGGCGGGAGCGCGCGTGCGCGGACGTGACGACGAGTGGAGCGGCCTGATGCGCTCGGCCATGGCGGGGGACGATGCGGCGTATCATCGCCTGCTGAAGGCGGTGACGCCGGTGCTGCGGGCTGCCGCCAGGCGTGGCCTGGCACGGGCCGGGGCGCCGGCCGATCAATCCGAGGATATCGTGCAGGACATCTTGCTCGCGGTGCATCTGAAGCGGCACACTTGGGACAGCGAAGCGCCCTTCGCGCCCTGGCTGTTCGCGATCGCCCGCAACAAGCTGATCGACGCGCTGAGGCGGCGGGGCAGGCGGGTGTTCGTCAACATCGACGACTTTGCGGAGGTCCTGCCCGGGGAAGCGCGCGAGGAGACGGCCTCGGCGAACGAGGTCGCGGCCCAACTCGGAACCCTGCCGCAGCGCCAGCGCGACGTGCTGCAGTCGATCGCGGTCGATGCCGCCTCGATCAGGGACACCGCCGCCAAGTTCTCCATGAGCGAAGGCGCGGTGCGGGTGGCGCTGCATCGCGGGCTGGCCGCGCTGACCGCCAAACTGCGGGACAAGTGAGCATGGACACCGATCAACTCCTTCGCACGCTCGCCGCCGACAACGCCCGCCATGCGCCCCGCGTCGGCGCAGTGCTGATGCTTTCGCTGCTGGTTGCCGCGCCGTTGTCGATCCTGGTCTTCGTGACCTTCCTCGGCATGCGGCCGGACGTGATGACGGCGATCCACAATCCGTTCTTCGACCTGAAGTTCGCGGTCACCCTGTCGCTCGCGATCCCCGCGATCGTCGTCAGCCTGCATCTGTCGCGGCCCGAGGCCTTGATGCGCGGCTGGGGCTGGCTCCTGCTGATCCCGGTCGGGCTGCTCGCGGTCGCGATCGGCGGCGAGATGATGATGGGGCCCTCGATGCCGATGATGACACGACTCGTCGGCAAGAACTCCAGGGCCTGCCTGTCGTCCATCCCGGCGATGTCGCTGCCGCTGTTGGCGGGCGCCCTGTTCGGCCTGCGCCACGGCGCGCCGTCGCATCCGGCGCTGGCCGGCGCCATCGCGGGACTGCTGTCGGCGGGCCTGGCCGCGACGCTCTACGCGTCGCACTGCACGGACGATTCGCCCCTGTTCGTCGCGACCTGGTACACGCTCGCAACGGCGCTGGTGAGCGCGATCGGCGCGCTCGCAGGCGCGAGGGTGCTGCGCTACTAGACGCGGCGTCACCCGCCTCACGCCGCCGGTGTGGGGCTTCCCGTGCCCTGCTGCATGCGCTGGAAGCGCAATGCCTGCTGGGCGGTCGCGCTGCGCAATTGCTCGTAGGAATCGCGCAGGCTCAGGATGTCGGTCGGCTTGCCGCCGGACAGCCTGTCGCGCATGGCGATGATCGCGCGGACGCTCGGCCACGACAGCCCGGCGACCTTGGCGAGGATCATCACGCCCTCGGTGCGGCTTTCGATCATCATGGTCTCGGCGACCGTGACCGGCACGTTGGCGAGCGCCGCGAGCCCGGCATTGGTCTCGTCGAACTTGCCTTGCTCGGCGAAGATCGCGACCTGGCGCTCGTCGAGCCGGCCGTCGTCGAACAGCGACTTGACCAGCGCGCGCGCCATCTCGGTCTGCCGGGTGGTGGCCGCCGGCGCCGAGCGGATGCGCTGGGTCGCCTCCTGAACCGCTCTTGCGACCGCCTCGGCCTCGCCGGGCCTCGCCGCTTCGAGCGTCTTGCGCACGGCCGCGGAGGCCTTGACGACGAGCTTCAGGAAATGATGGCGCGGCAGGTCCGGGCGGAGTCCGACGCAGGTGGCGATGTCGTCGTCGCGCTCGGCGCGCTCGACCAGGTGGGTGAAGCCGCCCTCGGAAAACCGCGCGCCGGGATTGTCGGCCGCGGTGCGGATCACCGCGTCGTCGCCGCGCGCCAACAGCACGTCGGTGAGTGCGTCGCTCAGGACCCGCCGGGTCGCGATCGCGGCCAAATGCGCCTGGCTCTTGCTGCGTGCGACCTCGATCAGCGTCGCATCGTCCAGCCGCTCCGATTTCGACAGCACGGGGCCGGCGACCTCGATCACGTCGTCGAGCGCCAGCGTGCGCACGGTCTTCGGCGGTGCGCTGTCGATCGGTGCCAGGCGGTTGGCCAGCAGCGCCCGGGCCGAGGTCTCGATCTTGTCGAGCAGGCACTGGAAGACATCGTCGAACAGGGCGATCTGTTCGTCGGAATAGTCCACGGCGCCGTTGACGAAGAGGTCGGCGACGCGGCGCAGCGTCTCCACGCGGCGCGCCACGGTGCCGTGAGACAGCGTTGCCTGCAATTCGTCGAGGAGGTTCTCGGGTGCCTGGTCGGCGCTCTTGCCGGCCCCCATGCGAAATCTGGAAATCATGGCCCTGTCCTGGAGCGTTCGATCCGGCGCCGGCTTCTCCGCCGCCGGGAATGGAGTGATGGGTCAGCTCGTCGCAATACGATTGCGCCCTTGCGCCTTGGCGGAATAGAGCGCGCCGTCGGCGCGCGCGAGCAGCGTGTCGGCATTGTCGTTGTCGTGCAGTTCGGCGACGCCGGCGGAAATCGTTACCTGCATGCCCGGCGAGAAGGCGCTCCAGTCGAGGTCGGCGACGATCATGCGCAGCCGGTCGAGGACCCGCGCGGCGCCTTCGCGCTCGGTGCCGGGCAGCAGCAGCAGGAATTCCTCGCCGCCGTAGCGCCCGAAACGGTCGACCGGGCGGATGTTGGCGAAGATCGTGATGGCGAAGGTGCGCAGCACCTCGTCGCCGACCGGGTGGCCATGGGCGTCGTTGATGCGCTTGAACCAGTCGAGATCGATCAGCGCGACGGAGCAGGGCTTCGACGCGGTGCGGGCATTGGCGATCTCCTGGTCCAGATGGCGCATGATGCAGCCGCGGTTGAAGGAGCCGGTGAGCTCGTCGAGCTCGGCGAGTTCCTCGATGCGCCGGTAGGCTTCCTTGAGTTTCAGGCCGCTTTGATACAGCGACTGGCTGAGTCCGCTGGAGAAGATGCCGAGGAACATGCAGCGCCCGATGTTGAGCGCGAAGACCAGCATGGTGGCGAGCCGCTCGAGCCGGCCGTCCATCGGCACTGCGATCGGCTTGTCCGTGAGCAGGAAGACGAAGGCGAGCCCGAGTACCATCACGGTCCAGATCGCGGCGGTCTGTTGCGGTGCCGAGCGCAGCGCGCCGAAACCGAACACCGTGAACAGCGAGCACAGGAACACGACGCCGACTTCCGGCGCGTTGTAGGTGAAGGTAAGCATGATCAGCATGCTCACCGCCGACTGCGGCGCGACGAGATAGTGGTCGCGGAAGCGGTCGTTGATGCCGGTCTCCGATAACACCAGGTAGTTCGCGATCGACAGCAGCCCCGCGCCGGCATAGGCGAACGGGATCGTCGCCGCGATGATGCCGGCATGGGCGTACATGGCGAGAATGCCGGTATCCAAGAGGTAGCTGACCGCGACCATGGCCTGGATCTGGCGACGCTGCCTGGCCCGCCGCGCACGCACCTCGGCGGTCGGCTGCCGGCGCGCGGCGTCCAGTTCGGCCGCAGTCGGAACGAGGAACGGCGATGCCGCGGTGGCCATGGTCTCGCTATCGGTAAGACGTCGCTCGAAAATCTACGTGGCAAGCCTTTAGGTTTGGTATCCTTGCCCGCCGAATCCGGGAGCGCCATGGTGGCGACCGCCTTGATCGGCAACGGAAATTAGCCGGTGCTGAGATATCGCCGGCGATATGGCTGCTTGGCCCTGCGACCGGCGCTGCGCGAGGCTGTGCTATGGATTGGGGCTTGGCGAGGTCCGCCCGCGCCTGAGGGTCGGACCGCATGGGAATGT
>NZ_JAGWUA010000358.1 GCF_028868675.1 Bradyrhizobium sp.
CCGCCGGGCAGCGTCGGACGGTCGGCTGAAATCAGGTGATGTCGCACCGTTCCAGCGCGATGCGCCCCGGAATGACGAAGAAGCGTCAGCCGTAATCGCGCCGGAGCGGTGGCCTACAGAATGAGACCGCCATCGACCACGATGGTCTGGCCGATGATGTAGGACGACAGCGGCGAGGCCAGGAACAAGGCTGCGCCCGCCATGTCCGCCGGCGTCCCCAGTCGCCGCAACGGAATCCGCGACAGCGCGCCTTCGAGCCGCTTGGGATGCGAGGTCGTCACTTTCGTCATCTTGGTATCGACGAGCCCGGGCGCGATGCCGTTGACGCGGATGCCGTCCTCCGCCCAGGCTTCGCCCAGCGTCCGCGTCAATCCGACCGCGCCGGTCTTCGAGGCGTTGTAGGCCGGATTGCCCATGGTGGAATGATAGGCCGCGGTCGAGGAGACCATGATCAGCGATCCCCTTGAATCCCGCAACATGGAATGAAACCGCGTGGCGCAGGCCATCAGGCTCATCAGATTGACCTCGACGACCTTGCGAAAACCCGCCATCTCGAATTCACCGCGGCGATAGATCACCGCGCCCTGCGCCAGCACCAGCACATCGAGCCGCTCGAAGGACGGCTTGAAAGCGTCGATCGCGCCGGCGTCGCTGACGTCGAGCTTGGCGTAGGCAAGGCCGCTGAGATCCGACCCCTCTTCCTGCGCATAGTCCTTCGCAGCCGGGCGCGTGCCGCACACCGCGACTTGCGCGCCCCTGGCGCGAAAGGCCTGCGCAATGCCGTTGCCGATGCCGCTGGACCCGCCGACGACCAGCACCTGCTTGCCGGTGAAATCGAGCTCGTTTGCCATCGCGCTTTCTCCCTTCGCTCTTGTTCATTGTCTTGAGCATGATCTTGCCGGAAAACTGGTGCCAACTTTTCGCTAACGCGAGGCCCTTCGGGTCCGGATCATGCTCGCGTTTGACCTGTGTGCGGATCGGTGCCAGCCTTGTCAATCGTACAACAACGAGCAGGCGGGCCCCGGGAAAGAACGCATGTCCGAATTCAAGCAACTGAGCCGCTCGGTCAGGGGATTGACCGTTCTCGTCACCGGTGCAGCGAGCGGCATGGGACGCGCCACGGCGCGCGTGTTCGCCGCCGAGGGCGCCCATGTGGCGGTGACCGACCATGATGCCGCCGGCGCGGAAACCGTCGCGAAGGACATCGCAGCGAGCGGCGGCTCGGCCAGCGCCTGGAAGCTCGACGTCGCCGACGCCGGCGAGATCAGGCGCGTGATCGATGCGGTCGCGGCGCAGTTCGGCGGGCTCGACATCATCGTCAACAATGCCGGCATCTCGGTACGCGTGGGAATCGACGATCCCGCCTATGACGACGCCTGGGCCAGGGGCCTCGCTGTGATGCTGACGGCGCACCCGCGCATCATCCGCGCGGCGTTGCCGTATCTGCGCAAGTCGAAGAGCCCGCGCATCGTCAACATCGCCTCCACCGAGGCGCTCGGCGCCACCGCAATGCATAGCCCCTACTCCGCCGCGAAGGGCGGCGTCGCCAGCCTGACCCGCTCGCTCGCGGTCGAACTCGGCCGCGAAGGCATCACCGTCAACTGCATCTGTCCGGGACCGATCCGTACCGCGATCACGGAGCGGATTTCGGAGGAGCACAAGACGATCTACGCCAAGCGCCGCACCGCGCTCGGACGCTATGGCGATCCCGAGGAGGTCGCGCACATGACGCTGAGCCTGTGCCTGCCGGCCGCCTCCTTCCTGACCGGCGCGGTGATCCCGGTCGACGGCGGCCTGATGGCGCGGAATGCCTGAGGGCCATGCGTGCCCTGCGCGTTGACATCGTCCGACCCGGGAGTAGCCTTTGCGCCAACAGAGCGGGAAAACCGCTGCGCGGGAGGAAACGCCATGACGATCGCCATCCGGCAGATCCACAAGCACTTCGTCGGCGAGGTGTCCGGCCTCGATCTGCGTCAGCCGCTGACGAAGGAAGAGGCGCGCGAGATCGAATCGGCGATGGACAGATACGCGGTCCTCGTCTTCCACGAGGTAAGTATCCCCCGGCAAAGCCGGGGGCTTTAGGAATTGAGCTGCTCAAAGCAGCTGTGAGGGACGCTGACGCGTCCCCCATTTTATTGGCCGCCTAAAGGCGGCCTTAGCGCCACATGTTCATTTGGTCGAGCCGGGTATCCTCGGCCTCCTGCTTGCGGATGTATTCCCTGATCACCGCTTCGTCTCGACCGAC
>NZ_JAGWUA010000159.1 GCF_028868675.1 Bradyrhizobium sp.
GTCGCATCGCCGCCGTCGAGTTCATGAACGAGCCGAACCTGGCGGCGAACAATGGCGCGCCGCCCGGCTATGATGCCAAGGCCTATGGCCGTGACGCAAGAGTCTTTCGTGACTTGATGCGGCGCGCCGCGCCGGAGACGTTGATCGTCGGGCCAGGCTCGACCGGCGACGCGCCTGCTGCCACCTCCGGCCTGCGAACCCGCGACCTGCTCGAAGCTTCCGGTCCCGGCCTCGATCGCTTCTCCTACCATCACTACGGCGCGCTCTCGCCGCGCTGCGGCGGCCGCGACGATCCCACGCAGGCGCTGAGCGATGCCTGGCTTGCGCGGACGGACGCCGCGCTGTCGGTCTATCGTGCGCTGCGCGACGCGTTCGAGCCGGGCAAGCCGATCTGGCTGACCGAGACGGCGGACGCTGCCTGCGGCGGCAACCGGTGGGACGCGACCTTCCTCGACACCTTCCGCTATCTCGATCAACTCGGCCGGCTCGCCAAAGCCGGCGTCCAGGTGGTGATGCACAATACGCTCGCCGCCAGCGATTACGGCCTGCTCGAGGAACGCACCTTTCGTCCACGCCCGAACTACTGGGGCGCGCTGCTGTGGCATCGCCTGATGGGCACGACCGTGCTCGACGCCGGCGCCCTATCCGGCCTGCATCTCTACGCGCATTGCCATCCGTCGATTCCCGGCGGAGTCACGCTGCTTGCGATCAACATTTCGCGTCACGTTTCGCGCAGCGTGGCGCTCCCGCTGGCCTCGGAGCGCTATGCGCTGCATGCGGCGCAACTGCAAGGTCCGACCGTACAGTTGAACGGCCGGCCGCTGGCGCTGACCGCCGACAATGCCCTACCCGAGCTGATCGCACGCCCCGCGCGCGCCGGGCGAATTCATCTGGCGCCGGCCACGATCACCTTCCTGTCGATCCCGGGCGCTGCAAATCCCGCGTGCCGGTAGGGATCGGTGAGCTCCCGCCATCCGCAAATTGCCGATTGACAAACCTGCCTGACGATCCCCCTCTTGATCCAATCGACAAGGAACGAGGTGCGAGATGTGTGGCGGCGAGCGCGGCGATATCTTCGAATGCGACGTGCTCGTGGCCGGATCGGGGGCGGCCGGCATGGCGGCCGCTATCACTGCCCGCTCCCGCGGACTCGACGTGCTGATCGTCGAGAAGGAGCCGCGCTATGGCGGGACCACTGCCCGCTCCGGCGGCTGGCTCTGGATTCCCGGCACCTCGCTCGCCCGCGCCTACGGCATCGAAGAGACGCCGGACCAGGCGCGGACCTATCTGCGCCACGAGGCCGGCAACAATTTCGATGCCGCCCGCGTCGATGCCTTCCTCGCGACGGGCCCCGAGGCGGTCGATTTCTTCACGACGAAGACCGCGCTGCGCTTCGACATGCCGCTGGTGTTTCCGGACTATCACGCGGAGGCGCCCGGCGGCGCGCAGGGCGGCCGCTCCATGGTCACCCGCCCCTTCGACGGCCGCGAGCTCGGCGACCACATCAAGACGCTCGGACGGCCGCTGCCCGAACTCACGGTGTTCGGCATGATGCTCGGCAGCGGCAAGGAGATCATCCATTTCATGCGCGCGACGAAATCGCTGACCTCGGCGATCTACGTCGTCAGGCGCCTATCGCGCCATCTCATGGACGTGCTGCGCTACGGCCGCGGCATGACGCTGACCAACGGCAATGCTCTGGCGGGACGCCTCGCCAAATCCGCACTCGACCTCGACATCCCGCTCTGGCTGTCCTCCCCGGTGCGTGAGCTGACCGTCGAGAACGGCGCAGTGACGGGCGCGGTGGTCGCACGCGAGGGACGCAGCGTGCGCGTGCGCGCGCGGCGCGGCGTCGTGCTGGCCTGCGGCGGCTTCCCGCATGACGTCGCGCGGCGCAAGAAGATGTTTCCGCATGCGCCGACCGGCCACGAGCATTTTTCGCCGGGGCCGACCGGCAACACCGGCGACGGCCTGCGGCTCGCTGAAGCTGCCGGCGGCCATGTCGAGAACCGCCTGCCGAACGCGGCGGCCTGGGTGCCGGTGTCGCTGACGACGCGCAAGGACGGATCGGGCGGCGTGATGCCGCATTTCATCGATCGTGCGAAGCCCGGCGTCATCGCCGTGCTGCGCGATGGCAAACGGTTCGCCAACGAGGGCAACTCCTATCACGATTTCGTCCAGGCGATGATGAAGGCGACCAAGCCCGGCGAGGAGATCGCTGCCTGGCTCGTCTGCGACCACGAGGCGCTGCGCAAATACGGCCTCGGCTGCGTGCCGCCGTTCCCGATGCCGCTCGGCCATCACTTGCGCACCGGTTATCTCAAGCGCGGCGACACGCTGGACGCGCTCGCGGCGCAAGCCGGCATCGACGCGAGGGGATTGAAGGAGACGGTGGCGCAGCTCAACGCCACCGCGGCACAGGGGCAGGACGCCGCCTTCGGCAAGGGATCGAAGGCCTACAACCGCTACCAGGGCGACGCGCTGCACGGCCCCAACCCCTGCATCGCACCGCTGGCGCATGGTCCCTTCTACGCCATCAAGATGGTGATCGGCGATCTCGGCACCTATGCCGGCATCGTCACCGACGCAAACGCGCGCGCGCTCGACGCCGAGGGCCGCGTCATTCCGGGCCTCTACGCCGCCGGCAACGACATGGCGAGCATCATGGGCGGCAACTACCCCGGCGCCGGCATCACCCTCGGCCCGGCGCTGACCTTCGGCTACGTCGCGGGCCGGCATCTTGCAGCAAGCGCCAAGGAGCGCAGCGCAGCGGAGTGAGGAGCGCGGCGCCATCACGGAACTCTCCGCATCGTCATTGCGAGCGAAGCGAAGCAATCCAGAATCTCTCCGCGCAGAGATTCTGGATTGCTTCGTCGCTCCGCTCCTCGCAATGACGAGATTGTTGTGATAGTCTTCGAGCACAACCTTCCTGAGAGCGCCACATGAAGCAGCCATGCGTCTACATGTTCGCCAATCGCCGCAATGGAACGATCTATACAGGCGTTACCTCCAATCCGCCGCGCCGCGCGTATGAACACAGGCAAGGGCTGGTCGAGGGATTCTCCAAGAAGTACGGATGCAAGATTCTCGTCTGGTATGAGTTGCACGACACTATGAACGAGGCGATCACGCGTGAGCAACAGATCAAAGGCGGCAGCCGGGCCAAGAAACTAGCGTTGATCGAGAGTTCAAATCCCGACTGGAATGACCTGTTTGACACACTGATCTAGCCGCATTCTCCGTCATTGCGAGCGAAGCGAAGCAATCCAGACCGCCGCCGTGGAGGCAGTCTGGATTGCTTCGTCGCGTCGCTCCTCGCAATGACGGTACGGTGAGAGTTGCGATGGCAGCGTCTACTCCTTCACCGGCACGGTGTAGTTCAGCACCAGCCGGCCGCCGTCGGGATAGATGGTCTGCCCGGTGATGTAGGACGCGTCGTCGCTCGCCAGGAACGCGACGACGGAAGCGACCTCGCTCGGCTCGCCGCCGCGGCCGATCGGGGTGCGCGACAGCACGCTCTTGCGCGCGTCTTCGGAGCTGAAGATCGCGGACGCCACCATGTCGGTCAAAATCGTGCCCGGGCCGACCGCGACGACGCGGATGTTGTGCGGGGCCAGCGCGACGGCGGCAACCGAGGTGAGCTGCTTCATGCCGCCCTTTGAGATGGCGTAGGTCGCAAGCGTCGGAATCGCCAGCAGCGCGTTGACCGACGACATGTTGATGATGACCCCGCCGCCGCCCTGCGCGATCATCTGCCTGGCTGCGGCCTGCACGCCGAAGAATGCACCCTTCAAGTTGACGGCGATGACGTCGTCAAAATCCTTTTCAGATATCTGCAGCAGGTCCTGGTTGCGGGCAACGCCGGCATTGTTGACCATGATGTCGAGCCGGCCGAACTCCCGGACCGCGGTTGCGACGAGGCGGTCGACGTCCGCTTGTCTCGCCACGTGGCAGTGCACGGCCTGCAGATCGCCGGGATGCCCGAGCTCCGCGACCGTCTTCTCGAGGGCGTCATTATCGACGTCCGAGATGACGACCTTGACGCCATCCTTCAGGAAACGTTCAGCGCAGGCCCTGCCGATGCCGCGCGCCGCACCGGTGACGGCGGCGACCTTGCCGGAGAGTTTCATGAATGTCCTCCATCATTGCCGAACGCGAGCCAATCACAGGAAGCGGACGGGCGCAAACGGCGAACATTGCGCGGCGGCCGCGAATCCTGACCGTTCATCAGGAAGCAACCGCCGCCGCCTGCTGCGGCCGGGCGAACTCCGTCCGTCCGGCGAAGAATGGCCTTGCTTTTTGTTCGTCATTGCCCCACCCCGACGGGATATGACGGACAACCACGCGCTCATCGCCGCCAACGCGGCCTTCTACGCCGCCTTCGCCGCCCGCGACTTTCCGGCGATGGAACGGCTGTGGGCGGATGACGAGAGCATCTCCTGCATCCATCCCGGCTGGCCCGCGATCATCGGACGGGCGGCCGTGATCGGAAGCTGGCGCGACATCATGGCGAATCCCGCCCAACCACAGATCGTCTGCGCCGAGCCGCAAGCGATCGTCGAGGGCGACAGCGCGCGGGTGTTGTGCATCGAGATCGTCGGTGGCACGGCGCTCGCTGCCACCAACCAGTTCAGGCGCGCCGGCGAGGTGTGGCGCCTGGTGCACCATCAGGCGAGCCCGATCGCAGAGATCGCCGAGCAGCCGGACGAGAACCCGCCCTCCCCAAGCCGGCGAATTCACTAACCGCGGGCCAGAGGCTGTTCGTCGCCCTATGTCGCGACCGCGCGCACGCGCACATAGGAGCCGGGCGCATCGTCGATCACAGGGAGATTGCCGCCTCCCGGCTCGCGCGCCGGCACCCGCTCCGGATCGAGCCGCGTGATCCACTCGTCCCAAACCGGCCACCACGATCCCTGACGGGCCGTCGCGCCGGAGAACCATTCGTCGGGGGTCGGAGGCAGATCGTCGTTGATCCAGTGCCCGTATTTGCTTCCGGGGGCACTGATCACGCCCGCCATGTGACCGGACGCGGACAGCACGAATTTGACGGGCCCGGAGTAGAGGCGCGTCGCCGCGTAGGTCGACTTCCAGGGCGCGATGTGATCCTCGCGCGTCGACAGGATGAACGTCGGGATCTTGATCTTCGACAAATCGATCGGCGCGCCGGCCAGCGTGATGCCGCCGGGCTTTGCCAAGAGGTTCTCCTGGTACATCTTGCGCAGATAGAACGAGTGCATCGCAGCCGGCATCCGCGTCGAGTCCGAATTCCAGAACAGGAGATCGAACGGCATCTGTTCCCTGCCGAGCAGGTAGTTGTTGACGACGAAGGACCAGATCAGGTCGTTGGCCCGCAGCATGTTGAACGAGGTCGCCATGTCCTCGGCCTGGAGATATCCGCGTTCGCGCATGCGCCGCTCGAGAGACGCAAGCTGCTCGTCGTCGATGAAGACCCGCATGTCGCCTACGTCGGTGAACTCGACGAGCGTGACGAAGTAGGTGGCGCTTGCGAGCCGATCGTCGCCCCTCGCCGCCAGCCAGGCCGCCGTCGAGGCCAGCAGCGTTCCGCCGAGGCAATACCCGATCGCGTTGACCTTGCGTTCGCCAGTCGCCTTCTCGATGGCGTCGAGCGCCGCGACCGGTCCTTCCAGCAGGTAGTTTTCGAAGCTCTTTTCGGCGAGCTTCTCGTCGGGGTTGACCCAGGAGATCACGAACACGGTGTGGCCCTGATCGACCGCCCATTTGATGAAGGAGTTCTTGGGCTGCAGATCGAGCACGTAGAACTTGTTGATCCAGGGCGGCACGATGAGCAGCGGCCGCTTCCGGACATCCCTCGTCGATGGCGCATACTGAATCAGCTGCATGAGATCGTTCTGGTAGACGATCTTGCCCGGCGTGGTCGCGATGTTCTCGCCGAGACGGAAGGCCTTCATGTCGGTCATCTTGATCGCGAGCCGGCCGTCGCCACGCTCCAGATCGGCAAGGAGGTTCTCCAGCCCGCGCAGCAGGTTCTGGCCGCCCGACTCCAGCGTCGCGGCGAGCACTTCCGGATTGGTCGCGACGAAATTGGTGGGCGACAGCGCATCGACGAACTGGCGGGTATAGAAATCGACCTTGCGCGCCGCGGCCTCGTCCAGACCCCTGACGTCGCGAACCGTCGACAGGATCGACTTCGCTGCAACGAGGTAGCTGTCCTTCACGAAGCTGAAGACCGCATTCTCGGTCCAGTCGGGATGCTTGAAGCGCTTGTCCTTCGGCTTGTCCTCGCCGGCGGCCGGCGGCGCAAACATGCGCTCCGCCGTCCTCTGCCAGATGGCCATGCTCTCGTTGAACAGGTTGATCTGGGCCTTCGCGACCGCAGTCGGATCGGCCATGATCCGTCCCATCAGGTCGGCGAAGTCGAATCCGAGGGTCGAGGTGTCGCCCATTCCCGCCTTGGCGGCGTCCTGCTGCTGGGAGACGAAGCGCTGCATCAGCAGCTGGCTCTGCTGCGCGATGTTCTGCAGTTGCCCCGCAAGCACGAGCGGATCCCAATTCGGCGTTGCCGACTTGTCAGCCATGTTTCCGTCCCTGTCTCTTCTCGCCGTACCCTCCGTCGAAGGCCCGGTCGTTTCGATGAACCTAGCAGTTCGTCGCGCGCCTCGCCACGGCCGATGATGCGACCGAGAGTCCGGGCGCCCCTATCGCTTGTTTCCGGTAACGGTGATGAAACCGTTCGTGCCTTCCAGATGAGTTCCGTCCTGCGACAGCCGCAACCTGTCCGTGTAGCCATGGCTCCAATGCATGACGACGGAATCGTTGCTGCACGTCCACGTCGCGGTGTGAGCGCCTGCCTTGGCGGTTCCGTCGGCGCTGATGACGGCGGTGACGCCGTTGAACCATGCCCAGTTTCCCGGCATCTTGCCGCACGACGACGTCGGTGCGGCACGGGCCGGGCGCGGCTCCCTGCGCGTTCTGGAGTCCGGTGCGGCGGATGGCGCCTCGTCGCTGCCGGACTGGGATTTGCCGGTCTTTCCGACAACGCCGCCGACCGATCCCGCCTGGGCCAACGCGTTGTCCGTCGCGGCGAAGAATCCGGGCAGCGCGGCGAGAAGCACGGCGGCTGCGAGGCGACCAAGGGCGCCTGCCCATCGCCATGTCGTACCCGTTGCCATCCGACCCAATCCTCTTCATCAACGCTACCGTCTGCTGCAAACCATCGTTTATCCCGCCGATGCGGCGTTGACCTAAATCAAGGGCGACGCGGCCGGGACAATCTACGTGTAACAGAGCAGGGTCGCCCCACTTTGAATCGGACAGCACGGCGATTGCCGACCGGGACAGCTTCATGCGCAGGTGGGTGCCCTCTTTCCTGATCGCTGCGTTCATGCTTCTGGCGAACAGTCCCCTCCACGCCGAGAAGCGCGTCGCGCTCACCATCGGCAATTCGACCTACAAGAACGCCACCCAGTTGCCGAACCCGGCAAACGACGCCGTGGCCGTCGCGGCGCTGCTCAGATCCGCCGGCTTCGACGTCGTGGAATCACGCGGCGATCTCGGCATCGCCGAAATGCGACGCGCGCTCCGGCAGTTTTCCGACGTCGCCGCCGACGCCGACATCGCCGTGGTGTTCTATGCCGGACACGGAATGGAGGTCGACGGCGTCAACTACCTGATTCCCATCGATGCGACGCTCGAGCGGGATCTGGATGCCGAGGACGAGGCGATTCCGCTCGATCGCGTGCTGAAGGTGATCGACCAAGCGAAGCGCCTGCGCCTCGTCATCCTGGACGCCTGTCGCGACAATCCGTTCGCCCGGACGATGAAGCGGACGCTGGCGTCGCGCGCGATCGGACGCGGCCTCGCCAAGGTCGAACCGCAATCGTCCGACACGCTGGTCGCGTTCGCGGCAAAGGCAGGCTCGACCGCCTCGGACGGCGACGGCACGAACAGTCCGTTCACCGCCGCGCTGCTGCAGTTCATCGCTTCGCCCGGGCTCGACGTCCGGCTTGCCTTCGGCCGGGTGCGCGACGAGGTCCTGAGGAGCACCGGAAACCGGCAGGAGCCGTTCGTCTACGGCTCTCTCGGCGGATCGATCATCGCGCTGGTGCCGGGCAACGACAAGCAGGCCGAGCCTGCCGCCAGACAGCCCGACCAGGCCTCCATCGAGATCGCATTCTGGGAGACGATCAAGAACGAGAAGAATCCGCTGCTGTTCGAGGCCTACCTGAAGCGCTATCCCAGCGGCGCGTTCGCGGACCTCGCCAGGATCAACCTGCAACAGCAGAAGACCGCGTCGGCGAACTCCACCGTCGAGCAGCCGGACGACAAGCTCGCGATCGGCGACGCCGGCCTGCTGCGCGAGATGCGCGAGCGTCTCTATGCGCTCAATTTCGATCCCGGTCCCATGGAGGGGCCCTTCAACCCGGCGGCGCGGGACGCGATCCGCGAGTTCGAACGTCGGAGCAACCTTCCTCAGACCGGCCAGGCCACCCAGGGCCTGCTGCGAATCCTGCGCGAAACCGGCAGCCTGGGGCCGTGGGGAGCGATCGTCTATTCCCGCAGCAGCGGCAACTGGGGCATGGCCTGGTCGCACGAGACACGCAAGGCGGCGGTCGCCGCGGCCCAGCAGTCTTGCGGCACCGCATCCTGCCCCGTCGAGATCAGCTTCTTCGGCACCGAATGCGGCGTGTTCGCCCATTCCGGATCGAGCTGGGCCATCGTCACCCGCGACACCATTCAGAAAGCCAGGGACGATGCGCTGGCCGATTGCGGCAAGAAGGGCCGGACTTGCCGCATCGTCGCCTCGGTCTGCGCCGATGGCGCCGAGCGCGTGCAGGCGCAGCGCTAGCACGCGAGGCCGACGATCGCCGTCCCGCCTTACAGATACACCGAATCGATGTCGACCGAGGATTGCAGGCCGATCTTGCCAAAATTCCTCGCCAGCCAGTCGCCGGCGCACTTTCGTCCCTGGTCGCGGAGATAGGACAGGAAGCTCCAGTCGGCGTTGGACTTGCTGGTCGAGCTGAGCGTCGCCATGAAGTCGTCGTCGGCGATGCTGTGGATGAAGACGTGCGGCAGCGCTTCGCCGACGATGCGGTGCTGCGTGACGAGCCGCGTGACGAAGCTGACGGCTCGCATCTCCCGCATCAGCGACGAATTGAAGCTGATCTCGTCGATCCGGTTCGAGATCTCGTCCGCGGTGCGCGGCAACTCCTTGCGGACCAGGGGGTTGATGTGGACGATGACGATGTCGGGCACCTTGCAGTTGTAGATCAGCGGGAAGAGCGCGGGATTGCCCATGTAGCCGCCGTCCCAATAGGCCTCGCCGTCGATCTCCACCGCCTGGAAGGCCGTGGGAATGCACGCCGAAGCGAGCACGGCGGCGGCCGAGATCTCCTCGCCGGCAAAGACCTTGACCTTTCCCGTGCGAACGTTGGTCGCGGAGAGGAAGAGCTTGACCGGACAATCCGGGCGCCGCAGCACGTCGAAATCGACGGACTGCTCGACGACGTCGCGCATCGGGTTGATGTTCGCGGGATTGAACTCGTAGGGCGACAATACGCGCGTCAGAAGGTTCATCACGTAGAACACCGGCGACCAGGTCAGCCTGTAGTTTGCCGTCATCCTGTCGATCGGGCTCGGCTGCAGCGGACCCTGCGCGGCGAGATCGCTGACCCGCTTCCAGTAGCCGGCAAGCGCCTTGCGCGCGCCTTCGCGCCCGCCGACGGTCAGTCCATAGGCGAAAAGGGCCGCGTTCATGGCTCCCGCGCTGGTCGCACTCAAGCCTTCGAATGCGAGATGTTCCTCCTCCAGGAGCCGATCGAGCACGCCCCAAGTGAAGGCGCCGTGCGCGCCCCCGCCTTGCAGCGCGAGATTGATCGTCCTGACGATGTTCGAGGCCGCCGCAGGCATGGGCCCTACCCTAGCCGGCCGGCCGGCCGCCGCCTTGCGCTACCGCAAGACGCCGCGACCGGCAGCGCCGGGGCGACGCCCTGCCTGCGACGATTTGGGCCAGCCCCGCACGAGCCGGGGCCGCACGAAGTCCGAATTGATCTGGATCAGGGCCGACGTACCCCGAATTGCCTGAAGCTGTGCGGGAAAGGCGCGCGCGCTTGCGGAAGATCAATCCGGCCGCGGCGCCCGCCCCTACAGATGTTTGACGCGTTCACGGCTGCCCCGGCAGCGAAGTCGGGAAGAGAATGCTGAAGGCCATGTTGAGGGCTCTTTTCATCGTCGCGATCATCGCCCTGTCGAGCGCCGGAACGTCCCGTGCGGACGACGCCGGCGACGCCAGGATGACGGAAGACTATCTGCGCCAGGCGCAGCGAGGGGACACCAGGGCGCAATTCTATCTGGGAGTGCTGTATGCCCAGGGCGTCGGGGTCTCGCGGTCCGACGCGGAAGCCTTCCGTTGGCTCTCCTCGGCGGCCGAGCGCGGCCACGCTCAGGCGCGTCTCATCGTCGGCGAAATGTATGCCGTCGGCCGCGGCACGTCCAGGAGCGACATCGATGCCTACAAATGGGCGTCGGCGGCAGCCGCGAGCTCCAATCCCGCCGATACGCAGCGGAACGCGCAACGCATCCTGGATCTGCTGACCGGCAGGATGACCGGCTCCGATGTCTCCGAAGCCAAGCGGCTCGCCCAGTCGCTCACTCCGTCGACCAGCCAGTTCGCCACCAATCGCCCCTCGGACGGCAGGACCGACGAGATCACGACGACCGATCGCCGGCGGGGAGCCGAATACGACCGCCTGACCGACGCGATCAACCGCAATCCGCAGGACGCGGACGCCTATTACAAGCGCGGCAACATCCTGGCGCGGCTGAAGGAGTACGACCTCGCCGCCAACGACTTCGGGCGCGCGATCGAATACGGTCCGGGCAACGCTCAGGCCTACAACAACCGCTGCTTCGTGTACGTGGCGCTTGGCCGCGGCCAGATGGCGGTCACCGACTGCAACGAGGCGCTGCGGCTCCGGCCGGACTATGCCGACGCCCTCGACAGCCGCGGCCTCGCCAATCTGATGCTGGGCCGGCTCGATCCGGCGATCGCCGACTTCAATGATGCCCTGCGCCTCAGACCGAAGCTCGCGACCTCCCTTTATGGACGCGGCATCGCCTACACGCGGCAGGGCCGGACGAGCGCGGGAAATTCCGACATGAAGGCCGCGACCGCGATCGATCCCGGCGTTCGCGACGAACTGGATTCCTATGGAATACGCTGAACGTTTCGAACAAGGAGAATGTCGGTGCTGCCGACCCTGAATCCGACCGTGAAGAAGGCTCTGCGGGGCATTGCAGCCGTCGCCGTGGCCGTATGCGTGGGTGGCGGCGGATATTATTTCTACTATGGCCGTCCGCTGCTCGTGAAGGTCGGGACCGCGACGCTCGCGCCGGTCTCCGAGTTCGTCTACGGCAGCGGC
>NZ_JAGWUA010000160.1 GCF_028868675.1 Bradyrhizobium sp.
AAAGTCCTCCATCGCGGGATAGAGCACCTCTTCCACCGCCGGGCTCAGACGATGGATCTCGTCGATGAAGAGCACGTCGCGCTCTTCGAGACTGGTCAGCAGCGCGGCGAGATCGCCGGCCTTGGCGATCACCGGGCCCGAGGTGACGCGAAAACCGACGCCGAGTTCCTGCCGCAGCCGGCAACCGGGATTCAGCCTGCCTTTCCCAGCGCTTGGTCGCGCGCAGAATTCCTATCGCGCCAGGTGGCGGGGGGCACGCCGGTGTGGCGCTTGAATGCGCGATTGAAGGCTGGTTCCGACTCGTAGCCGACCTGCAACGCTATCGCCGAGATGCTGGGTGCACCGTTCTGCAACAGCGAGGCGGCAAGCTGCAGCCGCCAAGCGGTCAGATACTGCATGGGCGGCTGGCCGACGAACTGCCGGAAACGGTCGGCGAGTAGCGAGCGCGACGCCCCAACTTGGTGAGACAGGTCGTCGACAGTCCAGGGATGTTCCGGGCTGCCGTGCAGCAGACGCAGCGCGCGACCGACAAGCGGATCCTTGAGGGCCCCGAGCCACCCTATCGTATCCGGCCCGAGGGAAGCGATGTGACGCCTCAACACCTCGATGAAGACAAGCTCGCTCACCCGCGACAACAGGCACGCGGTGCCGTCCTGGTCCGCCTGCGCCTCGCGCGTCATGCTATCGATGAGCGCCGGCAGCAGCGAGCCCGGCGGCTCCGCCGTCGTGCGCACATGGATGATGTCCGGCAGTCCGTGGCACAGTGGATTGAACAACTGCTCGTCGCAATGGAGGAAGCCGCAGACGATGCGCGTGCGGGCCTTGCCCTCTCCGACCGCGATGGTGGACACACGTCCATTCGGCCGCGGGAAGATATCCTTCATCGGCACCGGCGCGAGCGCGATGTCGCTCGCGATCGTGTGCTCCTTGCAGTGCGGCAGCACGATCACGTCGCCATCTGCGAGCTCGACCGGCACGCTGCCGTCGACCGCCATCCAGCAGCGCCCGTGCTCGACCACGTGGAACGGTATCATCTGCTGAGCCCGCGGCAACAGCATCTGCTTCAGCTCTTCCGCCGACACCGATCGCGCCGCCCACGGCAGCGCCAAGTCGGCGCGGAAGAACACCGCGCCCGAGAGGCGCACGATACGCAACACGTCGGACAGCACGTCCGCCGACGCCTGCAGCGGTGGATTCCGAGGCAAGAGATCTGGAGCCACAATCATTGTCTCCCTCACGATCCAGATGCAAAAAAGACAATGTAACGACCGAATGCGTCCAGAGCCTATGCCCTCGCCGATCGCAGGGCAATCACCGAGGGCCTTCGGATGCGACGGACCTGGATTTTCGCGGAGCCGCGCCGGCGCTTCGCCGATCATGGCGTGCCAAATGGAGGAGGACGATGAGTAACGACTCGCATGACTTGGTGGTGATGATCACGCACGGCACCGACCACGAATTGTCGTCGGTGGGCTTCACCATTGCGAACGGCGGGCTCACAGCCGGGCTACGGGTTTCGATATTCCTCACAAGCGCTGGCGTCGACCTCGTGCGCAAGCGCGCCAGCGACACGACCCAGGTGAACCCGCTCGATCCACTGGCTCAAATGATAGGCGATTTCCTGCGACGCGGCGGCAATCTCTGGGCCTGCACGCCGTGCGTTAAGGCGCGCGGCTACAGCGAGAGCGATCTGATCGAGGGCGTGGTCATCACCGGCGCAAGTAAGATGCACGAATTGATCAAACAAGGCGCCTCCACACTCAGCTTCTGACCGCTGCCGCCAATCAGCGTATTCGACCCGCGACGACCAGGTTTCGGAGAGCAGGTTGTTTCAGACCAAGATCGGCGGTTTCGAACATGGAACATAAGCTTCATCCTAGCGGCGCCGAGTGCATCATGACGACGAAAATGCCTCGCCCGAACTGGGCGCTCCGAAACGCGGTGCGACGGGGGTCAGGGGCCGGAGCTTCCTCGTACCAAGGTCCAAGTGAAGAATCTTCTCAGCGGGGGTAGTTTCGCGCCATGCAATCTGTCTTGATCTCCGGCGCAGGCATCGCAGGGCCTGCGCTGGCCTTTTGGCTGAAGGCGGCCGGGTTCGAGCCGACCATCGTCGAGCGTACACCCACCTTGCGCAGCGGCGGCTATGTCATCGACTTCTGGGGGCTCGGCTACGATCTTGCGGAGCGCATGGGGCTGATCGAGGAGATCAACCGCATCGGCTATCACGTCCGGGAGGTACGCATCGTCGACGAGGCCGGGAACCGCGTTGCGGGCTTCGGCACCAACGTCTTCTCCGAGCTGACTGGCGGACGCTTCGTGACACTCCCGCGCAGCGCTCTGTCGCGATTGCTCTTCGGCAAGGTCAAAGCCAGCATCGACACGGTATTCGGCGACGAGGTCATCGGAATCGAGCAGCAGGCGGACGGGGTTCGCGTTGCACTGGCGCATGCTGGCGAGCGGCGCTTTGATCTTCTGATCGGCGCCGACGGCCTGCATTCGCAGGTGCGCAAACTCGCCTTCGGACCGCATTCGCTGTTCGAGAAGCACCTGGGTTATGCCGTCGCGGCGTTCGAGGCTTCCGACTATCGCCCGCGCGATGAAGACGCCTACTTGATGTACGGAGAGCCGGGCCGAATGCTCGGGCGCTTTACCCTGCGTGACAACCGCGCGCTTTTCCTGTTCGTCTTCGCTGCAAACGACTTGCCAGACTCGCTGGAAGGGCAGAAGGCGCTGCTGCGCGATCTCTATGGTCGCGGAGGTTGGGAATGCAAGCATGCTCTGAATGAAATGGATCGGACGGATGAGCTCTATTTCGACAGCGTCAGCCAGATCACTATGCAGAACTGGTCACACGGGCGGGTCGCGCTCGTTGGTGACGCGGCATTCTGCGTCTCGCTGCTGGCCGGGCAGGGTTCGGCGCTGGCGATGATCGCGGCCTATGTGCTGGCCGGCGAACTCAACGCTTCGCATGGCCGATATCAGCAGGCGTTTGCCTGCTATGAGGCTCGGCTGCGCAGCTATATCGAGACAAAACAGCGTGGCGCCGAGCGCTTTGCCAGGGCTCTTGCGCCGAGGACGCGGGCAGGCCTGCGTTTCCGTAATTTGGTCATCGACGCTTTTGCCATTCCGGGTATCGCGAAACTTGCGGTCGGCAGGAACATTGCCGATCGGATTGAACTTCCCGGTTATCAGTGGCCGACGCTAGACGGTTTCTCTGCTGCCTGATTTGTTGCGCTCGCCACGCGTGACGATCGGTGGTGCGGCGATCGGTTTGTTCTTCGGAACCGGTTCGTTGCAAACATCCCCCGACACGCTTTGCGATCAGTTTTCACAGAGTGCCTGCTGGGCTGGAACGCGCCCCAAGGGTCCGGAAACGAGTTGCGAATGCAGCAGACATTGGCGAAACGACATGCATGGCTTCAGATCAACGATCTCTGTGATGGCGGCGCCTTTCGCCGACGACGGTGGCGGCCGTCGCGGATCTCGCCGTCGAGAGGAGCAGTCATTTTGCAAGCTCTCGCAGGATATCCCTGCGTTCATCCAGGACACGGACGATGACAATTCGATCGGTCTCGACCAGATAGAAGGCAATATAGCCGTCGATCGACAATCCTCGAAGCGAGGCTCTCAACTCGCTCCGATCGGGGCCAAGAAGCGGAAACTCACGCAACTCGTCGAAACGCTCCGAAAACCTGACAGCCAGGCGATCCGCCGCGGCCGTACTGCGTTCGGAGAGATACGAATGAATGTCGAGAAGATCCGTACGAGCGCGTGACGAAAGAACAATCTGCACGCAAGCCCCTATCGCTTCGCCTGCGCCCGGGCCTGCTGAAGGAAATCCTGGAGATCCCAGGGAACCATGCGCCCTGCTTCCACATCGGCCATGCCTTCATCGATCGCGTTCTTGAGCGCTCGGAATCTTCTGGCCTGGACCAATAGATATTCCGCCGCTTGCTCCTGCATCTCCTCAGGCAGCAGCTCCAGAGCTTCTACGGCTTTCGCGACGGCGGAATTCATGGACACAATATAGGCCATTCCGATGGCGGTGCACAGAAGGGACAAGTTCAGCTTCCGGAAGTTCGGCCGCCAGGACGCCGCCTGACCCACCGGATCAGCAGAGGCTCACCGGCGCCCGTCCCCGCGTCCAGCCGCGCCTTCACGTCGACCGGGGCATTCCCGCGCCAACTTTCTCCCGAAATTGCGCATGCGCGCGGCAACCCCGATCGACGCTGGCCGGGATTGGCGGCAGAGTGGAAGCGGTGGGGTCAATGAGACTCGAGCGTCAGTCGTCGCTCTCGTCCGTGCCGAACAGGCCGAACTGCGCGGGATCGCGCGCGGGCTCGTGGAGGCCGAGATGGCGGAAGGCGTGCGCGGTGAGCAGGCGGCCGCGCGGGGTGCGCTGCAGATAGCCACACTGGATCAGATAGGGCTCGATGATGTCCTCGATCGCGTCGCGCGGCTCGGACAGCGCGGCGGCCATGGTCTCGACGCCGACCGGGCCGCCGCCGTAGTTCAGCGCGATGGTGGTGAGGTAGCGGCGGTCCATCGCATCGAGGCCGGCGGCGTCGACCTCGAGCGCGCTCAGCGCGTGGTCGGCAATCTTGCGGTCGATCGATTCTGCATTCGCGGCGGACGCAAAATCGCGCACCCGGCGCAAGAGGCGGCCGGCGATGCGCGGGGTGCCGCGGGCGCGGCGCGCAATCTCGTTGGCGCCGTCGGCGGTCATGCCGACGTTGAGCACGCGCGCGCCGCGGGTGACGATCTTCTCCAGTTCCTCGATGGTGTAGAAATTGAGCCGGATCGGAATGCCGAAGCGGTCGCGCAAGGGATTGGTGAGCAGGCCGGCGCGCGTGGTGGCGCCGACCAGGGTGAACTTCGCCAGCTCGATCTTGACCGAGCGCGCCGCCGGGCCCTCGCCGATGATGAGGTCGAGCTGAAAGTCCTCCATCGCGGGATAGAGCACCTCTTCCACCGCCGGGCTCAGACGATGGATCTCGTCGATGAAGAGCACGTCGCGCTCTTCGAGATTGGTCAGCAGCGCGGCGAGATCGCCGGCCTTGGCGATGACCGGGCCCGAGGTGGCGCGAAAACCGACGCCGAGTTCCTTGGCCACGATCTGCGCCAGCGTGGTCTTGCCGAGGCCTGGCGGGCCGACGAACAGCACGTGGTCGAGCGCCTCGCCGCGCTTGCGCGCCGCCTCGATGAACACCGACAGGTTCTTGCGCGCCTGCTCCTGGCCGACGAATTCGGCAAGCTGCTGCGGCCGCAGCGCGGTGTCGCCGACGTCGTCGCTGCGGCGCTCGGGCGTGACGATGCGGGAGGGGGTGGTCACGTCGCCAGCTCCGTCACTGTCGTAGGGTGGGCAAAGGCGTTCTTCGCGCCGTGCCCACCACGTCGCCAACCGAGCCAAAAGTGGTGGGCACGCGCTTTGCCCACCCTACGAGCTGAACACTCACTTCGCCAGCTCCTTCAGTCCGAGCCGGATGAGCTGCGCGGTCTCCGCGTGCTCGCCGGCGCTGCGCGCGGCGGAGGCGATGGCCGCGGCGGCCTGCGGCTGGCCGTAGCCGAGATTGACCAGCGCCGAGATCGCATCCGCCACCGGCCGCGACGCGCGCTGGTCGTCGACGGCACCGGCGAGATGCACCACCGCCGGATCGACATTCGCAAACGCGGGCGCCTTGTCCTTCAGCTCGGTAACGATGCGCTCGGCGACTTTCGGGCCGACGCCCGGGGTGCGCGACACGGCCGCCTTGTCGCGCAGCGCGATCGCGTTGGCGAGTTCGGACGGCGGCAACGTGCCGAGCACGGCGAGCGCGACCTTTGCGCCGACGCCCTGCACGGTCTGCAGCAGTCGGAACCATTCGCGCTCGGCATCGCTGCGGAAGCCGAACAGCTTGATCTGGTCCTCGCGGACATAAGTCTCGATCGACAGCACGGCGGCCTCGCCGGGCGCCGGCAAATGCTGCAGCGTGCGCGCCGAGCAGTGCACCTGGTAGCCGACGCCGCCGACGTCGAGGATGACGAAGTCCTCGCCGTAGGAATCGATCAGGCCCTTGAGCTTGCCGATCATGCGCCTACCACCTTCAGCCGCAGCGCGGCGCTCTGGCGATGGTGGGCGTGGGTGATGGCGATGGCGAGCGCGTCGGCGGCGTCGGCCGATCGCGGGTCGGCCTTGGGCAAGAGCACCTTCAGCATCATCGCGATCTGGCTCTTGTCGGCATGGCCGGCGCCGACCACGGTCTTCTTGACCTGGTTGGGCGCGTATTCGGCAACCGAAATGCCGAACATGGCCGGCGCCAGCATGGCGACGCCGCGGGCCTGTCCGAGCTTCAGCGTCGCCACGCCGTCCTTGTTGACGAAGGTCTGCTCGACGGCGGCCTCCGCCGGTCTGTGCGCGGACAGGACAGCGGCAAGGCCCTCATGGATCGCCAGCAGCCGGCTTGCGAGCGGCAGTTCGTCCGGCGGCTCCACCGAACCGCAGGCGACGAAGACGAGGCGATTGCCGTCGGCCTCGATCACGCCCCAGCCGGTGCGGCGGAGGCCAGGGTCGATGCCGAGGATGCGAACGGGCTTGCGAATCGGGAGCGCGGTCATGGGCCAGTGATAGCCGCTGGCCGGGGATAGCGAAACAGAAACAGAACGAAAGTCAGGGGGGAAACCGCCAAGCCCTTGCCTCGTCATGCGCGGGCTTGACCCGCACATCCATCTTCGAAGGACTCTTTGGCGATTTGATGGGTTGCCGGGTCAAGCCCGGCAACGACACACCACCCTAGCCGCTCATCTTCGCCATCAGCGCGTCGGAGATCTCGAAATTGGCGTAGACGTTCTGGACGTCGTCGTGCTCGTTGAGCAGATCCATCAGCTTCAACAGCTTCTCACCGGCCTCGTCGTCGACCGCGACCGTGTTCTGCGGCTTCCAGATCAGCGCGGCCTTGCGCGGCTCGCCGAACTTCGCCTCCAGCGCCCTGGCGACGTCGCGATAGCTTTCGGTGGAAGCGTAGATCTCGTGGCCGCCTTCGCCCGAGATCACGTCGTCGGCGCCGGCCTCGATCGCGGCGTCCAGCACGGCGTCGTCGGAGGCCACGCTACGGTCGTATTCGATGACGCCGGTGCGGTCGAACATGAAGGATACCGAGCCGGTCTCGCCGAGATTGCCGCCGGATTTCGTGAAGAAGGAGCGGATGTCGGAGGCGGCGCGGTTGCGGTTGTCGGTCAGCGCCTCGACGATGACGGCGACGCCGCCCGGGCCGTAGCCCTCGTAGCGGATCTCGTCATAGTTCTCGCCGTCGCTGCCGAGCGCCTTCTTGATGGCGCGCTCGATATTGTCCTTCGGCATGTTCTCCTGGCGGGCCGCGATCACGGCCGCGCGCAGCCGCGGGTTCATGTTCGGATCGGGGGTGCCGAGCTTGGCGGCGACGGTGATTTCCCGGGCCAGCTTGCCGAACAGCTTCGACTTCTGCGCATCCTGCCGCCCCTTGCGGTGCATGATGTTCTTGAATTGGGAATGTCCGGCCATGCGTGGTCTCTCTCGGAAATCGTCCGCCGTCTGTGGTGGGAAAACGCGGGCCTTATAGGCCTCCATCCCACTAAAGTGGAAGTCCCCCTCTGATACTTTAAGGTAATTTCGTAGGCATTTATGCCTAGAGGGCAGGCAGCCGTTAACCCTGACTTCATTCCGTGATGTGAAAATATCTGCACCAATTCCCGCGACAAGAGTGACTTGATGGCATTCGGAATGTTTCGGAAGCGATTGCCGGACCCGGCAGCGCCTGCGGTCGCGGCGCAGGCCGCCCAGGCGAATGCCGAATCCGCCGCCCCCGAGCCGGCCTCGGCGGGCGATTCGGCCAAGGAAATCCTGGAACTGCTGGAACTCGAGCTCGGCGCCATGATCCGCCAGCTCGAGCGCGCGGCCAATTCCGTCGCCGGCGGCGCGGAGGCGACCGCCACGACGCTTGCGACCATCCGCGAGCGCACCGACGCGCTGACCGGGCGCACCAGCGCCGCGCAGTCGACCGCCACCACCTTCGCCAACGCCGCCGACAAGTTCACCCAGTCGGCGCAGGGGATCGGCGCGCAGGTGCGCGAGGCCGGCAAGCTCGCCGATCAGGCCAGCGCCGCGGCCCAGGAGGCGCGCGCCAATGTCGACCGCCTGCGCGAATCCTCCGCGGCGATCGGCAACGTCGTCAACCTGATCGCGCAGATCGCGCGGCAGACCACGCTGCTCGCGCTCAACTCCACCATCGAGGCGGCGCGCGCGGGCGCGGCCGGCAAGGGTTTCGCGGTCGTCGCCACCGAGGTCAAGGCGCTCGCGGTGCAGACCCAGAGCGCCACCGAGGAGATCACCAGGAAGATCGAGACGCTGCAGAAGGACGCGGCGGGCTCGGCCGACGCCGTGCACCGCATCTCGCAGGCGATCGAGGCCATCCGCCCGGTATTCGACACCGTCAACGGCGCGGTCGCCGAGCAGAACGAAACCACCAGCGAGGTGTCCGGCAACGCCGCCACCGCCTCGCAGTTCATCGTCGCGGTCGGCGACAGCGCCGCCGAGATCGACACCGCCACCAAGGCGGCGGAAGCGCATGGCGAGAGCGTCGCCAGCGCCGGCAAGGCCGTCACCATGTTCGCGCAGAAGCTGAAGTCGCGCTGCGCGGTGCTGCTGCGCCAGAGCGAGCATGACGACCGCCGCAAGACCGAGCGGCTGCCCTGCCATCTCAAGCTCGATGCCGGCGCACGCGGCATCCTGCCGGTGTACGAGATATCGATGCAGGGCGTCCTGATCGGCGGCCCCGAGGGCGCCAAGCTCGCCCTGCACGAGAGCCTCAACGGCACGCTCGAGGACATCGGCGCCTGCCGCCTGCGCATCACCGAGCAGTCCAAGGCCGGCGCGCGAGCGCAGTTTCAGGCCCCTGGCGCCGAGCTCGCCGAGAAGATCGAGGACAAGCTCTGGTCGATCCACGAGGAGAACACCGAGTTCGTGACCCGCGCCATGGAAGCGGGCAACGCGCTGACCAAGCTCTTCGAGCAGGCGGTGGCGCGTGGCGATGTCAGGCTCGACGACCTCTTCGACACCGACTACGCCGAGATCGCCGGCACCAACCCGCAGCAGTACCGCACGCGCTACTTGGACTGGGCCGACCGCACGCTGCCGCCGTTCCAGGAAACCTTCCTGGCGAGAGAACCCCGCATGGCGTTCTGCGCCATGGTCGACCGCAACGGCTTCCTGCCGGTGCACAACAAGATCTATTCCCACCCGCAGCGGCCGGGCGACGTCGCCTGGAACACCGCCAACAGCCGCAACCGCCGCATCTTCAACGATCCGGCGGGAATCGCCGCCGCTCACAACACGCGCTCCTATCTGATCCAGAGCTACGCGCGCGACATGGGCAACGGAAACACGGTCATGATGCGCGAGATCGACGTGCCGATCCGCGTGCAGGGCCGGCACTGGGGTGGCTTCCGGACCGCCTACAAGCTCTGACGTCCGGCTTCTCCGAACGAAAATGGGAATGCCCCGCCAACGCGATGATCGGTCCTGCCCGAAGGAGGCGTCGATGTCGGTCGTGCAGCTTGCAAGACTCGAAACCGCAACGGTCCCCTCGGAGGCCGAACGGCTGATCGACCGGCTCGCCGACCGCATCGGCGGCCTCGGCGTCGAGCTCGCCGACGTCGCCGGCAACGTCCAGGAGGTCGCGGGCCGTGTCGCCGGCCAGTCGGACCGGTTCGGCCATCTGCAGTCGGCGGCCGAAACCATGGTCGCGGCCAATCACGCCATCGCCAACGCCTCGCAGGCGGTGCAGTCGGCGGCCTCGGCCGCCGGCGGCGAGATCGCCCAGTCGCGCGAGGCGGTGGACGCGGCCGTCCAACACATCGCCGGGCTCGTTGCGGCGGTCGGGCGCATCGAAGCGCGGCTCGGCGCGGTCGGCAGCGCGCTGGCGGAGGTCGCCAAGGTCTCCGGAGGCATCGAGGCGATCGCCAGGCAGACCAACCTGCTCGCCCTCAACGCCACCATCGAGGCGGCGCGCGCGGGCGCGGCCGGGCGCGGCTTCGCCGTGGTGGCGAACGAGGTGAAGAGCCTTGCCGAGGCGACCCGGCAGGCGACCCATCAGATCTCCGACACCGTGCGCGATCTCGACGGCCAGATCGGCAGCCTGATCGGCGAGAGCGGCGACGCCTCGCTGCGCGCCAAGAGCGCCGGCGACGGCGCGCAGGAGATCAGCGGCATCATCACCCGCGTCCAGCAGGGCTTCGTCCGCGTCGGCGCGGAGATCGACGGCGTCGCGCAGGCCGCAACCTCCAATCTCGGCCATTGCGACACCGTGATCGCGGAACTGCGCGAGCTCGCGGCGGGCGTCGACCTGTCCTCGCGCGATCTCAAGAACGCCGACGAGCGCGTGGCGAGATTGCTGGAGACGTCCGAGGGACTGATTGCGGCGATCGCCGACAGCGGCCTCGAGACCGCGGATGCGCCGCTGATCCGCGTCGCCGTCGACACCGCCAAGCGCATTGCATCGGCGTTCGAAGCCGCGATCGACCGCGGCGAGATTACGCTTGCCCAACTCATGGACGAGCGCTACCGGGAAATCGCGGGCACCGATCCCAGGCAGTATCTCACCGACTACGTCGCCTTCACCGACCGCGTTCTCCCCCCGATCCAGGACCCGATCCAGAAATCCGATCCGCGCATCGTGTACTGCGTCGCCTGGGCGAGAGGCGGCTATCTGCCGACCCACAATCCGAACTACCGGCTGCCGCAGGGCAAGGACCCCGTCTGGAACAACGCCAATTGCCGCAACCGCCGCCTGTTCAACGACCGCACGGTGAAGAAGGTCGCCACCAGCACGAAGCCGTTCCTGCTGCAGACCTACCGCCGCGACATGGGCGGCGGCCAGTTCGTGCTGATGAAGGACGTGTCCTCGCCGGTCATGGTGCGCGGCAAGCACTGGGGCGCGTTCCGGATGGGGTTCCGGCAGGGGTGACGGTTCGCGCGCTCGGATGACGCCGCGGAGCACCAAGCTTCCTCGAAGTCGTCCCGGGGCATCGCGAAGCGGTGAGCCCTGAACCCATATCCACAGGACTGTGTTTGACGAAGACTCGCGGTCAACGACTCGCGTCACAACAGTTCTCTGGGGCTATGGGTCCCCGCGTACGCGGGGACGACAGCGAGTGTGTGGCGCGGTCAATCAGCTCAGCCAGAATCTTGGCGTCGCGGGCTCCAGCCTTCCGCCGACGCGCACGGGCGCGATGCGGAGCGCGAGGCCGGTGGTATCGTCGGTCTCGACGGCGACGCCGCTCAGCGTCGCAGTGCCGGCGGCCGGCTCGAAGCGGCCGGAGGGAATGCCCGAGGTGAAGCGCCGCAGCGGCTCCTCCTTCTGCATGCCGATGATCGA
>NZ_JAGWUA010000015.1 GCF_028868675.1 Bradyrhizobium sp.
TCGCGCGCGATCACGCTGCGCGCGCCGTGGCCGAGCCCCACCACGCCCCAGCCGGAACCGCCGATATGGAAGATCGGCATCGCGACCAGCGACACGTCGTCGGTCGTCCACCTGTTCCAATCGGGGGTGTCCTCGGCGCCGCCGGCCTCGAGCAGGCTCTTGAAGTTCGAATGCGACAGCATCGCGCCCTTCGGCTTGCCGGTGGTGCCTGAGGTATAGAGCTGGATCGCAATGTCCTTCGGGCTGATCGGCACCTTCGCGTCATCGCCGCTCTGGGCGTCGCGCCAGGGCGTGAAATCCGGCCATTCGCCTGCGCCGCCCTCGGTGGTGACGATCGTACGCGCGCCCGGCAGCTTGTCCCTGATCTGGCGCACCAGCGTGATGAACTCGGGTCCGACGAACAGCACCGGCGCCTTGCAGTCCTCGACGATGAAGGCGACCTCGGGACCGGCGAGCCGCCAGTTCACCGGCGCCATCACCACGCCCACCTTGATCGCGCCGAGCAAGAGCTCGAAATAGATGTCGCTGTTCTTGCCGAGATAGGCGATGCGGTCGCCCTTCTTCAGGCCCATCGCCGTCAAGGCATTGGAGACCTTGTTGGTCCTGACGTCGAATTCGGCAAAGCTCGTGGTGCGGCCCTCGAACTCGTAGGCGACGGCGTTGCCGCGGCTCGTGGCGCGTTCGCGCACCATGTCGGCGAGGTTGGCAACCGGCTGCAGGCTGGACATGTTTCTCCCGTGGATCTTGTTCTGTTTGCGTTTCTCATGACGTTTCTCAGGACGTCGTCCCGGACAAGCGCAGCGAAGCGGAGCGCCGATCCGGGACCCATAACCACGGGCAGATGTGGCTATCGGGACTCGGAGTTAAAGCTTCGCGCCGCAACTTCTCCCTGGGGTTATGGGTCCCCGCTTTCGCGGGGACGACGGCTGAGAGCGACACTACCCCCGTGCCGCGCGGTCCTTCTCGTTCTGCGCCTTGATGCTCTCGCGCGCCTTGTTCCAGTCGTCGTCCTTCCAGTCGCGCAGCTGATAGAAATTGCCGCCCATGGCGAGCGCCTGGGCGCCGTCCATGGCGATGGTCTCGCCGTTGATCCAGTCGCAGCCGCCGGAGATCAGGAACACCGCGACGTTCTGCAGCTCCTCCATGGTGCCGACGCGACCCATCGGATTGACCGCCTTGGTGCGCGCCCCGGCCTCGTCGCCGGGCTTGATGCGCTTGCTCATGCCCTCGGTCGGGATCTCGCCCGGCGCGATCGTGTTGAGGCGGATGCCGTATTTGCCCCATTCGACCGCGAGCGACATGGTCATGGCGTGGATCGCGGACTTGCTCATCGCCGACGGCACGACGTAGGGCGAGCCGTTGCGCACCCAGGTCGTGGTGATCGACACGATGTTGCCGGGTTGCCTTGCGGCGATCCAGCGCTTGCCCACCGCATGCGTGACGTAGAACGTGCCGTGCATGACGATGTTGGCAACCGCGTCGAAGCCGCGCGGCGAGAGTTCCTCGGTCCGCGAGATGAAGTTGCCGGCGGCGTTGTTGATGA
Organism: Bradyrhizobium sp.; assembly: GCF_028868675.1. Classification (GTDB taxonomy): domain Bacteria; phylum Pseudomonadota; class Alphaproteobacteria; order Rhizobiales; family Xanthobacteraceae; genus Bradyrhizobium. The sequence goes on from NZ_JAGWUA010000015.1 coordinate 1,544, forward strand.
GATCGGTGAGCGGCGCCTCGCGAAAGATGTTGTCGATCATCTCCTCGACCGCGAGCGCGTTGCGGATGTCGACGCCGTGGCTGGTGACGCGGCCGCCATGCAGGTCCATCAGCTCGGTCGCGGTCTCGTCGCAGACGATCTTGCGCCGGCCGCAGATGTGCACCTCCGCGCCGAGTTGCAGGAAGCGCGCCGCCATGGACTTGCCGAGCCCGGTGCCGCCGCCGGTCACCAGGATGCGCCGGCCGGCCAGAAGATTTTCCTTGAACATGGGTGTTTCCCCCGTAGGGATTGTCAGTTAATTGGTCGATTGACTAAATCCGGCCGTCGGCGTCCTGTAAAGCGGCAACCGGTCAGGAACAGGCAAGAACAGGGGAGAATTGGTCCATGGAAGAGCGCGTCTCGATCTCGATTTCGGAGGGCGTCGCCGACGTCCGCCTGGTGCGGGCGGACAAGATGAACGCGCTGGATCAGGCCATGTTCGAGGCGCTTGTCGCGGCATCCGACCGGCTGTCCCGGGAAAAGGGCGTGCGCGCGGTGGTGCTGTCCGGCGAGGGCCGGGCGTTCTGCGCCGGTCTCGACATGGGGCGCTTCGCCGCCATGAAGGAGAAGGGCGGGAACGGAATTCCGGGCGGCGAAAATCGCGACCTGACCGTGCGCAGCCACGGCAAGGCCAATTTCGCCCAGCAGGCGGTGTGGGGCTGGCGCCAGCTGCCGGTGCCCGTGATCGCCGCCATTCACGGCGTCGCCTTCGGCGGTGGCTTCCAGCTCGCGCTCGGCGCCGACATGCGGTTCCTGTCGGCGGATGCGCGGATGTCGATCATGGAGATCAAATGGGGCCTCGTGCCCGACATGGCGGGCACGCCGATCCTCGCCTCGCTCGTGCGCGACGACATCTTGCGCGACCTCACCTATACGGGCCGTATCTTCTCGGCGCAGGAGGCGATGAGTTTCGGCCTCGCCACCCGCATCTGCGACGATCCGCGCGCCACTGCGCTGGAGGTCGCGCGCGACATCGCGGGCAAGAGCCCCGATGCGATCCGCGCCGCAAAACGCATGCTCAACAATCTCTCGCTCGATCCGGGTCCGGCGCTGCTCGCCGAATCCGTCGAGCAGCAGAAGCTGATCGGCAGCCCGAACCAGACCGAAGCCGTCCGCGCCAACATGGAAAAGCGCGCGCCGAGATTTGCGGACGTGTGAGTCCACGCGTAGCGTCATGGCCGAGCTTGTCCTGGCCATCCACCTTCTTGCGTGCGGCGACGAAGGACGTGGATCACCGGGACAAGCCCGGTGATGACGAAAACCAACAGCGTCGCAAGGCAACAACAAAGACAACAATGACCGAACCGTCCCAAGACTTCCTCGGCGTCGTCTCCGGTGACCGCCGCCGCACCCATGCCGAAGTCGCCGAGCGCGCGGACCGCATCGCGAGCGGCCTGAGCAGGCTCGGCGTCGGGCAGGGCGATTGCGTCTGCATGCTGATGCGCAACGACATCGCCTTCATCGAGGCGGCCTATGCGGCGATGCGGCTTGGAGCCTATGGCGTGCCGATCAACTGGCACTTCAAGCCGGAGGAGATCGAGTACATCCTGAAGGACTCCGCGACGTCCGTGCTGATCGGCCACGCCGACATGCTGCATGGCCTGCGCGAGGCGATTCCGGCGGACGTCACCGTGCTCAGCGTGCCGACGCCGCCGGAGATTTTGAAGACCTACAAGATCGATCCCGCCCGTCTGGCGACGCCGGATTTCGCCATCGACTTCGACGCCTGGCTCGCGCAGCACCCGCCCTACGACGGCCCGGTGGTGCCGCAGCCCACGAACATGATCTACACCTCGGGCACCACGGGCCATCCCAAGGGCGTGCGCCGTGCCGCGCCGACGGCGGAGCAGACCGCCGCCGGCGAGCGCATGCGTGCGATGGTCTATGGGCTGAAGCCCGGCGCCCGCGCGCTGTTGCCGGGCCCGCTCTATCACTCCGCGCCGAACTCGTTCGGCTTGCGCGCAGGCAAGCTCGGCGGCGCGCTGGTGCTGATGCCGCGCTTCGAGCCCGAGGAGTTCCTGCAGTTGATCGAGACCTACCGGATCGACACCATCTTCATGGTGCCGACCATGTTCATTCGCCTGATGAAGCTGCCCGAGGCGGTGCGCAGGAAATACGACGTCTCCTCGCTGCGCCACATCATTCATGCCGCCGCGCCCTGTCCGCCCGACGTCAAGCGCGCCATGATCGCGTGGTGGGGGCCGGTGATCTACGAATTCTATGGCTCGACCGAGTCGGGCGCCGTGACCTTTGCCACTTCCGAGGACGCGCTGAAGAAGCCGGGCACGGTCGGAAAGATCTCGCCCGGCGCGGAGCTGCGCTTCCTCGGCGAGGACGGTCGCGTGCTGCCGGCGGGCGAGGTCGGCGAGATCTATTCGCGCATGCGCGAGATGGCCGACTTCACCTACCACAACAAGCCGGAGAAGCGGACCGAGATCGACCGCGACGGCTTCATCACCTCCGGCGACGTCGGCTACATCGACGCCGACGGCTACGTCTTCATCTGCGACCGCAAGCGCGACATGGTGATCTCGGGCGGCGTCAACATCTATCCGGCCGAGATCGAATCCGTGCTGCACGCCGTGCCCGGCGTGCACGATTGCGCGGTGTTCGGCATCCCCGACGCCGAGTTCGGCGAGGCGCTGATGGCGGTGGTCGAGCCGCAAGCGGGCGTCACGCTGGACGAGGCCGCCATCCGCGCGCAGCTGAAGGCGCATCTCGCCGACTACAAGGTGCCCAAGCACGTCGAGATTCGCACAAACCTGCCGCGGGAAGATTCCGGAAAAATCTTCAAGCGCCGCCTGCGCGATCCCTATTGGGACCATGCCGGGCGGAAGATCTGACAAGACGTAGCCCGGATGGAGCGCAGCGAAATCCGGGTCGGCGTATGGAGTGCACCCCAAAAGTGAGACAAGAAAAACCGGGGACAGTTCTCTAAAGGAGAACGGATGCCCAACAAATCCCCCCGTAAGTTCGATCGAGAATTCAAGCTTGAGGCGGTCCGCCGGCTGTTGGCGGGCGAGACGGTCAGAGCACTTTCAGAGGAGCTGAAGGTGCTGCGCAAAGATCTCTATTCGTGGCGAAAGCTGTTCCGGGCGGGCGGGGCAGAGGCGCTGCGCCCGCTGGGTAGGCCTCGCAAGGGCGATGGCGTCGCGACGGCGAAAGTGAAGAAGCGGGCGCGCGAGATCGCGACTAGTGATCCCGCCGCGGCCGAGCGAATTGCCGAGCTCGAACGCAAGGTCGGTCAGCAGCAGATCGAACTGGATTTTTTTCGACAAGCCTTGCGGCGGGTCAGGGAAGCACGGCGGCCGACCGCCGGACCTGGCGCGACGGGATCTACGCGGTCATCCAAGCGATGACAGCCGCCCTGTCGCAAGGCGAACTCACGATCGATCGGATGTGCGCCCTGGCGGGCGTCAGCCGTGCCGGCTATTACCGTCACTGGGCAGCCTCCGCCCCGCGTGCGGAAGAGACCGAGGTGCGGGACGCGATCCAGCGGCTGGCGCTGGCGCACCGGCATTATGGCTATCGCCGGATCACGGCTCTGCTACGCCGGGAAGGCTTTGCGGTGAACAGCAAACGCGTGCTGCGCCTGATGCGGCGGGATAACCTGCTGTGCCTGCGGCAAAAGCCGTTCGTGCCCGTCACGACGGACTCGCACCATGGCTGGCGCGTGGTGCCGAACCTCGCCCGCGGCATGGTGCCAAACGGTCTCGACCAGCTCTGGGTAGCCGACCTCACCTACATCCGGCTGGGAGAAGAGTTCGTCTATCTCGCCGTGGTGATCGATGCCTTCAGCCGGCGCGTGATCGGCTGGGCGCTGGAAACGCACCTCGAGGCAAGCCTTGCGATCGCAGCACTCGCGATGGCGATCGAGGCGCGTCGGCCGACGCCCGGCAGCCTGGTCCACCACTCCGACCGCGGTACCCAATATGCCTGCGCCGACTACACCGAACTGCTGCAGCAGCACGACATTGTCGCCAGCATGAGCCGGGTCGGCAATCCCTACGACAATGCCAAGGCGGAGAGCTTCATGAAGACTCTCAAAACGGAGGAGGTCAACGGCCAGACCTACCGCGATGCGCAGCATGCCAGAAATGCCATCGGCAACTTCATCGAGGAGGTGTACAACCGACAACGCCTGCACTCGGCGCTCGCCTACCGGCCCCCCGCCGAGTTCGAAGAAATTTTACCGCTCTGCGGGGCTGCTGCGCAGCAGCCCCGCAGAGCGGCCCCGATCGCTCAACCTGTCCAGCCGGCCTAGGGCGGTGGACCCAACCTGTCCCCCCGTTATCGTGTCTCACGATAGGGGTGCACTCCAGTACGAGCACATGCAGTTGTCCCGGATTACGCTGCGCTCCATCCGGGCTACAAGTTCCGATAACGACCAGGAGGTTTTCATGAGTGATGCGGCAGCCGCAGGCAAGGCCGAGACGAAGGAAGTCCTCTGCGAGGTCGCCGACCACATCGCGGTCGTCACCCTGAATGCGCCCGAGCGGATGAACACGATCTCCGGCCCGATGCTCAACGAGCTGGCACGGATCCTGATCGTGGCCAACGAGGACCCGAACGTCCGCTGCGTCATCCTCACCGGCAAGGGCCGCGCCTTCTGCGCCGGCCTCGATCTGCGCCGCGAGCGCGACGGCAACGGCTTGAGCGCGGCGTCCTCGCCGACCACGCTCAATTTGCGCAACACGCCGCCGACCGTGCTGCACGCCATGGACAAGCCGACGATCTGCGCGGTGAACGGCGGCGCCGCCGGCTACGGCATGGACACCGCGCTCGGCTGCGACATCCGCATCATGGCGGAATCGGCAAAGCTCGCAGCCGCCTTCGTCAAGCGCGGCGTGGTGCCGGAATCCGGCGGCACCTGGCTGTTGCCCCGCATGCTCGGCTGGGCAAAGGCCTCCGAGCTGATCTTCACCGGCCGTACCCTCAGCGCGCGCGAATCTCTGGAATGGGGCCTCGCCAACGAGGTGGTGCCGGACGGCGAGCTGATGGGCCGCGCCGTGATGCTCGCCCGCGAGATCGCCGCCAACGCGCCGCTCGCAGTGCAAGCCTCCAAGCGCATGATGCGGATGGGCCTCGACGAGACCTTCCCCGACCACGTCCATCACGTCTACCTGCAGCTCCTGCCGCTGTTCAAGACCCACGACATGGCCGAGGGCATGAAGGCCTTCATGGAAAAGCGCGCGCCGAAATTCGAGGGACGGTAGGGCGGGCCCCATACTCAGCACGCGTAGCCCGGATGAAGCGGAGCGAAATCCGGGGCCGGTGCCGTCCCGTATTCCGCTTCGCTTCATACGGGCTACCAGCCGACGGTGCCGGTGAGCGACACGACATCCGCGCCAATCACCTACGACATCGAGTATCGCTTCGCCTGCCTTGGCCCCAATATCTACTGTGCATGGGGTTGAACCTCAAAAAGAGGAGCCTCCAACTTCATCTTGCACCGCGGCAAAAAACTTGCACACTCGGCCGGGCCGGGACTGCCACGGGAGGCGCTCACTCATGTCCCTCCAGACCATGCCGACCGACGCCGCCGACCGTCCCAGCCGCGCCGAGGAGGCGCAGGCGCTGGAAGCCGAGGCGCGGCTCAGGGACGACATCCGCCTGCTCGGGCGCATCCTGGGCGACACCGTGCGCAACCAGGAGGGCGCCGACGTGTTCGACCTGGTCGAGCGCATCCGGCAGACCTCGATCCGGTTCCATCGCGACGAGGACCGGCTCGCGCGCGGCGAGCTGGAAGAGATCCTCGACGGCATGTCGATCGCCGACACGCTCCGCATCGTCCGCGCCTTCAGCTACTTCTCCCACCTCGCCAACATTGCCGAGGACCAGAACAACATCCGCCAGATGCGCGCGCGCAGCGACACGAAGGGCGGCGGGGCGGGCGTGCTGGCCGAGACGCTTGCCCACGCGAAAAGGGCGGGCCTCAGCTCCGACGAGCTGCGCCGCTTCTTCAGGGACGCGCTGGTCAGCCCGGTGCTGACCGCGCATCCGACCGAGGTCCGCCGTAAGAGCACCATGGACCGCGAGATGGAGATCGCCGCGCTGCTCGACCGCCGCGAGCGCGTCAACCTGACGTCTGACGAGGCGGCCGCGTCCGATGAGCAGCTGCGCCGCGAGGTGCTGACGCTGTGGCAGACCAACCTCCTGCGCCGGACCAAGCTGAACGTGCTCGACGAGGTCGCCAACGGGCTGTCGTTCTACGACTACACCTTCCTGCACGAGGTGCCGCGGCTGATCAACGCGCTGGAGGATCGGCTTGAGGAGGGCAGCGAGGCGGCGGGCGAGCTCGCCTCGTTCCTGCGCATGGGAAGCTGGATCGGCGGCGACCGCGACGGCAACCCCTTCGTCACAGCCGACGTCATGCGCGGCACGCTGCGGCTGCAGTCGAGCCGGGTGATGCAGTTGTATCTCGAGGAGCTGCACGTGCTCGGCTCGGAGCTGTCGATTGCCGCGCACCTTGCCGACGTCTCAGAGGAGCTGCGCGCGCTCGCCGAACGCTCGCCCGATACCTCGCCGCACCGGAGCGACGAGCCCTATCGTCTCGCGGTGTCGGGCATCTATGCGCGCCTCACCGCGACTGCCGAGAAGCTCCAGGTCGAGATCACGCGCAGGCCCGTGGGGCAGGGGACGCCGTACGCGAGCGTCAAGGAGCTGCAGGCCGATCTCGACGTGCTGCACCGCTCGCTGATCTCCAACAACGCCCGCGTCATCGCCCGCGGCCGGCTGCGGCTGTTGCGGCGCGCGGTGGATTGCTTCGGCTTCCATCTGGCGCGGCTCGACATCCGTCAGAATTCGGCGGTGCACGAGCGCACCATCGCCGAGCTAGTCGATTCCGCCAATCCCGGCATGTCCTATCTCGCGCTCGGCGAGGAGGCGCGCATTGCGCTGTTGTCCGGCGAGTTGCGCAGCCCCCGTTCGCTGGTGTCGCCCTTCGTCAAGTACAGCGAGGAGACGCTCGGCGAGCTCGCGGTGTTCCACGCGGCGGCGGAAGCGCACGCCACGTTCGGCTCGGACGTGATCCCCCAATGCATCATCTCCATGTGCAAGGGCATGTCCGACATGCTGGAGGTGGCGGTGCTGCTGAAGGAGGTGGGTCTGATCCATCCCTCCGGGCGCAGCGCCATCAACATCGTGCCGCTGTTCGAGACCATCGAGGACCTGCAGGCCTCATCGGCGATCATGGACCGCATGCTGTCGCTGCACGACTACCGGCGCCTCGTCGACAGCCGCGGCGCGGTGCAGGAGGTGATGCTCGGCTATTCCGACAGCAACAAGGACGGTGGCTTCGTCACCTCGGGCTGGGAGCTCTACAAGGCCGAAATCAACCTCGTCGAGGCGTTCGGGCGCCATGGCGTGCGCCTGCGCCTGTTCCACGGTCGCGGCGGCTCGGTCGGCCGCGGCGGCGGGCCGAGCTATGACGCGATCATCGCGCAGCCCGGCGGGGCCGTAAACGGCCAGATCCGCATCACCGAACAGGGTGAGATCATCTCGTCGAAATATTCCAATGCCGAGGTCGGGCGCAGCAATCTGGAGGTCCTCGCCGCCGCCACGCTGGAAGCGAGCCTGCTGCATCCGCGCCAGAGCGCGCCGCGCCGCGAGTATCTGACCGCGATGGACGAACTGTCGAGACTCGCCTTCAGGGCCTATCGCGGCCTCGTCTACGAGACCGAGGGCTTCGTGGACTATTTCTGGTCGTCGACGGTCATCAACGAGATCGCGACGCTCAACATCGGCAGCCGCCCGGCCTCGCGGAAGAAGACCCGGGCCATCGAGGATCTGCGCGCCATTCCCTGGGTGTTCTCATGGGCGCAATGCCGCCTGATGCTGCCGGGCTGGTACGGCTTTGGCAGCGCGGTCGAGGCCTGGATCGCCGCGCACCCCGACAAGGGCATGCCGTTCCTGAAAGAGCTCTACCGCGACTGGCCGTTCTTCCGCATGCTGTTGTCGAACATGGACATGGTGCTCGCCAAGAGCTCGATCGCCATCGCCTCGCGCTATGCCGAACTCGTGCCGGACGAAGCCCTGCGCGAGAAGATTTTCGGCCGCATCCGCCGCGAATGGCATTCGGCGATCGAGACGCTGCTGGCCATCATGGGCCACGACCGGCTGCTGCAGGGCAACCCGCTCCTGGAGCGTTCGGTGCGCCACCGCTTCCCCTATCTCGATCCGCTCAACCACGTGCAGGTCGAGCTCCTGAAGGAGCATCGCGCGCAAAGCCCTGATGAGGCCGTGCTGCGTGGCATTCAACTCACCATCAACGGCATCTCGGCGGGCTTGCGGAATACGGGGTAGCCAGGCGAATGGCGAGCAGCGAATGGAATCGCTCGCCATTCGCCACTCGCTGCTCGCGCTCAGACGGGATCCCAGGAGAAGATGTCGCCCGACCGGTCGAGCTTGTAGAAGGAGTCCTTGAGCGCCGGCATGCCGTGCTCGGCGATGCTCTGCGGCGTCCAGCCTTCGCCGCGGTGCACCGAGCGCAGCGGACGGTTCTGGCTGAACAGGAAGATCTCGTTCATGCGCACGCCGAAGATCTGCCCGGTGACGTCCTTGGCGTGATCGCCGAGCAGATAGGCGCAGACCGGCGCGATCTTTTCCGGGCCCATCTGCTTGATCTTCTCGACGCGCGCCTTCTGGGCGTCCGTCTCGGTCGGGATGGTGCCGATCATGCGGGTCCAGGCGAAGGGAGATACGCAGTTGGAGCGCACGTTGAAGCGGCCCATGTCGAGCGCGATCGACTTGGAGAGCCCGACGATGCCGAGCTTGGCGGCGGCGTAGTTCGCCTGGCCGAAGTTGCCGATCAGGCCCGAGGTCGAGGTGAAATGCACGAAGGAGCCGCTCTCCTGCTCGCGGAAGATCCGCGCCGCCGCGTGGCTGACGTAGAACGAGCCCATCAGGTGCACCTTGATGACGGCCTCGAAGGCTTCCACGCTCATCTTGTGGAAGATCATGTCGCGCAAAATGCCGGCATTGTTGACCACGCCGTCGAGCCGGCCGAAATGATCGGTCGCGGTCTTGACGATCTTGCTCGCGGGAATGGCCTCGGCCACCGACTCGAAGTTCGGCACGGCCGTCCCGCCGCGCCTCTTGATCTCCTCGACCACCTCCTCGGCGGGAGTGGCCGACGAACCGGCGCCGTCCGCCGCGCCGCCGGGATCGTTGACCACCACCTTGGCGCCCTCGGCCGCGCAGAGCAGCGCGATCTCGCGCCCGATGCCGCGGCCCGCGCCGGTGACGATGATGACCTTGTCCTGCAGTGATTTTGCCATGATACCCTCTTGTGTTGTTGTTCCTCGCGGCAGAGCCAAGCACCTCCCGTCATGCGCGGGCTTGACCCGCGCATCCATCCACCTTCAGAAGAGGATGGATTGCCGGGTCAAGCCCGGCAATGACGGTTGTGCGTTGCTCATGCCGCTCACCTCTCGTTCGTAAAGATGATCGTGCCGGAGGCGGCGAACATGCCGCCGACGCCGTGACACACCGAAATCTTCGCGTTCGGCACCTGCGCCGGCGCGATGCCGCGCATCTGCCGCACGCTCTCCTGCAGCGCGTACATGCCGTACATGCCCGAATGCATGTAGGAGAGCCCGCCGCCATTGGTGTTGAGCGGCAACTTGCCGCCCGGCCGCGTGTTGCCGTCCGCGATGAACTTGCCGGTCTCCTCATGGGGCATGAAGCCGAGATCGCCGAGCCCGAACAGCGGCAGGTGCGCAAACGCGTCGTAGATCATGAGATGATCGACGTCCTTGTGGGCGATGCCGGCCTCCTTGAAGGCGAGCGGGCCCGCCACCTTGAAGGCGCGCGAGGAGTTGAAGGTCTCCATCTGGCTGACCATCGGGGTCTCGACGCTCTCGCCGGTACCCATGATGTAGACCGGCTTCCTCGGAAAGTCCTTGGCGCGGTCGGCCGAGGTCAGGATCAGCGCGCCGCCGCCGTCGGTGACGAGGCAGCACTGCAGGAGCCGGAACGGATAGGCGATCATGCGCGAGTTGAGCACGTCGGCGACCGTGATCGGGTCCTTCATCATGGCGCGCGGGTTCTTCGCCGCCCATTCCCGCTGCACCACGGCGACCATGGAGAGCTGCTCATGGGTGATGCCGTAGGTCTTCATAAAGCGCAGCACGGGGATCGGGAACATGCTGGGCGGGCCGTAGACGCCGAACGGCGCCTCGAACTGGCCCTGCAGGCTGTCGGCCGGGATCGAGCGCGGCAGCTTGCCGATCATCGACTTGCCGCTCTCGGCGTGCGTGATCAGCACGGTCTTGCACAGGCCCGCCTCGATCGCCGCCGCGGCATGGCGGACATGAAGCATGAACGAGCAGCCGCCGACCGAGGTGCCGTCGACCCAGGTCGGCTTGATGCCGAGATAGTGGCAGACCTGCTGCGGGCTCTCGACCGCGGTGGCAAAACCGTCGATGTCGGACAGTTTCAGCCCGGCATCGGCAATGGCATTCAGCGCCGCATCCGCGTGAAGCTGGATCTGCGACATGTTGGGGATGACGCCGAGCTCGGTGGTTTCGGCCGCGCCGACGACGGCGACCTGGTTCCTGCGCATCGCCGCTTACCCCTTCGCCGGACGGAACACGGGGAGGGTGATCTTGTCGTCGAGCTGCTCGAAGGCGACCTCGAGCTTCATGTCGAGCGCGAGCGCCTCCGGCGTCTGCGGGCAGTCGATGATGTTGCTCATCATGCGCGGCCCTTCCTCGAGTTCGACCACGGCGATCGCATAAGGCGCGGTGAAGCCGGGCGCAGCGGGGCGATGATTGATGACGTAGCTGTAGAGCGTGCCCTTGCCGCTGGCCTTGAAGGTGGTGACCTTGCGGTGCGCGCAGGACGGGCAGAACGGGCGCGGCGGGAAATAGACATGGGCGCAGGCGTCGCAGCGCTGCAGGCGCAGTTCGCTGGCTTTCGTGCCGTCCCAGAAGTGCTGTGTTTCCGGCGTCGGTTTCGGTCGCGCGCGCTGCGGTTCGGCCATCTCGGCGGGTCCTCCAAAGGTGCGGACCGATCGCCCGCTCGTTCCGGTCTTGATGCGACAATTGACCATTCTCCGTCAACGGTCCAGCAAGGCGCGCGCATGGATGCATCCCTGACGCGCATAATCGAGGCGGCCAAGCTTGTATCGCGCCGGAAGCGCGATAGATTGCCGACACCAAATATTCCGCGAGACAGACATGCCCAATCATCCGACGCTGGCCACGCTGGCCGCCGACCTCGACAGCGGCCGTACGACATCCCGCAAGCTGGTAGAGGAATGCCTTGCCCGGATCGCCGATCCTGCCGGCGAGGGGCGGCGCGCCTTCGTCCATGTCGACAAGGGGGCAGCGCTTGCCGCGGCCGAGGCCATGGACGGCCTGCGCAAGGTCAACGCGGCGCCGTCGCGCTATGCCGGCATTCCGATCTCGATCAAGGACCTCTTCGACATCAAGGGCCAGGTGACGCGCGCCGGCTCCCGGGCGCTCGACGATTCCCCGCCGGCGGAACACGATGCGGCCACGGTGGCGCGGCTGCGCGCGGCCGGTTTCGTGCTGATCGGCCGCACCAACATGACCGAGTTCGCCTATTCGGGCATCGGCATCAATCCGCATTTCGGTACGCCCAAGGGAGGGTGGAACCGCGCCGCGGGCCACGTTCCCGGCGGCTCCTCCTCGGGCGCCGCGGTATCGGTGCTGGACGGCATGGCGCATGGCGCGCTCGGCACCGACACCGGCGGTTCCTGCCGGATTCCGGCGGCCTATAACGGCATCGTCGGCTACAAGCCGACGCAGCGCCGCGTGCCGCTGGACGGCGCGGTGCCGCTGTCGTTTTCGCTCGACAGCATCGGGCCGCTGGCGCGCTCGGTCGGCTGCTGCGCCGTGCTCGATGCGGTGCTGGCCAACGAGCCGATCGTCGCGCCAAGACCTCGTCCCGTGCAGGGCATGCGGCTTGCGCTGCCGACCACGATCGCGCTCGACGATCTCGACGCCGAGGTCGCCGCAACGTTCGAACGCGCGCTGAAATCGCTGTCGAGCCACGGCGCCTTCATCGAACGCATCGAGATGGCGGAGCTCCACGACATCGGGCCGATGAACGCCAAGGGCGGCTTCGCCGCCGCCGAGAGCTTTGCCTGGCACCGCTATCTCATCACCAGCAAGGGGCAGGTCTACGATCCGCGCGTCGCGGTGCGCATCATGCGCGGCGAAGCACAGAGCGCGGCCGACTATATCGATCTCATCAACGAGCGCCGGTCGCTGATCGCGCGGGTCAACGCGCGGCTTGCGCCCTACGATGCGCTGGTGCTGCCGACCACGGCCAACACGCCGCCGAGGATCGCCGATCTCGCCGACGACAAGGCGTTCACCACGGCAAATCTGCGTTCCTTGCGCAACTGCACCCTGATCAACATGATCGACGGCTGCGCGATCTCGCTGCCTGCGCACCGCGAGGGCGAGATGCCGGTTGGTCTGATGCTCGCGGGCGCCGGCGGATCGGACCGGCGCATCTTCGAGCTCGCCGCCGGCATGGAGGCGGTGATCCGTGTTTGACCTGACGTTCACCGTCGACGCGAAGGGGACGACGACGCCGCTGACGCTTGCCATCGATCGGGCCGTCATCGCCGGCTGGACCGGGCGCGATCCCGTCGCCCGCGACAGGCACATTGCGGAACTGGAGGCGGTCGGCATCGCACGGCCGGCCACGACGCCGATCTACTACCGCGTCTCGGCGCGGCGGCTGACCATGGCTGACGCGATCGAGGTCTGCGGCGGCGATTCCTCGGGCGAGGTCGAGTTCGTGCTGATCGGCTGGCAGGGCCGCATCTTCGTCGGCTGCGGCTCCGACCACACCGACCGCAAGGTCGAGGCCTACAACGTGACGGTGTCGAAGCAGATGTGCGACAAGGTGGTGGCGCCGGTGCTGTGGGAGCTCGAAGACGTCGCCGGCCACTGGGACCGGATGATTTTGCGGGCGCATGCCTGGATCGACGGCGCGCGCGTGCTCTACCAGGAGGGTACGCTGGACGCGATGCTGTCCGTGGACGAACTGATCGCGCGCGGCTTTGCGGAAAAACGCCTGCCGGACGGCTGCGCCATGTTTGGCGGCACCTTCGCCGCCAAGGGCGGCATCCGGCCCGCCGACCGCTTCGAGTTCGAGCTGGAGGACCCCGTGCTGAAGCGCACGATCCGGCATGGGTATGATGTGATCGCGCTGCCGGTGCTGGGGTGATTTGTCGTCATTGCAATGATGGCGGAGACGACGGAAATCGGGTGGCGACGTGCGTGTGGTTTTGCGAAGGTTTCGGCCATGACGGCGACTGCACGAAAATCAGCTCAATCCCTTGCCGCCAATCCCGCCACCCGCGTCGATGCGCTCGACTGGACGAGCATCACGAGCGAGCTCGACGCGCAGGGCTGCGCCGTCCTGAAAGACCTGCTCACGGCCGACGAATGCTGTGCCGTCGCCGCGCTCTATCCCGACGACTCCCGCTTCCGCAGCCGCGTCGTCATGGGTCGCCACGGCTTTGGCCGCGGCGAGTACAAGTACTTCTCCGATCCGTTGCCGGAGCTGATCGCCGAGCTCCGACCGGTGCTCTACGCACATCTGCAAGGCATCGCCAACCGCTGGAACGAGGCGATGGGGATCGACATCCGCTATCCCGCGGCGCACGCGGCGTTCCTGAAGCGCTGCCATGAGGCGGGCCAGACCCGGCCGACGCCGCTATTGCTGCAATACGAGGCCGGCGACTACAACTGCCTGCATCAGGATATCTACGGCGAGCACGTCTTCCCGTTGCAGGTCGCGATCCTCTTGTCCGAGCCGGGCCGCGACTTCACCGGCGGTGAGTTCGTGCTGACCGAGCAGCGCCCGCGCATGCAGTCGCGTGCCGAGGTCGTGCCGCTGGCGCAGGGCGATGCGGTGGCGTTTGCCGTGCATCACCGCCCGGTGCAGGGGACACGCGGCACCTATCGTGTGAATTTGCGGCATGGCGTCAGCCGGATCCGCTCGGGGCGGCGCCACACACTCGGTGTGATCTTCCATGACGCCAAGTGAACCCATTCATCGATGACGGACCTGTTCGATCGCGTCGCCGAAACGCAGCCGCCGCGCGAGGACATCGCCGATGGCGCGGTGCTGCTGCGCGGGTTCGTCAGGCCGATCGAGAACGATCTGCTCGCGGCCTTGCGCGCGATCGTCGCCCAGGCGCCGTTCCGGCGGATGTTCACGCCGGGCGGCCACCAGATGTCGGTGGCGATGACCAGTTGCGGCGATTGCGGCTGGGTCACCGATCGCAGCGGCTATCGCTACGATGCCGCCGATCCGCAATCCGGAAAGGCCTAGCCGGCGATGCCGGATGTGTTCCGTGAGCTTGCGGCGCGATCGGCGGAGGAGGGCGGCTTTGCCGGCTTCGCGCCCGATACCTGTCTCATCAATCGCTACGAGCCCGGCGCGCGGATGTCGCTGCATCAGGACAGGGACGAGCGGGATTTTTCCGCGCCGATCGTCTCGGTCTCGCTCGGGCTTCCCGCGATCTTCCTGTTCGGCGGCCTGAGGCGCGCCGACAAGCCGCGGCGCTTTCGGCTCGCCCATGGCGACGTCGTGGTCTGGGGCGGACCGTCGCGGCTTGCCTATCACGGCGTCGCGCCGCTTGCCGATGGCGAGCACCCGCTGTTGGGTCGGCAACGCGTCAACCTGACGTTCCGCAGGGCGCGCTGACGCGTTTCCTCCGGTTACCTTGGTCCAAGCTTCACGGCTTCGGCGGGTGGATGAACGCCCACGGGCTGACCTCGGAATCCCGGGTCACCTCGACAGAGATCAGATACGGGCCGCCGTGGCTCAGCGCCTTCTCCAGCGCCGCCTTGAAGTGATCCGGCGAGGTCACGCGCGACGCCGCCACGCCAAAGGACTCCGCGAGCTTCACGAAATCCGGATTGACGAGATCGGAGGCCACCACGCGGCCGTCGAAGCGCTCGCGCTGGTCGCGGCGAACGTTGCCGTAGGCGTTGTTATTGAACACCAGCGTCACCACGCCGATGTTGAATTGCACGGCGGTAGAGAGCTCCTGTACGCCGAACATGAAGCCGCCGTCGCCGGTGATCGCCACCACCGGCCTGTCGGGATTGGCGACCTTCGCACCGAGCGCGCTCGGAAAGCCCGACCCGAGCGTGCCCTGATAACCCGAGCTGATGAAGGTGCGCGGCTCGTAGACCGGAAAGCCGTACCAGGAGGCGAAGCCGACCTGCGATAATTCGTCGGTCACGATCGCATTCGCCGGCAGCACCTCGCGCAGGATGTCGAGATACGCCATCTGCGGCTGGATGCGCTGGATCTCCTGCTGCGCGGCGGCCGTCGCCTCGCGGATCGCGGCGCGGCGGCCGCTGGTCCTCGCATAGCCGCCCCTCTTCACCGCTGCGACGAGATCGGCCGTCCCGGCCTTGGCGTCGGCCACAATGGCCGTATCGGAGGTTAGCCGCCGCATCTCTGCCGGATCGATATCGATCCGAACGGACTTCAGCCCCTTCGGTTGATACGGCCAGCGGAAGCCCGATGCCGGCAGCTCCGCGCGGGTACCGATTGCGATCATCAAATCGGTTGTCGGCCACAGCCTGTACGCCGCCGCCATCGTCAGCCCGAGCTCGTGCGCGTTGGAGACGATGCCGCGGCCACTGCGGAACGCGACCACGGGCGCATCGATCATCTCGGCGAGCTCGAGGATCTCCTCGCGCGCCTCGATCGCGCCGCTGCCGACGAAAATCATCGGCGCCTTGCTGGCCTTGACCAGCGCTGCCGCCTGCTTGATCAGGTCGGAATCGGGCTGCGGCGCGGGCAGGGGTGCGAGCACCTTGGCCGCCGCCGTATCCGCGCGCTGCGTGAACACGTCCCAGGGCATCTCCACCGAGGCCGGGCCGCGCCGTCCCGACATCATCTCCTGGAAGGCGCGCGCGACGACCGTGGGCGCATTGCCGGGATATTCTATTCTGTCGGCCCACTTCACATAGGTGCGCAACGTCGCGAGCTGGTCCGGCATCTCGTGCAGATGGCCGCGGCCCTTGCCCAGGAATGCGGTCGGCACCTGGCCGGTGACGCAGAGCACCGGCTCGTTGCAGCCGAACGCCGTGAGCAGCGCTGCACTCGCATTGAGCACGCCGGGGCCCGGCACCACGCTGAACACGCCGGGTTTGCCGCTCGAACGGGCAAAGCCGAACGCCATGTAGCCGCAGGCTTGCTCGTGGCGGGCGCCGATTACCTTGAGCTGCGCCTGCTGGAACGCGTCGAACAGGCCGTAGATCTGTGCGCCGGGCACACCGAACACGGTATCGACGCCATGTGCGACAAGGCCGCTTACGATCGCTTCGCCGCCGGTGAGGGAAGTCATTGCAATATTCCGTTCGCGTTGTTGTTCAGGCTTCGTCGACCACGCCGTTGTGCAAAGTTCCGATGCCGTCGGTCTCGACCTCGACGACGTCGCCGGGTTTGAGATAGCGCGGCGGATCGAAGCGCGCACCGGCGCCGGTCGGCGTGCCCGTGACGATGATATCGCCGGGCACCAGCGTTGCGAATGTCGAGATATAGTGCAGGAGATAGCGGAAGGGAAAGATCAGCCGGCTGGTGCGATCGTCCTGCCGCAACTCGCCGTTGACCCGCGTGGTCAGGCGGATGTCGGCGATCTGCGCCTCATTCGTGTAAGGCACGAGCCACGGGCCGAGGCTGCCGCTGGAATCGAAATTCTTGCCCTGCGTGACGTTGAATTTTGCGTGGCGCAGCCAGTCGCGCACCGAACCCTCGTTGCACAGGGTGATGGCCGCGATGTGATCGAGCGCGCTGCTCTCCGGGATGTGGCGGCCGGCCTTGCCGATCACCAACACGATCTCGCCTTCATAGTCGAGCTGGTGCGAGGCGCGCGGGCGCACCAGCGGCGTCTCGTGGCCGACGAAGGAGCGCGGGCTGCGCATGAACATGCTCGGATATTTCGGCGCGTCCTGGCCATCCCTGTACTCGGCGTTGCGGTCGGGATAGTTGACGCCGATGCAGATGATCTTTTCCGGGGCGGGCACCGGCGGCAGCCAGGTGATGTCGCCGACGGCATGATCTGGTGCACAGCCGGCGGCTTCTTCGGCGAACTTCAGCAATTTGCCTGCGACGATCACGTCGCGCAGCGTCGGATAGTCCTTGCCGTGGCGCGCCGAGAGATCGACGAGGCCGCCGTCGACGACGGCGCCGTATCTGGTCGTGCCCTTGACGGCGTAGGTGGCGAGGCGAGGGGAGGTCATGAGATTCAATCCGCCACCAGCACGTCGGCCACGAAGCGCGGCTCGCGCACAGCTTGCCCGGTGAACGGCGAGCCCTGCTCGAACCAGGAGCGCGGCGCGGGCGCGCCCCACAGCGTCTGCCGGCGCGGATCGCGCAGCGACCAGCGCAGCGGCTCGTGGTCGTGATCGCCGGTGAAATAGTCGCTGGTGTAGAGCTCCAGCCGATGGCCGTCGGGATCCCTGACATAGAGGAAGAAGGCGTTCGAGATGCCGTGGCGCCCCGGTCCGCGCTCGATGTTCTTGACGAAGCCGGAGGAGGCCATGACGTCGCAGAGGTGGATGATGTTCATCGCGGTCGGCACCCAATAGGCGAAATGGTGCAGCCGCGGTCCCTTGCCGTTGGTGAAGGCGAAGTCGTGAACGTTACCCTTGCGATGCATCCAGGCTGCCGCAATGCGCCCGTTGGCGCCGTCCTCCTCGGCATATTCGCTCAGCCGGAAGCCGAGGCGGGCGTAGAAGTCCACGGTGTCCTGCACCTCGGGGGCGAAGGCGTTGAAATGGTCGAGCCGCTGCGGGTGGCAGCCCTTGTAGAGATCGTAGCGGCGCAACAGATGCGGCCGCTTCTCCATCGCGGCGTAAAGCTCGATCTGGAAGCCGAAAGGATCGGTGAATTGCAGGGTGCGGCCCTGGAACGGCTGCTTGACGAAGGCATGGGCGATGCCGTTCTCGGAGAAGAAGGCGGCCGCCTCGTCGAGATCCTTCTCGTTGCCGACCTTGAAGCCGAGCCGGTTGCAGGCAGGCACGGCGGCCTTGCGCAGCACCAGCGAGTGATGCTGATGCTCCTCGAAGCCGCGCAGGTACACCGCGCTGTCGTCGGCGGCCTCCACATGCAGGCCGACCGTGGTCTCGTAGAATTCGCGGCTGAGCTTCAGATCGGTCACGTCGAGCACGGCGTGGCTCGAGCGGATGATGTTGAAGGGCGGCTCGAAGACGTGTTGCGGAACGGGCATTGGTTTCCTCGGCTTGGTATTCCGGGGCGCGTAGCGCGAACCCGCAATCTCCAGGTCCCGGGTTCGCGCTGCGCGCGCCCCGGGACGACGGTTGTTCAAATTCCCAGTTTCTGAATCTTGTGCGTGCCCCGTGCCAGCGAGACGTGCTTGGTTTCCATGTAGAAGTCGAAGGAGTAGTCGCCGCCGTCGCGGCCGATGCCCGAGGCCTTCATGCCGCCGAACGGCGTCGGCAGGTGGCGGACGTTTTCCGAGTTGAGCCAGATCATGCCGGCTTCCAGCGCATCAGCGACGCGAAGCGCGCGGCCCATGTCGTTGGTCCAGACATAGCCGGTCAGCCCGTAGCGCACGTCGTTGGCGATCTCGATCGCGTCCTTCTCGTCGCGGAAGGAGAGCACCGTGAGGAACGGTCCGAACACCTCCTCCTGCGCCACGCGCATCCTGGCCGTCGCGCCGGTCACCAGCGTCGGCTGCACATAGTGCCCGCCGCCCGGGCCGTCATGGGCCTTGCCGCCGACCGCGATGACCGCGCCGTCCTGACGCGCGACGTCGAAATAGGAGCAGACTTTTGCCAGGTGCCGCTCGTGGATCAGCGGCCCGATCTCGGTCGCGGGATCGAGGGGGTGACCGACCTTCAGTGCCTTGACGCGTGCGGCGAGCTTCTCGATGAACTTGTCGGCGATGCTCTGCTGGATCAGGAGGCGGCTGGAGGAGGTGCAGCGCTCGCCGTTGAGCGAGTAGATCATGAACACCACGGCATCGAGCGCGCGGTCGAGATCGGCGTCGTCGAACACGATCACCGGGTTCTTGCCGCCGAGCTCGAAATGCACGCGCTTTAGCGTCGGCGCGCCCTGCCTCATGATCGCCGATCCTGTCGCGCTTTCGCCGACGAAGCCGATCGCCTTGATTGCGGGATGTTCCGTCAGCGCCTTGCCGGCCTCTTCGCCAAGACCGTGCACGGTGTTGAGCACGCCGTCAGGGAGGCCTGCCTCCTTGGCGAGCCTTGCCAGGATATCGGCGGTGATCGGCGACCATTCGGCGGGCTTGTGCACCACGGTGCAGCCGGCGGCGAGGGCAGGGGCGATCTTCCAGGTCGAGAGCATGAACGGCGTGTTCCACGGCGTGATCACGCCGACGGGGCCGATCGGCACGCGGGTGGAGACGTTCCAGTGCTCGTCGCTCGGCGTGTTGAGGCCGTCTCTCGCCTCGGCGCATTTGTCGGCGAAGAAGCGGAAGTTTTCGGCGGCGCGGACCGCGGCCTTCGCCATGAAGCGGTAGGCCTGCCCGGTATCGATGCATTCGAGCACGGCGATGTCGTCGGCATTATCCTCGATCGCGTCCGCCACCCGGTGCAGGAGCTTGCGCCGCATCGCCGGTCCCATGTCGCGCCAGGACTTGAAGGCGAGCGCGGCGGCGGTCGCCGCGCGGTCGATGTCCTCGGCATTGCCGCGGGCGACGCTTGCGAGCGTCGCGCCGTCGACCGGCGAATTCGTCTCGAAGGTCTCGCCCGAGATCGACGGCACGACCTTGCCGTCGATCCTGTGACCGATGCCGTCGGCGCGCAGCTTCTTCAGGAGCGGTGCCGCGCGGTCGCGGTTGGCCTGGAACATTTCGGCCGGCTTCGGCGCGGGCTTATCCATGGGCGGCCTCCGCCTTCAGGGCATCGTGGATGTTGTTGCGCTTCCAGCTCGTCTCCTTGTCGTTGATCTGCATGTCGAACGACAGCGCGAACTTGCTCGCGGCAAAGACGGGATCGAGATGGCCGGAGAGGGCGCGGAAGACGTGCTCGCCGGCCTTCTTACGGGTGGCGAGATCGCGGCCTTCGCCGAGGCGCAGCAGCATGGAGAGAAAGCCGTAGTCGGTTCTCCCATCCGCGATCGCATAATGCTCGCACTTGATGGCGCGGACGCGGATGCCGCCGACCGGAAAGACGCCGGTCTCGGCCGCCGCCTTGCGCACGATTTCGCACACCGCGCCCATGTCGAGGCGGTCATCGAGATTGGCCGAATATTCGATCGTGAAATGCGGCATGGCGGTTTCACTCCCTCATCGTTCGCGTTCGCGCCGCTCAGGCGAAGTAGCAACTCACCGAGCCGCAGGCACCATAGTCGGCCTGGATTGTGTCGCCCTTGCGGGTCTCGATCGGGCGGATGAAGGAGCCGGCCAGCACGACCTGGCCGGGCTCGAGCGCCAGGCCCAGCGGCGCGATCTTGTTGGCGAGCCAGGCCACGGCAGTGGCGGGATGGTTGAGCACGCCGGCGGCAAGGCCGGTCTCTTCCAACTGGCCGTTCTTGAAGCATAGGGCGCCGATCCAGCGCAAATCGGTGTCCAGCGGCCGGATCGGCCGGCCGCCGAGCACGATGCCGGCATTGGCCGCGTTGTCGGCGATGGTGTCAAATATCTTCCGCGTCGCCTTGGTCTCCTGGTCCACGCGCTCGACCCGCGTGTCCAAAATCTCCAACGCCGGCACGACGAAATCGGTGGCGTCGAGCACATCGAACATCGTGCAGTCGGGCCCCGCGAGCCGCTTGTTCATGATGAAGGCAAGCTCGGCCTCGACGCGGGTCGCGATGAAGCGGTCCGACGGCACCAGCCCGCCATCGGCAAAGAACATGTCGTCGAGCAGTACGCCGGAATCCGGCTCGTCGATGTCGAGCGCGCTCTGCATCGCCTTCGACGTCAGGCCGATCTTGTGGCCTTTGACGATACGGCCCTCCGCGAGCTTGATATCGACCCAGGCCTTCTGAATCGCGTAGGCATCCGCGATGGTGATCGCGGGATAGTCCTGCGAGAGCTGGCGGATCTGCGTGCGGGTCTGCTCCGCCTGATGCAGGCGGTTCGCGCAACTCTGGATATCGTCGTTGGACAGCGCCATGGGATGCTTGCAAATTGAGGTCGTAACGAGATAATTAACATGTTAAGTGAATTCGTCAAACCGAATCTGTTCGTGTTGCAGCGCAACCGGATTTGGCTTTGAGAGCACGAGGCGTTTGGCGATGGCGAAGAAGCAACCGGCCGATCCTGCGAACGGAAACCCGTCGGCCGCCCGGCAGGTGCCGATGCGCGAATTCTCCCGCTCGTTGCCGATGTCGCTGTTGCGGGCGCGGGAGGCCGTGATGCGGCAGTTCCGTCCCTCGCTCCGCCAGCACGGCCTCACCGAGCAGCAATGGCGAATCCTGCGCGCGCTCGCGGCGATCGATGCCGTCGAGGTCACGGAACTCGCCCGCACCGCGTTTCTGCTGGGTCCGAGCCTTTCGCGCATCCTGCGCGATCTCGAGGCGCGCCACCTGATCGAGCGCAGGACGGCCAAGGCGGATCAGCGGCGCAGCATGGTCTCGATCTCCGAGAAGGGCGTGAAGCTGATGGCATCGGTGGCGCCGAATTCGGAAGCCATCTATGCCGAGATCACGCGGCACTTCGGCGCCCACAAGCTCGCGGAGCTGCAGGAGATGCTGGGCGAACTGGAGCAGAGCCTCGCCGGCCTCGGCGGCGCGGACGAGGCAAGCGCCGAGGAGTGAGAGCAGATATGCGCGGGCGCGCGCCGCGGGCCATGGACAGCGCGGCTTTTTTTCGCTCAAAGTGCCGATCAAGCCGGTCTGTTCAAAACCGGCGACGGGAACAAGGTAGAGGCAGATAGACCCGCTATGGTCACCATCCAGGTTCAGAAGCTGATCGACTTCGTCGCCGACGTCTTCGCGCATGCGGAGTCCTCGCCGGAGGAAGCCAGGCGTATCGCAACTTACCTTACGACCGCCAATCTCACCGGCCATGACAGCCACGGCGTGATCCGCGTGCCCGTCTACATCCGCTGGAAGAAGATGGGCTCGGTCGTGCCGAACCAGACCGCCGAGGTGGTGCTCGACACGCCGTCGCTCGCGGTGGTCGACGGCAAGTTCGGCTACGGCCAGACGGTGACGCCGCAGGCGGTGAGGATCGGCATGGAAAAATGCAGGAAGGCCGGGCTCGCCGCGGTCGCGCTGCGCAATGCCGGCCATATCGGCCGCGTCGGCGACTGGGCCGAAATGGCGGCCGCCGAAGGACTGGTATCGGTGCATTTCGTCAATGCCGCGGGCTCGCTGCTGGTCGCGCCGTTCGGCGGCGTCGAGAAGCGGCTGTCGACCGCGCCCTATTGCGTCGGCATTCCGCGTCCGGGGCAGGATCCGATCGTGCTCGATTTCGCCACCTCGATCGTCGCCGAGGGCAAGGTGCTGGTCGCAAGCCGCGGCGGCAAGAAGCTGCCCAAGGGCGCGCTGGTCGATGCCGACGGCAGCTTGAGCGAGGATCCGGCCGTGCTCTACGGGCCCCACACGCCCGACGGTCCGCGCGATCACACCCAGGGAACGGGCGCCATCCGCGCCTTCGGCGAGCACAAGGGCTCGGGGCTTGCGCTGATGTGCGAACTTCTGGGCGGCGCGCTCACCGGAACGGGCGCGACCTCTTCGGGCCGCCGCTTCGCCAACGGCATGCTGGCTTTCTACGTCGACCCCAAGGTCGTCGACACCAGCAGGATTTTCGACGCAGAGGTCTCTCGCTACGTCGATTTCATCCGGGCGACGAAACCGATCGCCGGCGTCGAGCAGGTGTTGATCCCCGGCGATCCCGAGCGAAAAACGCGGGCCGAGCGCACCAGGAACGGCGTGCCCTTGCCGGACGATACCTGGGCGGCGATAGTGAATACCGCCCGCGAGGTCGGCGTCAGCGAGGTCAGCATCCAGCGGGCCACGGCTTCATGAGAATTCGTCATTGCGAGGAGCGTTCGCAAACGGAGCAATCCAGATTGCCTCTCCGGAGACGGTCTCGGGTGCTTTTTTATGGCTCGGCAATGACAGCGCAACCAGCCAACAGGGAAGGAAGGCAACGTGGCGAATAAAGTCAAAGAGATCTGGAAGTCGGGCAAGGCCGTGGTCAACGCGTGGCTCGCAATTCCCTCCGGCTTCTCGGCCGAGATGGTCGCGCAATGCGGCTTCGACAGCGTCACCGTCGACATGCAGCACGGCGTGCAGGACTATCTGTCGATGGTCCAGTGCTTCCAGGCCATGGACAAGCATCCGATCACGCCAATGGTGCGCGTGCCCTGGAACGAGCCCGGCATCATCGGCAAGGTGCTCGATGGCGGCGCCTATGGCGTGATCTGCCCAATGGTCAACACGCCGCAGGAGGCCAAGAACCTCGTCTCTTATTCAAAATACCCGCCGAAGGGCGTGCGCTCCAACGGACCGATCCGCGCCGGCATGTACGGCACCGCCGGCTCCTATCAGAAGACGGCGAACGACGAGATCGTGCTGCTGCCGATGATGGAGACCAAGACCGCAGTCGGAAACATGGAAGCGATCCTCGACGTCGAGGGCATCGACGGTGTCTATATCGGGCCGTCCGATCTCGGCTTCTCCTACGGCCTCGAGCCGAAGCTCGATCGCACCGAACCGGAGATCCTCGCGATCTACGACAAGATCATCAAGGAGTGCGGCAAGCGCGGGCTCAACCCGGGCATCCATTGCAGCGGCGCCGAAGGCGCGGCGCGCGCCATCAACATGGGCTTCAAGCTGGTGACGCTGTCGAACGAGGTCGGCCTGATGGCGACCTACGCCAAGATGCAGGTCAACCAGACCCGGAAGGATTCCGGCGGCAAGGCGTAAGCTGCCGCGAATGGCGAATAGGGAGTAGCGAATAGCGCTACTCGCGTTCCCTATTCGCCACTCCCCATTCGCTACTCGCCTCCGAAGGAGAACCCCATGACCCCGGCTCCCGTCATCCGCCTGCATCCCGATGATGGCGTGCTGATCGCGCGCGCGAGCTTGTCGCCGGGCACGGTGGTGGCCGAGGGCGTGAGCACGGTCGAGCGGATTCCCTCGGGCCACAAGGTCGCGATCAAGCCGATCGCCGTGGGCGAGCCGATCAGGCGCTACGGCCAGATCATCGGCTTCGCGACGCAGCCGATCGCGCCGGGCCAGCACGTGCATACGCAGAACTGCGGCATGGGCGATTTCGCCAAGGACTATGCCTGGTGCGTCGACGTGAAGCCGACGCCGAATTTCGATCTGCCCGCCACCTTCGAGGGCATCCGCCGGCCCGACGGCCGCGTCGCCACGCGCAACTACATCGGCATCCTCACCTCGGTGAACTGCAGCGCGCACGTCGCTGGCCTCGTCGCCGACGTCTTCAAGAAGAATCCGTTCACCGGCGACAATCCGCTGGCCGATTTTCCCAATGTCGACGGCGTCGTCGCGCTCACCCACAAGACCGGCTGCGGCATGACGCAGGACGAGCCGCTGGCGCTGCTTCGCCGCACGCTCGGCGGCTATGCGCGGCACGTCAATTTCTCCAACGTGATCGTGCTCGGGCTCGGCTGCGAGGTCAACCAGATCGGCGGCCTGATGGAGGAGCAGAAGCTCGCGGGCCGGCTGCGTGCCATGGACATCCAGGAGGTCGGCGGCACCCGCAAGACGGTGGAAGCCGGCGTCGCCTTCGTGCGTGAGGCGCTGACCGATGCCAACAAGGTGAAGCGGGAGACCGTGCCGGCGAGCGAACTGACCGTGGCGCTGCAATGCGGCGGCTCGGACGGCTATTCCGGCGTTTCCGCCAACCCCGCGCTGGGTGCCGCCAGCGATCTCATCGTGCGCCACGGCGGCACCGTGATCCTGTCCGAGACGCCGGAGACCTACGGCGCCGAGCATCTCCTGACGCGCCGGGCGGTCAGCCGCGAGGTCGGCGAGAAGCTCGTCGATCTCATGCGCTGGTGGGAGGAATACACGCAGCGCGAAGGCGCCGAGATGAATGCCAATCCGAGCCCCGGCAACAAGGCCGGCGGTCTCACCACGATCCTCGAAAAATCGCTCGGCGCGATGGCCAAGGCCGGCACCACCAATCTCGTGGATGTGCTGCACTACGCCGAGCCCGTCACCAAGAAGGGGTTCGTGTTCATGGACACGCCGGGCTACGACCCGGTCGCGGCGACGGGGCAGGTCGCGGGCGGCGCCAACCTCGTCTGCTTCACCACGGGCCGCGGGAGCGTGTTCGGCTGCAAGCCGGCGCCGTCGATCAAGCTCGCGACCAATACGCCGATGTACAAGCGCATGGAAGACGACATGGACGTCAATTGCGGCACCATCCTCGAGGGCGAGGAGAGCGTGCAGCAGTGCGGCCAGCGCATCTTCGACCTCATCCTGAAGACGGCCTCCGGTCAGCCGACCAAGAGCGAAAGCTTCGATTTCGGCGGCGCCGAGTTTGCGCCCTGGGTGCTCGGCGCGACGATGTAGCAAGACGGGCCGCGCGCTGCGCTCGGCTCGCCGGCGGTCAGCCTGCCTGCATCCCTTC
Source organism: Bradyrhizobium sp. (assembly GCF_028868675.1). Lineage (GTDB taxonomy): Bacteria > Pseudomonadota > Alphaproteobacteria > Rhizobiales > Xanthobacteraceae > Bradyrhizobium. The sequence goes on from NZ_JAGWUA010000015.1 coordinate 27,135, forward strand.
ACCCGATCCGGTTGAGCGTGTTCCGGATGGTCGCGAAGATCCCGCCGATCTCCTTTCGCAGCGCGTCGAGCGTGGTGAAATTCTCGAAAATCTGGCTCAGTCTGCCCTCGATCTCGCGCTTGCTCCGCGACAGCGTCTCGACCTGCGCGCCGAGCGCCCTGTCGCCGCTCGATTCGATTTCCTCGATCGTCTTGACCAGGAGATCGCGAACGGTGTGGACTTCGGCGATCAGGGCTTCGATGCCGAACACCGGCGCCTGCAGGGGGATGAGATCGGCTTGCGATTTGGCGAGCTCTTCCTTGAACCTGTTCAGCGTCGCGAAGGACTCCTGCAATGCTCCGAGACGCAAGCGGGACTGAACGACGAATTCGTTCAGCGCATTCTGGCGATCGATCAGGCTCTTGCCGCCGGCGTCGGTCTCGACGTCGGCGAGTGAGCGCTCCAGGCGCGCCTGGCGCTGCCTCAGCTCCTCGAAATCCAGCCGGATCGCGTCCAGGATATTGAAACTGTCCTCGACGCGTGCGACCCGCTGCTCGATCTCGAGCTTGCTCCTGGAGAGCGCTTCCACCTTCGCGTTCAGCGCATCGTCGCCGCTCGATTCGATCTCGTCGAGCGTCTTGGCGAGCGCGTCGCGGCCGAGGCGCAGTTCGCCGACCAGCGCGTTGATGCCGGCTTCCGGCGCCCGCAGGGGGACGAGCTCGGCTTGCGACTTGACCAGTTCCTCCCTGAACCGGTTCAGCGTCGCGAAGGACTCCTGGACCGTATTGACCCGCGCAAGCAGCGCCGAGGCGTCGCGGTCCAATTCCCTGAGACGATCGCCGAGATTGTTCTTCCTGTCGTCGGTCTCGATATCGACCAGCGCTCGCTCGATCTGGTGCTGGCGATCCTTGATCTCGGTGAAGACGGGTTCGATCGCACGCCGCTCGGCGGCAACCTTGCCGACCATCTCGCGAAGATCCTGTTGCCGGCGCCGGATTTCGGCGAGCTGGTCGTGCATGTCGGTGGACTGGTTGCGGCTTTGCTGCAGAACGGCCCGCTTCTCGACATCGCCCAGCTTGGCGTGGAGCGAGGAGACGGCTTCCCGCGGGTCGCTCTCGATCAGATGCTGCACGGTCGCGTCGAGGTGGTTCTGCAGGGCATGGGCGACCACCACGTCCTCGCGGGTGTTCTTCAGACGGTCGCGCAGGCTCCTCAGGCTCCTGTCCTGGCGGGAGAGCCGGTAGGCCTGAAAGACGGAGGCGCCGATCAGCACCGCCGTCATGCTCAGGATGGCGCTGGTGGCATATCGCTGCGCCGGGGGCAGCGCGGAGAACAGGGCGGAGACGTGGGCGACATCGTAACCGAAGGCCTGCTGTGCGAAGGCCGCGATCACGATCAGAAGGCCTATCCAGACAAGCACGAAAAACAGCCACATCGTGAATTCCTCACTTCGCGACCTATCCGTCCGTCCGTTGCTATTTGGGAACCCGCCCAAGATCAAGTTCCCCAAGCCGCATCCTCCACTGTCAGCGACCCGCGCCGTTGCGGCGAGGGGGGCCTCACGGGTGGGGCAGGGGTACCCCGACTGGTTGGCGGCTTGCCGCACTGCACAGACGGGAGCGGAAGGCGATCCGGCCGCCGCCCCGCGATGGGGCTTGCGGCACGTGATGCAGTCAGTTGGGCGGAGCCGATCGCCCGTTTGCGCTTGACGCCCCAGGGGTCTGCATCGCGTCAAGCACCTGAAATGCCGCGCAGATGATCGAAGACGTGACGGGAGGCTGCAGCATGGTACCGCGTATCCGCGTTTGGAGGGCTTTGCGGGTTTGGTCAGCCGACCCCAGATGGGCTATGCTGGTTGATGGTCCACGGCGAGAACGGCGAGACGTCAGAAGTTGCGCGGGATACGACCGACAACGGGGCTGCATCCATGATGACGTTACCGGGACTGGCGGCAGACGCCCTGGAGGAGTTTCTCGGCTCGTTCATGCGTCGCCGGTTCGACGAGCATCATGCCAAGATGGTCGAAATCGGCGCCCGCATGGCACTGGAATGCATCGGCAACAGCGACGCGCTCTATCACAACATCGAACACACGATGCTGGTGACGCTGGCCGGACAGGCCATCCTGCGCGGCCGCGGGCTGCACGCCCACCTCTCGGCGGAGGACTATACCCATATCCTGATCGCTTGCCTCGCCCACGACATCGGCTATGTCCGCGGCCTGTTCGAGGAGGACGACGAGGACGGCTTTGTGATCGACGAGGCCGGCACCAAGATTGCGCTGTCGCGCGGCGCGTCCGACGCCAGCCTGATGGCCTATCACGTCGACCGTTCGAAGCTGTACGTGATGCAGCGGCTGGAGCCCATTCCCGGCCTCGACCGGGAGCGCATCGCCCGCGCGATCGAAGGGACGCGGTTTCCCGCCAGGGAAGGCCAGGACTTCGGCGAAGACGCCTCGATCCTGCGCGCCGCCGATCTGATCGGCCAGCTCGGCGATCCCAACTACCTGCGCAAATCCAACGCGCTCTACTACGAGTTCGAGGAGGTCGGCATGAACCGGCAGCTCGGCTATGACTCGCCCGCCGACATCGTGAACCGCTATCCGCAATTCTATTGGGACAGCGTCGCCCCGCACATCCAGACCGAGATCGGCTATCTCAACAAGACCGAGATCGGACGGCAGTGGATCGCCAACCTCTACAGCAACGTGTTCCGTGCCGAGCGCGATATCTCGCTGTCCGGCCCGCAGAGATAGTTCTTTCGCAAGCATGCAGGCGAAGATCGTCACCGCAGGCGTCCTCGATGTCGCCTATCGCGAATATGGCCCTGCGGACGGCTGGCCCTGCATCATGGGCCACGGCTTTCCCTACGACGTCCACGCCTATGCCGAAGTGGCACTCGTGCTCGCGCAGTCCGGCGCGCGCGTGCTGGTGCCGTGGCTGCGCGGCTATGGGCCGACGCGCTTCCGCTCCGCCAGGACGCCGCGCTCCGGCGAACAGGCGGCGCTCGGGGCCGACCTGCTCGCCTTCATGGACGCGCTCGGAATCGGTCGCGCGGTGCTCGGCGGCTACGACTGGGGCGGGCGTGCCGCCTGCATCGTCGCGGCGCTGCATCCCGAGCGTGCCACAGGTCTCGTCTCCGGCAATTCCTACAACATCCAGGACATCGCCCGCGCGATGGAGCCGGCCTCGCCGCCGGAGGAGGCCGCGCTCTGGTACCAGTACCTGTTCCACAACGAGCGCGGCCGCCGCGCCCTTGAACGCAACCCGCGCGGCTTCGCTCGCCAGCTCTGGTCGATGTGGTCGCCGAAATGGGCGTTCGACGACGCGACCTTCGCGCGCAGCGCGGAAGCCTTCGACAATCCGGACTTCGTCGACGTCGTGATCCATTCCTACCGGCATCGCTACGGCCTGGTCGCCGGCGATCCCGCCTGTGCCGCGATCGAGCAGCGGCTCGCCGCGCAGCCGCAGATACGCGTCCCGACCATTGCGATCGACGGGGATTCCGACGGCGTCAATCCCGGCACCGCCCACCACGCCCGCAAGTTCGAGGGCCATTTCGAGCGGCGCGTATTCCGCGATGCCGGCCACAATCTGCCGCAGGAGCGCCCCGCCGAATGGGCGCAGGCCGTGCTGGACGTGCGGAAGGCGGCGCTCGGCTAGCGGCGGGGCCGCGGCGAGCCTGCCGGCCTGATTTTTCGCCACCCCGGGAACCTTTTGCGATCGGCGCCGTCCAATCTCTGCCACGCGATATCCCGTCGCCTGGTTCGAGGGAGACGTCAATGAGCCGACAGGTGCGCGCGCTGGAGCGCGTCGCGATCGCCGAACAACCCGCCGCGAGGCCGAGCCGCATGGAAGTCGCGGAAGCCGTGCGAACCATGATCCGCTGGGCGGGCGACGATCCCGCGCGCGACGGTCTGCGCGAGACGCCGGACCGCGTGGCGCGGGCCTTCCAGGAATATTTCGCCGGCTACGCGCAGGACCCGGCCGAAATCCTGCAAAAGACCTTCGAGGAGATCGAAGGCTATGACGAGATGATCGTGCTGCGCGGCGTGCGCTTCGAGAGCCATTGCGAGCACCACATGGCGCCGATCGTCGGGCGCGCCTGGGTCGCCTACATCCCGCAAGGGCGCGTGGTCGGCATCAGCAAGCTCGCGCGCGTCGTCGACATCTATGCCAAGCGCCTGCAGATCCAGGAGAAGATGACGGCGCAGATCGCCAACACGATCAACGAGGTGCTGAAGCCCGAAGGCGTCGGCGTCATCATCAAGGCGACGCATCATTGCATGACGACGCGCGGTGCGCACAAGCCGGGCACCGACCTCGTGACCAGCCGCATGCTGGGCGTGTTTCGCGACAACGCCCTGACGCGCCAGGAATTGCTGGGTCTTGCCAATTCGGACGATTGATCCGCGGTTCTCCGCGACGGAGGCGACGCCATGACCGATGAGAAGAAGCAGCCGAGCGGGCCGGACCTGACGCAAGGCGTATCGCTTGCCGATTTCAAGGACGGCAAGCTGCTCGGCCACGTCGGGGATGACGACGTGCTGCTGGTCAAGCTCGGCACGGAGGTCATGGCGATCGAGCCTTTTTGCAGCCACTACCACGGTCCGCTGGCTGAAGGGCTGGTGGTGGACGACACCATCCGTTGCCCCTGGCATCACGCCTGCTTCTCGCTGCGCACGGGCGAAGCCCTGGTTGCACCGGCGCTGACTGCGCTGGCGGTATGGGAGGTGGTTCGCGAGCGGGACAGGATCATCGTGCGCGGCAAGCGCGAGCCTGCGAAGCCCGCACTGCGGCGGATCGCGACGGACCCGGACAGGATCGTCATCGTCGGTGGCGGCGCGGCCGGCTTTGCCGCGGCCGATATGCTTCGGCGCGAAGGATTTTCCGGCGCCGTCACCATGCTGAGCGACGACAGCGCCGCGCCGGTCGACCGGCCGAACCTGTCCAAGGACTATCTGGCCGGCAATGCGCCGGAAGAGTGGGTGCCGCTGCGGCCCGAGGCGTATTACGGGGACGCCGGCATCGATCTCAGGCTCAACACCAAGGTTGCCGCGATCGATCCTCGCAGCCGCAGCGTCACTCTCGGCAATGCCGATGTCCTGCCGTTCGATCGCCTGCTGCTCGCAACCGGCGCCGAACCGGTCCGGCTGCAGATTCCAGGTGCCGACCAGCCGCACGTCCACACGCTGCGCTCGCTTGCCGACAGCCGCGCCATCATCGCCGCGGCCGGTAGCGCCAAGCGCGCGCTGGTGATCGGGGCAAGCTTCATCGGTCTGGAAGTCGCGGCTTCGCTGCGGGCGCGCAAGCTCGAGGTCCACGTCGTCGCGCCCGAAGCGCGGCCGATGGAGAGGGTCCTCGGCCGCGACATCGGGGACTTCGTCCGCGCGCTTCACGAAGAGAACGGTGTGAATTTTCATCTCGAGGATACCGTGGAGAGGTTCGACGGCAAGCGCGCCATGCTGAAGGGCGGCGGCGCCATCGAGGCCGACCTCGTCGTGGTCGGCATCGGCGTCAGGCCGCGCACGGGACTCGCCGAGCAGGCGGGGCTGGCGACCGATCGCGGCGTCCTCGTCAACGCCTTCCTCGAGACCAGCGCGCCCGGCGTGTACGCCGCCGGCGACATTGCACGCTGGCCGGATCGGCATTCGGCGGCCAACATCCGTGTCGAGCATTGGGTGGTCGCCGAACGGCAGGGCCAGACCGTGGCGCGCAACATGCTCGGCCGGCGCGAGCCTTATACGGCCGTGCCGTTCTTCTGGAGCCAGCACTACGACGTGCCGATCAACTATGTCGGCCACGCCGAGGGATGGGACGAGATCAGGCTCGACGGCAGCGTTGCCGGCAAGGATTGCCTGCTGCAGTACCGGCGCGGCGGCCGCGTGCTTGCGGTCGCCTCGATCTATCGCGACCTCGACAGTCTCGAGGCCGAACTGTCGATGGAGCGCGAACGCGCGTAGCCTCGACCGTCGGCCCCAACTTCTGCCTTGCGCGTCGCCCGGCAGGGATTTCTGACGGCGTCCGTCCGTGCTATCCTGACGCGTGCCCCGCATCAGTTGGGAGTGCCGTCATGACGAGTGCTTCGGATACGTCACAAAATTCCGGTTTGGGATCGGGCAGCGCGGCGCTGCATGCGAAATGGGGATGGATCGTCGCCCTTGGCGTCGTCTACCTCATCGCCGGCTTCGTCGCGCTCGGCAGCGTCGTGCTGGCGACGGTGGCGAGCGTGCTCGTGGTCGGCGCGATGATGATCGTCGCCGGCGTCGCCGAGGTGTTCGGCGCTTTTCAGATGAAGAGCTGGGGCAAGTTCCTGATCTGGGCCTTGCTCGGCGTGCTCTACGTCGTCGCGGGCTTCCTGACGTTCGAAAATCCGCTGTTCGCGGCGGTGTTGCTGACCCTGTTCCTGGGCGCCTCGCTGCTCGTATCCGGCGTCGTGCGGCTGTTCCTGGCCTTCAGCATGAAGCGCGAAAGCCCCTGGGTCTGGGTGGCGCTGTCGGGCGTCATCACGCTGCTGCTCGGCCTGTTGATCCTGGCACGCTGGCCCGTCAACAGCGTCTATATCCTTGGCATCTTCCTCGGCATCGATCTGGTCATGGCCGGCGGCGGCTGGGTCGGGCTGGGCTTGAGCCTGCGTCGCCGCCGGTAAGCGGGCTGGCACAGGGCTGATCACGCAGGTGCCGGACAATGGTGCCCGGCCGCAGGAGTTCGTCATGCGCTGGGTCTATCTTGCCGTCATCGTGCTGTTTGCCGCAGCGGTCGTCGTCTTCGCCGTGCAGAATTTCGAGACCGTCACGATCACGTTCTTCAGGCTCGACATCAGTGCGCCGCTCGCGCTGCTGACCATCGTCGTCTACCTGCTCGGTGCCGCCACCGGCGGCAGCCTGTTTGCGCTGCTGCGGCGATCCTATGAAGGTTCGCGCCGGTTCATCCAATGACCGACCGGGTGCCCCAATCTGTGGCTCAGCCGCTCGACGCAAGACCGGAAAACTGGAGTCGGTTGGTGTGAGTGCTTGACCGTCTCTTCGTATCGCGCCGACGCGCGCCGTCATGGCGGCGCACAGGAGGATCCATGGATTTCAGGCATTCCGACCGTTCGCTGGAGTTGCAGGATCGCGTCCGCCAGTTCATGCGGCAGCATGTCGAGCCGGTCGAGGAGCTCTATTACGAGCAGGTCAGGCCGGAAGCCGCGCGCTGCAAGACTCCGCAAGTGTTGCAGGACCTCAAGCGCCTGGCGCGCGAGCAGGGCCTCTGGAACCTGTTCCTGGCCGGCGAGCATGGCCCGGGGCTGAGCAATCTCGACTATGCGCCGGTCAAGGAGATCATGGGCCGGGTGCTGTGGGCGCCGGAGGTCTTCAACTGCTCGGCGCCCGACGTCGGCAACATGGAGGTGCTGGCCCAGTACGGTACGCCGGCGCAGCAGGAACGCTGGCTGCGGCCGCTGCTGGAGGGGCGCATCCGTTCGGGTTTCTCGATGACCGAGCCCGCGGTCGCCTCCAGCGATGCCACCAACATCCAGTGCGAGATCAGGCGCGACGGCGACGGCTACGTCATCAACGGGCGCAAATGGTTCACCTCGGGCGCCATGAATGAGGATTGCGAGATACTGATCGTGATGGGCAAGACCGCGCCCGATCATCCCGACCGCCATCGCCAGCAGTCGATGATCCTGGTGCCGAAGGCGACGCCGGGCGTGCGGATCGTGCGCGACATGCTCACTTACGGCTATGACGACGCGCCGGCCGGCCATCCCGAGATCGTCTACGACAACGTCCGGGTGCCCGCGGAGAACATCCTGCTCGGCGAGGGCCGCGGCTTCGAGATCGCGCAGGGGCGGCTCGGGCCGGGTCGCATCCATCACTGCATGCGGCTGATCGGCTGCGCCCAGCGGGCATTGGAGCTGATGTGCCAGCGGGCGGTGTCGCGGGTTGCCTTCGGCAAGCCGCTCGCCGAGCAGGGCTCGGTCAAGGAGGACATCGCCCACTCCTTCTGCGAGATCGCCCAGGCGCGACTGCTGACGCTGCAGGCGGCCGACAAGATGGACCGCGAGGGCAACAAGGCGGCGCGCGATTTGATCGCAGCGGCCAAGATCGTCGTGCCCAGCATGGCGGCTCGCGTGATCGACCGCGCGATCCAGCTCCATGGCGCCGCCGGCGTGTCGCAGGACACGTTCCTGGCGCGCGCCTACGTCTATGCCCGCTTCATCCGCATCGGCGACGGGCCCGACCAGGTGCATCTGGCCGCGGTCGGCAAGGAGTTGATCAAACGCGGCGGGATCGCTACCGCGTGAGGCCGGTCTAGCCGGCCTTGGCCGCGCGGCCGTCCGTCGCGCCCGAGCGCAGGTTCTGGAAGAACTTCTCCACCTCGCGCGACAGCGTCTCCGCGGTCGCGGTGAGGCTGCTGGCGGCCGTCAGCACGGAGGAGGCCGCCGTGTCGGTCTCCCCGATCGCGTCCCGCAGCGAGGCGATGTTGGAGACCAGCGTCTCGTTGCCCTGCGCCGCCGATTGGGCGTTGGAGGAGATTTCGCGGGTCGCGGCGTCCTGCTGGCTGATGGCGGTGGCGATGTTGGTGGTGACGTCGTTGATCTCGCGCACCGCGCCGCCGATGTCGCGCACGGCATCCACCGCGTTGCGGGTCGAGGTCTGGATCTGGCTGATGTTCTCGCCGATCTCGGCGGTCGCTTTGGCGGTCTGGCCGGCCAGGGCCTTGACCTCATGGGCAACGACCGCGAAGCCGCGGCCGGCGTCGCCGGCGCGCGCTGCCTCGATCGTGGCGTTGAGTGCCAGCAGGTTGGTCTGTGCGGCGATGGCCTGGATGAGGTTGAGCACGCCGTCGATGCGCTGGGTCGCAGCCGCCAGGCTCTCGATTTCCGAAATCGACTTTTCGGTGCGCTGCCCGGTCTGCTCGACCGCGCCGGCCGATTGCCGGACCTGGCGGCCGATCTCCTCGACGGAGGCCGACAGCTCCTCGGCGGCGCTCGCCACCGCCGAGACGTTGTGGGAGGCCTGTTCGGTGGCGCTGGCCGCCGTGCCGGCGCGGTTGTTGGCGTCCGAGGTGACCCGGCTGATGGTCTGCGCGGTTTCGCGCATGACGGCGGCATTGTCGGTGAGACCGCGCATGACCGCGCCGATCGCGTCGCGGAACTGCTCGACCGCCACTTCGATGTGGCGAGTGCGTTGCTCGCGCGAGGAAGAGTCCTGCGACACCTGGGAGGCGAGGTTGCGGTTGCGGTCCATCGCGTCCTTGAAGATCTGGATCGCGCGCGCCAGCGCACCGATCTCGTCGGCGCGCTCCGCATGGGGTACCTCGACGTTCTCGGCGCCGTCGGCGACCTGCTTGATGGTGGCAGTAATGACGGAGAGCGGGCGGGCAATCGAGCGGGCGATGATGACGATGCCGATCGCGACCAGCGCCAGCGCCAAGCCACCGAGGCAGGTGAGGACGAAGGACAATTGGCGGTTGGTCTCGGTCTGCTGCGCGATCTGACGCGCGCGCTCGGCATAGACCTTCGACAGCGCCTCGAGATCCTTGTTCAGGGCCGAGCGCACGCTGCGGTTGGCGTCATTGTCGCCCCATTCGCGGCCTGCGGCCGGGCTGACCTCGTTGGCGCGGCGGACCAGCTCCTTGCGGAATTCGACGAACTGCTCGATGCGCTTCTTGAAGGTCGAGAACTGCTCGGCGTCGTCGGCCTTGACGATGGTCTCCCAGCGCTTCACGACCTCGAGGATCTGCCCGTTGAACTTGAGCAACCCTTCGCCGTATTTCTTCACCACCGCCGGGTCGGTCGACATGTAGACGCCGCGGGACTCCATCACGACCGCGTAGACCAGCGAATTGACGCGCTCGACGTTCAGCGCCGCCGCATTGGCGGTTGCGATCGCGCTCGTCAACTCGGCGCCCCTGCGGCTGTTGTAATCCGACAGCATCGCGATGGCCGCGGTCAGCAGCGCGAACAGCGCGAAGATCGAATAGAGCCTCGTTGCGAGGGTGAAACGGCCTGCCAGGCCAGCGGCATTCCCAGAACGACGTGTTGTCATGGCTGTCAGGGGTCCAAGTCGCCTCGGCGGAGGCCGCAGGCGCGATCGAATAGAATTAATGCAAAATCATGCAGGATGAAGATGGACACGCCGTTAACGCCAGAAGGCTCCGCGGCTGCGCGTTCATATAAAAATATGACGTAATATCAATAACTTAAATTCAATCACAAGATTCGGAGATCGATGTCCATGTTCGGACAGTCTGCGAAGGTGGGCCCGCGTCACGACTGCCAAGGGCGCATGATGCCGGGTTAGATTGCGGCCTCCGCCGCTATCCGACCCATCCGGAGGGCAGTTCTTGGCCTACCGCCATACGATCGACGCCACGACCCACACATTCGCCGATTTGCGGGATTTGCTCGCCAAGGCGAGCCCGCCGCGCGCGGGCGACCGACTTGCCGGCATCGCAGCCGACAGCGCCGAGCAGATGATCGCGGCGCGGATGGCGCTCGCCGACGTGCCGCTCGCGCGGTTCTTGCAGGAGGCCGTGATCCCCTACGAGGCCGACGAGGTGACGCGGCTCGTCATCGACGGCCATGACGCGCGCGCCTTCGCGCCGGTCGCCGCCATGACCGTCGGCGGCTTCCGCGACTGGCTGCTCTCGGATGCCGCCACGCAGGAGGCATTGCGACGGCTCGCGCGCGGCATCACGCCGGAGATGGCCGCCGCGGTGTCCAAGCTGATGCGCAACCAGGACCTGATCCTGGCGGCGCGCAAATGCGAGGTGGTCACCGCCTTCCGCAACACCATCGGCCTGAAGGGGCGGATGAGCACGCGCCTGCAGCCCAACCATCCCTTCGACGACGCTCGCGGCATCACCGCCTCGATCCTCGACGGCATCTTGCTCGGCGCGGGCGACGCTTGCATCGGCATCAATCCGGCGAGCGACGATCCCGCCACGATCGCGCAGCTGCTGCGGCTGCTGGACGAGATCATCGCGAAGCTGAAGATGCCGACCCAGGGCTGCGTGCTCACTCACGTGACCACGACGCTGTCGCTGATCGGGCAGGGGGTTCCGGTCGATCTGGTGTTCCAGTCGGTTGCCGGCACGGAAGCCGCCAACCGCAGCTTCGGCGTCGATCTCGCGCTGCTTCGGGAGGCCCGGCAGGCGGGTCTGTCGCTCGGACGCGGCACCGTCGGGCGGAACGTGATGTATTTCGAGACCGGGCAGGGCTCGGCGCTGTCGGCCAACGCCCATCACGGCGTCGACCAGCAGACTTGCGAGGCACGTGCCTATGCGGTCGCCCGCGTCTTCGATCCCTTGCTGGTCAACAGCGTGGTCGGATTCATCGGCCCGGAATATCTCTATGACGGCAAGGAGATCATTCGCGCCGGCCTCGAGGACCATTTTTGCGGCAAGCTGCTCGGCCTGCCGCTCGGGGTCGACATCTGCTACACCAACCACGCCGAGGCGGACCAGGACGACATGGACAACCTGCTGACCCTGCTGGCGGCGGCAGGCGTCACCTTCATCATGGGGGTTCCGGGCGCCGACGATGTCATGCTGAACTACCAGTCGACCTCGTTCCACGACGCGCTCTATGTCCGCGACGTCTTCGGGCTGCGGCGGGCGCCGGAGTTCGACGATTGGCTGGCGCAGACCGGCATTGCCTGCAGCGATTTCCGCCTGGCTCGCGACGCCGGGCTGCTGCCGGATTTCGCCTCGCGGCTGATCGCGTGATCCGGAACAAAAGCGCGCGAAAGTCCACGGCTTGGGCCTGAACCGCGGAAACCATCGGCACCTCTCGGGGATTGAGGCCGTGTCACAATATTGAGGAATTTCGGGCCCAGCGTTACACTGTGTCTGTTCCTGCGGCCCCTGCGGGCTCGTCGCGTGAGGAAAGTTCGATGCGAGTTCAGAGCAACGGAACGATCCGGCACATTCTCTGTGTCTTCCCGCGTTACACCTCCTCCTTCGGCACCTTCGAACACGCCTATCCGCTGACCGCGGGCGTCAAGGCGTTCATGCCGCCGCAGGGCCTGCTCCTGATCGCGGCCTACCTGCCGAAGGATTGGCCGGTCCGTTTCGTCGACGAGAACATCCGTCCTGCCTCGAAAGAGGACTTCGAGTGGGCCGAGGCGGTGTTCGTCAGCGGCATGCACATCCAGCGCCAGCAGATGAACGACATTTGCCGCCGCGCGCACGAGTTCGACCTTCCGGTCGCCCTCGGTGGTCCTTCGGTCAGCGCCTGCCCGGACTATTATCCCGCCTTCGACTATCTCCATGTCGGCGAGCTCGGCGACGCCACCAACCAGTTGATCGAGACCCTGTCGCGCGACGTCTCGCGTCCGCCGCGGCAGGTCGTGCTGACGACCGGCGACCGTGTGCCGATGACGGAGTTTCCGATTCCCGCCTACGAGCTCGTCGAGATCAAGAAATATCTCCTCGGCAGCGTCCAGTATTCCAGCGGCTGTCCCTATCAATGCGAGTTCTGCGACATCCCCGGCCTCTACGGCCGCAACCCGCGCATCAAGACGCCGCAGCAGATCATCGCCGAGCTCGACCGCCAGCGCGAATGCGGCATGACCGACACGATCTACTTCGTCGACGACAATTTCATCGGCAACCGCAAGGCGGCGATGGACCTGTTGCCGCATCTGGTCGAATGGCAGAAGCGGACCGGCTATGTGGTGAGGCTCGCCTGCGAGGCGACGCTCAACATCGCCAAGCGCCCGGAAATCCTGGAGAAGATGCGCGAAGCCTTCTTCGTCACCGTCTTCTGCGGCATCGAGACGCCCGACCCGGACGCGCTGCACGCGATGCACAAGGACCACAACATGATGGTCCCGATCCTGGAGGGCGTACGCACCATCAATTCCTACGGCATTGAAGTGGTGTCCGGCATCATCATGGGGCTCGACACCGACGGCCCGAACACCGCGGAAGCGCTGATCGATTTCGCCGAGGAGTCGCGCATCCCGCTGCTGACGATCAACCTGCTCCAGGCATTGCCGAAGACGCCGTTGTGGGACCGGCTGGAGCGCGAGGGGCGGCTCGTCCATGACGAGAGCCGCGATTCCAACGTCGAATTCCTGCTGCCCTACGAGGATGTCGTTGCCTCGTGGAAGCGCTGCATGGAGATCGCCTACGCGCCGGCGAAGGTCTTCGCGCGCTGCGAATATCAGTGCACCCACACCTATCGCAACCGCGTCAAGGTGCCGGTGCCCGAGGAGATGAAGACCTGGGCTCACGCCAAGCGCGCCCTGATCATGCTGCGCAACATCTTCTGGAAGGTCGGCGTGCTCGGCGACTACAAGCGTGTGTTCTGGAAGTTCGCGCTGGGCCGGATCAGGCAGGGAGACCTCGAGGGGCTGATCGGCTGCACCATGATCGCACACCATCTGATCACGTTCACCCGCGCGGCGTCCCGCGGCCATCAGAACGCGTCGAACTACTCGATCCGGCTGCGCGAGGCGTCCGTTCCTGCCGAGTAACCGTGCCATGTCCGGCCCGCCAGCCCCGGCCCGCCCGACCCTGGACCTGCGGGCGCTGACGCCCGCGCGCGTGGCGCTGGGCCGCTGCGGCGCCAGCCTGCCGACCGGATCGTTGCTGAATTTCACGCTGGACCATGCCCGCGCCCGCGATGCCGTCCATGCGGCGTTCGAGGCGGAGCGGATCGTGGACGATCTCGCCGCGTTCGGGCTTCCCGTCTCCGCGGCGAGGAGCCGCGCCGTCGATCGCCGGGACTATTTGCGCCGGCCGGATCTCGGCCGGCAACTCGATGCCGCCTCCGCGGCTTGTCTTTCGGTAGGGACGGCGAGGTCCTGCGAGCTTGCAATCGTGATCGGCGATGGATTGTCGCCGACCGCGGTGCATCGGCACGCGGCGCCGCTGCTGAAGCGCCTGCTGCCGCTGTTGTCGGGCGCGGAGGCCGTCGCGATTGGCCACATCATTGTCGCGTCAGGCGCGCGCGTCGCGCTGGGCGACGAGGTCGGCGCCATTCTCGGGGCCCGCATGCTGCTGATGCTGATCGGCGAGCGGCCCGGCCTGTCGGCCCCCGACAGCCTCGGCGCCTACCTGACCTTCGCGCCGAGGCCCGGACGCACCGACGCCGAACGTAACTGCGTCTCCAATATCCACGGCGCCGGGCTGAGCCATGACGAGGCCGCGGTCAAGATCGCCTGGCTGATCCGCGAGGGGCTGGCGCGGCAGGTCACCGGCGTGGCGTTGAAGGACGACAGCGGCGAGCGGGCGCCGCGTCGAATCGGTACCCACCCACCCGAATGACTCTTCCGGCATCAAGAGCCTGGATCGCGGCATCTTGACTGTTTCGGCGCGCTGCCGCCTGCTTGCGAGGGGAGGGGCGGACCTGCTAAACCCGTGCGGCGTTTTCCCGCGTGTTTTCAAAGGGCAAGCCTCCCATCTCCAGGGCGTTTTCAGGCCCATCAGCGGTGCGCGATAAGCTCGACAGGCGAGTCGATTTCAGGAACTGGACAAGGCATGCTCGAAAAGCACAGCGAGAGTGAGGTTCATGTCGACAAGGTCGAGCAGGGACCGGCTTCCTCCATCGCTTTCGGGCTGGAGCGCCTCGGGCTGATCGCCGTCAAGGCGCCGGTCGTCTCCTGCCTCGTGCTGATCGCGCTGATCGTCGTCGCCATCTTCGGCATCGAACGCATCAAGATCGACGATTCGCTGTCGCAGCTGTTCCGCTCCAACACCAAGGAATTCCGCCAGTACGAGGAAGTCACCAAGCGCTTCCCGGCGACCGAGTTCGACGTGCTGGTGGTGGTCGAGGGCAAGACGCTGCTCGCGCGCGACAATCTCGAGAAGCTGCGCGACTTCGTCACCGACATCCAGCTCGTCGACGGCACCCGCGGCCTGGTGTCGCTGTTCTCGGCGCGGCAGGCGCCGGCGCCGGGCCGGCTGCCGGCGGCGCTGTTCCCACAGGAGCTGCCGACGGGCGCCGCCTACGACAAGTTCATCGCGACCGTCAAGAGCAACGAGATCATCCGCGGCAAGTTGTTGTCGGAGGACGGCACGCTGGCGCTGATCGTGCTGTCGCTCGATCCCAAGGTCGTCGCGAGCAACGATCTCGGCAAGACCATCGGCGACATCCGCAAGCTGATGAAGGACGATCTCGGCGACACCGGGCTCAACGTGCAGCTTTCGGGCGTGCCGGTGATGCAGCTCGAGATCCGCAACGCGGTCGAACGCGACGGGCTCACCTACAACATCCTCGGCATTCTCGCCGGCTGCATCATCGCCATCATCTTCTTCCGCAAGATCTCCTTCATGGTGGCGGCGGCGTTCCCGCCCATGATCGCGATCCTGCTGGCGCTCGGCGGGCTCGGCTGGGCCAATTTCAATCTCAACATGTTCCTGAACGTGATGACGCCGCTCATCATGGTGATCAGCTTCTCCGACTCGATGCAGCTCACCTTCGCAGCGCGCGACCGGCTGATCGCGGGGCAGGACAAGTATACCGCGTTCAGGAACGCCGTGCTGGTGGTTGGGCCGGCCTGCGTGCTGACGCACGGCACCGCCGGCATTTCCTTCATCGCGCTGCAGTTCTCCGATTCCGACCTGATCCGCAAGTTCGGCGAGGCGGGGCTGGCCGCGACCATGATCGCGCTCGTCGCGGTGCTGTCGCTGGTGCCGGTGTTCGGCGTGCTGTTCGTACGCAACGAGAGGGTCTTCGCGGTCAAGTTCCAGAGCGCGGACGCCGGCGTGCAGGCGCTGCGCAACTTCTGCTACTGGATCGCGGTGCGCATGGTCGGCCGGCCCGGCCTGTTCAGCCTGATCGCGGTGCTGTTCGTCGGCAGCCTCGGCGTCGTCTACGCCAATCTCCAGCCGCGCTACCGGCTCGCCGACCAGGTGCCGGACAAGCGCCAGGCCGTCGCGGCCTCCAGCCGGCTCGATGCGAAGCTCACCGGCGCCAATCCGATCGACGTGCTGATCGAATTCCCCAAGGGCGAATCGCTCTATTCGAAGAGCACGCTCGACACCATTGCCGAGGTGCATTCGATCGTGGAGAAGGCGGCCGGCGTCGGCAACGTCTGGTCGCTGGAGACCTTGCGGCGCTGGCTCGCCGAAAAGGCCGGCTCGACCGACGTTGCGACGCTGAAGGAATATGTCGACGTGCTCCCCGAGCACTTGGTGCGCCGCTTCATCGACAAGGAGCAGGACGCGGTCGTGGTGTCGGGCCGCGTGCCGGACCTCGACTCCAGCCAGATCCTGCCCATGGTCGAGAAGCTCGACCACGAACTCGACGCCGTGCGCAAGGCGCACCCCGGCTACGAGATCGCGGTCACCGGCCTGTCGGCGATCGCCGCGCGCAACTCGGCAAACATGATCGAGAAGCTCAACCGCGGCCTCACCGTGGAATTCGCGCTGGTCGCGATCTTCATCGGGCTCGCTTTCCGCTCCTGGGTCGTGATGTTCGCCTGCATTCTGCCCGGCATCTTCCCGGTGGTGCTGGCGGGCACCGTACTGTGGGCGCTCGGGGAGGGGTTGCAATTCGCAAGCGTGGTGGCGCTCACGGTCTCCTTCGGCCTGGGGCTGAGCGCGACCATCCACTTCCTCAACCGCCTGCGGCTGGAGGGCAAGCCCGGTGTCTCTTCGGCGCTCGCCGTGGAACGGGCCACCGTCCTGGTCGGGCCGGCGCTGATCCTGACCACGGTGGTGCTCGCCTGCGGCCTCGTCGTGACCGTGTTCTCCGACCTGCCGTCACTACGCCTGTTCGGCTGGCTCGGGGCCTTCTCGATGGTCGCGGCGCTCGTCGCCGATCTCTTCATCCTGCGCCCGACGGCGATGTGGCTGATCAACCTGCATGAGCGGCTTCAGGGCAGCGACAAGCGCGCGATCTGAGCGATCCGGGGCGAGCCGCGCCTCCGATCGCGGACGAGAAAAAACCCTGGTTCGGAACAACCAGGGTTCTTTGCAGTCTGGTCGGAAGGGGAAAGCGCGTCAGCTCTTCACCATCGTGATGTTGACGCCGCGGATCTCGCCCTTGGAGATGATGTTCACCGTCTGCTTGCTGCCGTTGGTGCGCAGCGTCAGGTTGGCGGCGAAGCCCGCAGCCTCGACGAACACGTCGATCTGGCCGCCGCCCGCTGTGCCCTGCAGCTCGCCGAACACGTTGCGGCTGGCTTCGCTCCACCTGCCGGAAATCCGGTCGCCCTGGCTCGTCACGTCGCTGGAGAGATCGAACTTGTAGCTGTCGCTGGCGCAGTGCAGGTTCTGCTTCAGGCTGAGGCCGCCGCCGCCGACCTTGTAGTCCGCCTTGCAGCGGATGCGCTCGGTCGAGCCGTCGGACAGCGATACCGTGCCGGTGCCCGACCACGCGCCGTCGAAGCCGGCAAAGGGCCCGGACTGAGCATGGCTCGCCGACACCGAGAACAGCAGTGCCGCGCCGATGCCGGCTGCCTTGATCGCCTGTCCAGATCGCCCAAAGAACTTCATGTCAGAATATCCCGCTTTGGAATGACGTTCCCATCAGTCAAGAACGCCTCGCCGCATCGAAAGTTTAGTGTCCCCCGTGCCGCACCAGGTTCAATGATTAAGAGCGAGCGATGCATCACTGCAACAGGTAAATGGCAAAACGCGGGGTTCCCGGATAATCTTGTAGTATCAACCTGTTACATCTGGCAAATGGAGGGTGCGAAAGGTACGATTTGCCGGGCTCGGGGCCAATTTGGCCGCATTTTCCGGCGCTTCTGCTCTTCTCGTTGCTGCGCGTGTCGCGGCACACCTCATCAGAACATTCCGTTCCGGCCGTCCGCCTGTGCTGTCGGGCAGCGGAGGATTCTGGCGTCAGAATGAAGGACCATCATGCGTAAGCTTCTCCTCGCTCTCACCGTGCTGTCGGCGTCGCTCTCGACGGCGGCGTTTGCCCAGCAACAGCGCAGCGGCACCCCCGAAGAGCAGAAGGCCTGCACCCGCGACGTGCAGAAGTTCTGCCGGCCCGTCATCGACCAGGGCGATTTCACCATTCTGGCGTGCCTGAAGGAGAACCGGTCGAAGATCTCGCCGGCGTGCGACCAGGTCCTGAAGACCCACAATCAATAAGCCTTGCGCGCCGGCGCCCGGCGGCTCCGCCGTCCGTCGCGCGGCCCGCAGGGGATGTCAGAGACAGGATTGGTTTTGCGGCCGTCTTCCCCTATATGGGGGCCGCGACGGCCTTGCCCGGCGTGACCCCGTGCAAGCGGAAGACCTTTCCCGTTCAGACGATTGTTGACCCGTCCTCGATGGCCTCTGCGAGCGAATTGCGATCCGGCAAGACCGACCGTGACGAGAATTTTCCCGTCGCGTCGTGGATCATTCATCCGCGTCATCGGGCGCTGATCCTGGCGTTCTACGATTTCGTCCGGACCGCCGACGACATCGCCGACCACGCCACGCTCGGCCCCGCGGAGAAGCTCGCCTTTCTCGACCTGCTCGAGCGCGAGCTGCTCGGAGGCGGCGACACCCAGGCCGAGGCCGTCAACCTGCGGCGCGCGCTCGGCGAGCGCGGCATGGCGCCGCGCCATGCGCTCGACGTGCTGGTGGCGTTCCGGATGGACGTGACCAAGCTGCGCTACGAGACCTGGGACGAGGTCATCCATTATTGCCGCTATTCGGCGATGCCGGTCGGCCGCTTCATGCTCGACGTCCACGGCGAGAGCACCGCGACCTGGGCCGCCTCCGACGCGCTCTGCGCGGGCCTGCAGATCAACAATCACCTGCAGGACTGCGGCAAGGATTTTCGTGCGCTCAACCGCGTCTATCTGCCGCGCGACGCGCTTGCCGCGAGCGGTGCTTCGGTCGAGCAGCTCGGGCTCGACCAGTCGCCGCCCGCGATGCTGCAATGCCTGCAGGCCCTCGCCGCACGCAACGAGCAGCTGCTCGGGGAGAGCAAGTCGCTCAGCGCCGAGGTGAGGGATCTTCGCCTCGGCCTCGATATCGCGGTGATCCAGGCCTATGCCGACCGCATCGTGCGCCTGCTCAAGGTGCGCGATCCCCTGCGCGAGCGGGTGCATCTGAACAAGCTCGAACTCGCCACCTTCAGCCTCGCCGGCATGCTCGGCGAAATCGGCCGCCGTGCCATCGGGCGCAAGGCGATCTCCAATCCGGGGCCGGCGCATGACGCTTGAGGCGACGCCGCCCAGCGCCGCATACGGCACCAGCGCATCCGGCAGCTCCTTCTACGCCGCGATGCGCATCCTGCCGCGCGCCCAGCGCGAGGCGATGTTCCAGATCTACAGCTTCTGCCGTCAGGTCGACGACATCGCCGATTCCAACGGGCCGCGCGACGAGCGCCTTGCGGCGCTCCAGCAGTGGCGCGACGACATCGACGCGCTCTATCGGGGCCGTCCGCCGGCCCGGCTCGCCGACTACGTCGCCTCGGTGAAGAGCTTCGGCCTCAAGCGCGAGGATTTCCTCGCCATCATCGACGGCATGGAGATGGACGTGCCGCAGGACATCCGCGCCCCCGACATGGCGACGCTCGATCTCTACTGCGATCGCGTCGCCAGCGCCGTCGGGCGGCTGTCGGTGCGGGTGTTCGGCATGCCCGAAGACGACGGCATCCAGCTCGCGCATCATCTCGGCCGGGCGCTGCAGCTCACCAACATCCTGCGCGACATCGACGAGGACGCGACGCTCGGGCGGCTCTATCTGCCGCGCGAGGCCCTGCTGCATGCCGGAATCACCGGCAGCGATCCGATGCGCGTGACCGCCGAGCGCGCGCTGCCAAAAGTCTGCCTGCCGCTCGCGCAGCGGGCGAAGGCGCATTTCGACAAGGCGAACGAGATCATGGACCGCAACAGGCGCCGCGCCGTGCGTGCGCCGCGGATCATGTCGAGATACTACCACGCGATCCTCGACCTCCTGCTCGAGCGAGGCT
>NZ_JAGWUA010000161.1 GCF_028868675.1 Bradyrhizobium sp.
AGATTGGGATGAATCGTCATCGCGCTTTAGGTTATTGTTTGAGCATGATCTTTTCGGAAAACCGCTTCGCACTTTTCCGGATCATGCTTTAGCAAAGCGCGCCTACCCCGCTGGAAACGTCACCGCCTCGATGCAATTGCCGTCGGGATCGACTATGAAGGCCGCGTAGTAGCTGACGCGATCGTGCGCCCGCAAGCCCGGCGCACCGTCGGATACGCCGCCGGCTTCGAGCGCCGCGGCGTGAAACGCATCGACGTCGGCGGTGGATTTTGCGCGCAGGCAGATGTGCACGCCGCTCTCGGCTGCCACGCGCAGCATGCAGCAGCGAAGATTGATCCAGAATTCCGGATAGGCCTTGCCGAAGCCGACGGTCGCAGGCCGCGTCACCAGGCGCTTGAGCCCGAGCGGCGCAAGAGCGGCTTCATAGAACGTCGCGGCGCGATCGAGATCGCTGACGCCGACGGAGACGTGGTCGATCATGATTGCGCCCCTCCTAATCCAGACTGCGGCCGCAGTGAGATTCCGGATTGCTTCGTCGCTTCGCCCGTCGCAAATGACGGTATTTTGCCGTTACGCCGGCGCGCCCGACTTCACGAGTTTGTAGATCACCGAATCCATCAGTGCCTGGAACGAGGCGTCGATGATGTTCGGCGAGACGCCGATCGTGGTCCAGCTCTCGCCATTCTCGTCCTCGCTCTCGATCAGCACGCGCGTCACGGCGCCCGTGCCGCCATTGAGGATCCGCACGCGATAGTCGATCAGCTTCAGGCCCTCGATGTATTTCTGGTACTTGCCGAGATCCTTGCGCAGCGCGACGTCGAGCGCGTTGACGGGGCCGTTGCCTTCGGCCGCCGAGATCAGGTGCTCGCCGGCGACGTCGACCTTCACCACCGCGAGCGCGACGGTGACGCGCTGGCCGACGGCGTTGTAGCGCTGCTCGACGTTGACGTCGAACTGCTCGACCTTGAAATACTCCGGCACTTTTCCGAGCGTGCGGCGCGCCAGCAGGTCGAACGACGCGTTGGCGGATTCGTAGGCAAAGCCCGCCGCCTCGCGCTCCTTCAACTCCTCGACCAGGCGCGTCAGCTTGGGATCGCTCTTGTCGTAGGGGATGCCGGCGCGGTCGAGCTCGGCGATCACGTTGGAGCGCCCGGCCTGGTCGGACACCAGCACCTTGCGGTGATTGCCGACCAGCTCGGGCGTCACGTGCTCGTAGGTCTGCGGGTCCTTCAGCACGGCGGACGCATGGATGCCGGTCTTGGTGACGAAGGCGCTTTCGCCGACGTAGGGGGCATGCCGGTTCGGCGCACGGTTGAGCATGTCATCGAGCGTGCGCGAGACCTTGACGAGGCTCGCGAGCTTCTCGGCCGTGACGCCGATCTCGAAGGCGTCGGAAAATTCGCTCTTCAGCCGCAGCGTCGGGATCAGCGAGCACAGATTGGCGTTGCCGCAACGCTCGCCCAGCCCGTTGAGCGTACCCTGGATCTGCCGCGCGCCGGCGCGCACGGCGGCGAGCGAGTTCGCCACCGCCTGCTCGGTGTCGTTATGGGCGTGGATGCCGACGTGATCGCCGGGAATGTGCCTGACCACCTCGCCGACGATGGTCTCGACCTCGTGCGGCATGGTGCCGCCATTGGTGTCGCACAGCACGACCCAGCGCGCACCGGCCTCATAGGCCGCCTTCGCGCAGGCCAGCGCAAAGCTCGCATCTTCCTTGTAGCCGTCGAAAAAATGCTCGCAATCGAGCATCACCTCGCGGCCTGAGGCCTTCGCCGCCGCCACGCTGTCGCGGATGGACGCGAGGTTTTCCTCCTTCGTCGTCTCCAGCGCGACGCGCACCTGATAGGCGGAGGATTTTGCCACGAAGCAGATGGCGTCCGCCTTGGCTTCCAGCAGCGCGGCAACGCCGGGGTCGTTGGACACCGAGCGGCCCGCGCGGCGCGTCATGCCGAAGGCGGTGAAGCGGGCCTGCGACAGCTTTGGCTTGGCCGCAAAAAACTCGTTGTCGAGCGGGTTGGCGCCGGGATAGCCGCCCTCGACATAGTCGATGCCGAGTTCGTCCAGCATCGCGGCGATCACCTGCTTGTCGGCCAACGTAAAGTCGACGCCATTGGTCTGCGCCCCATCGCGCAGCGTGGTGTCGAACAGATAGAGGCGCTCCTTGCTCATTGCGGCGCTCCCGACGCGGGCGCGTTGCCGAGCGTCTTCTTCATCGTGGTGTTGGCGAGCCATTCGTCGTTGACGGTGACGCTGTTGCGTTGCTGGGCCACGTAGCCGCGCTTGGAAAAAAAGTGCTGCGCAGTGTCGCTGGCGTCGACCGTCAGGCTCTTGGCGCCGCGGCCGCCGGCGAGCTTCTCCAGCGCATCCACCAGCATCGAGGCGATGCCCTGGCCGGCCACGCTCGGGTGCACATAGAGCATGTCGATGTGGTCCTGGCCGCGCAGCGAGGCAAACCCGACCGGCGAATTCCTGAGCGTTGCGATCAGTGTCAACGCGCCGGCAAGCTTTTTGCCGAACGCCTCTTCGTCGTCGGCCGTCTCGATCCAGGCCTCCTGCTGCGCCTCGCTGTAGTCGTCGCCGGTCAACTCCTCGATGCTTGCCGCGAAGATCGCCGCACACACCGGCACGTCGGAGGGCAGGAACGGCCGCAGCGCGGGTTTTGGCAAGGTCTGTCCCATGGTCCTCACCACAAGCCATAGAGCTTCAGCGCTAGCGCAACCGCGCCGGCGATGAGCAGGATTTTCAGCGCGATATAGTAGAGCCAATGCCTGGGGAACGGCGTGTCCGGCTTTTTCATCGCGCGATCTCCCAGGTGGTGCCGTCCTTGGAATCCTTGATGGCGACGCCCATGGCAGCGAGCTGGTCACGGATGCGATCGGATTCCTTGAAGTCCTTGCGCGCGCGCGCGGCCGAGCGCTCCGTGATCAGGCGATCGATCTCGCCGGCATCGACACCGCTCGCCTGCCGCTTCCGGTTGTCCCACGCGGCCGCGCTTTCCGACAGAAAACCAAGCAGTCGAAGCGAGGCGGCGAAGACACCGTCATCGTCCGCATCGTTGCGCAGGCCGTGCAGCGCCGCGATCATCTGCGGCGTGTTCAAATCGTCGAGCAACGCTTCGATCACGGAGGCCGCCGGCTTGCCGGGCGTGACGTCAGCCGCAACGCGATACCAGTCATCCAGCGTCCTGGCGCTCTCTTCCAGAGCCTTCAACGTCCAGTCGATCGGCGAGCGATAGTGCGTCTTCAGCATGTTCAGCCGCAGCACTTCGCCCGGCCAATCCGCGAGCAGGTCGCGAATCGTGACGAAGTTGCCGAGGCTCTTCGACATCTTGTCGCCTTCGACCTGCAAGAAACCGTTGTGCATCCAGACATTGGCCATGCGCGACTGGTGGAACGCGCAGCAGCTCTGCGCGACCTCGTTCTCGTGATGCGGGAACACGAGATCGATGCCGCCGCCGTGGATGTCGAAATGCTCGCCGAGGTGCTTCCAGGCCATGGCCGAGCACTCGATGTGCCAGCCGGGACGCCCCTGCGCCACGATGCCCGCCGGCGAGGGCCAGGACGGCTCCCCTCGCTTCGACGGCTTCCACAGCACGAAGTCGGTGACGTCGCGCTTGTAGGGCGCCACATCGACGCGGGCGCCGGCGATCATCTCGTCGAGCGGACGGTTGGCGAGCGCGCCATAGTGCGGCAGCACGGAGTTCGCCGCGTTCATCGCCTGCGGCGAGAACAGCACGTGATCCTCGGCGACGTAGGCAAAACCGCCGGCGATCAGCTTTTCGATGATCGCGCGCATCTCGGCGACATGCTCGGTGGCGCGCGGCTCGACGCTCGGACGCAACGCGCCGAGCGCGTCGACGTCGGCATGGAACTGCCGCCCGGTCTCTTCCGTGACCTTGCGGATCGCCTCGTTCAGCGGCAGGCCCGGATAGTCGCGCGCGGCGCGGTCGTTGATCTTGTCGTCGACGTCGGTGATGTTGCGGACATATTTGACGTGGCTTTCGCCGTAGAGATGGCGCAACAGCCGGAACAGCACGTCGAACACGATCACCGGCCGCGCGTTGCCGATATGGGCGAAGTCATAGACCGTCGGTCCGCAGACGTACATGCGGACGTTGTTCGGATCGATCGGCTGGAACGGCCGCTTCTCCCTGGTCAGCGTATCGTAAAGGCGCAATTCCATTGGAAACCCATCGGCTGTCGGCCGGGCGTCCAGTGCTCTCAATGTCTGAGAAAAGACGGCTCCAGCCAGCGATTCGCTAGCGCGTAATCTCGCGGCAAATGCCGCAAATGGCGAGGAGACCGTTCATGCGGGCCACCATGGGGCACCAGGGGCCTCCGCGTCAAGAGAGCCGCGAAAAAGCCGCTTTCCCCGCCCAATGCGCAACTCCCGCCCGCCATGGTTAATCATCCTTAACCTTTTGAGTTTATTCGTCCGAGGGCGGTTTCCTCATCCCACGGTGCAACATGCGTTCCCTCATGGCGCTCCTTTCCTGTGCCTTCATCATCGTCGCATCCGCCGCGTCGGCCGAGACCCGCATCTTCATCGTCGCCAACCAGGCGGACGGCTACGGCGTCGACCAGTGCCTCGCCAGGGGCGAGAAATGCGGGGCGCATGCGGCCCGCTCCTATTGCCAGTCACGGGATTTTGCGCAGGCCTCGGCCTATCGCCGGGTCGATCCCGACGAGATTACCGGCTCCGTCCCCAAATCCGGCGCAAATTGCAGCCATGGCCGTTGCGACGAATATGTCGCAATCACCTGCCAGCGCTGAATTCGTTCGGAACTGGCATAGTTTAGGCCTCATCGACGCCTCCGAAACGACGTGACGCTGCCCCGAGAAGCGGGTATTGGAGGGCGCGCATCGGCGATACGGCCGTGACCTCGCTAGAATGGCGGATATGCCTGAATTCTTGTCCCTGTCTCGTTCCCGTCCCATCTTCGCCGGCACTGCACTGCTGTGCGCGCTCGCGTTCGGCGCAGACGCCTTCGCACAGGCAGGACCGCCGGGCGCGGCGGCGAACCCGATGTGCCCGCGGCTCGAGGCGCAGCTCGCCGCGCTGGATCGCGGCGGCAGCACGGACCCCGCCAGGGACGACCAGATCCGCCGCTACCAGGACGCCGCCGCCAAGCAGCAGGCCGAGCTCGACCGCGTCACCGCGCAGGCCAAGCGCATGGGGTGCGAATCCTCCGGCTTCTTCGCGCTGTTCAACAACCGGTCCGAGCAGTGCGGTCCGGTCAATACCCAGATCCAGCAGATGCGCGCCAATCTGGACCAGATCACCAACAGCCTGGAACGGCTGCGCTCCGGCGGCCCCGGCGGCTTCAGCCCGGAGCGCGACAACCAGCGCCGCTCGGTGCTCGTCGCGCTGGCGCAAAACAATTGCGGTCCGCAATACGCCGCGCAGGCGCAGCAGGGCGGCGGCAATTTCCTGACCAATTTGTTCGGCGGCAACGCCAATCCCGGCGCGCCTCCCGGCGATCTCGGCCCGCAGTCCGGCACATTTCGTACCGTGTGCGTTCGTACCTGCGACGGCGCCTATTTCCCAATCTCGTTTGCGACGGTGCCGGCCCGTTTCCCCGACGACGAGAGGACCTGCAAGGCGTTGTGCCCGGCCGCGGAAGCGGCCCTCTACGCCTATCGCAATCCCGGCGAGGACATGAATGCGGCGGTCTCCATCAGCGGCCAGCCCTACACCGCGCTACCGACTGCCTTCAAGTTCCGCAGCGAGTTCAATCCGTCCTGCTCCTGCAAGGCCGCGGGCCAGAGCTGGGCGGACGCGCTGAAATCGGCTGACGACAAGGCGGCGGTCGCGCAACAGGGTGACATCATCGTCACCGAGGAGAGCGCGAAGAAGATGCAGCAGCAGAAGCTCGCCAAGCCCGCGCCCGCCAGCGCCAGGAAGGGCGCGACCCCGCCGCCGACGGCCGCGAGCACGCAAGCCGCCCCGCCGCCGACCGACACCGGTGCGACTACCTCGGACAACAAGCCGATCCGTTCGGTCGGACCGACCTTCATCCCGCAGCGCTAGCCTAGCCTTCGAACGCATCGAACGCGGCGCGGCCGGCGCGGGGCGCCAGCGTGTCGTCGGGCCGCGGCAGCGGCTCGCCATTGTCGCGAAAGCCGTTGGTGATGGGATAGCGGCGGTCGCGGCCGAAGTTCCTGCGCGTCACCTTGACGCCGGGCGCGGCCTGCCGGCGCTTGTATTCGGCGAGTTTGAGGAGATGGTCGATCCGCGTCACCAGCGCGCGATCGAAGCCGGCGGCGATGGTCTGCTCGAGCGGTTCCTCGCGCTCGACCAGCCGCTCCAGCACGGCGTCGAGCACGTCATAGGGCGGCAGCGAATCCTGATCTAGCTGGTTCTCGCGCAATTCGGCGGTCGGCGGACGCGCGATGATGTCCGGCGGGATGACCTCGCCCGACGGCCCGAGCGCACCGTCCGGCTTCCACGTGTTGCGCAGGGTGGCGAGCCGGAACACCTGCGTCTTGTAGATGTCCTTGATCGGGTTGAAGCCGCCGTTCATGTCGCCATAGAGCGTGGCGTAGCCGACCGACATCTCCGACTTGTTGCCCGTCGTCACCACCATCAGCCCGGTCTTGTTGGAGATCGCCATCAGAAGCGTGCCGCGGGTGCGCGCCTGCAGGTTCTCCTCGGTGATGTCGCGTGGCAGATGACTGAAGCTGTCGGAGAGGATGGTCTCAAAACCATTCACCGCGTCGGCGATCGGCAAGACCTCGTAGCGGATGCCGAGGCGGCCCGCGAGCTCGCCGGCATCGGCGATCGAGGTCTGCGCCGTGAAGCGATACGGAAGCATCACGCCGTGCACCTGGTCATGTCCGAGCGCGTCGACCGCGATCGCCGCGCATAGCGCCGAGTCGATGCCGCCGGAGATGCCGAGCAGCACGCCGGGAAAATCGTTCTTGCCGACATAGTCACGTAGGCCGAGCACGCAGGCGGCGTAGTCGGCCTTGTCGCCTTCCGGCAATTCGGCGATGGGACCGGTGCAGCGCCAGTCGTCGCCGTTCCTGGTGAAACGCAGCGTCGTGGTGCTTTCGACGAACGCCGGCAATTGCGCGGCGAGCGAGAGGTCGCCGTTGAGCGCGAACGACGCGCCGTCGAACACCAGCTCGTCCTGGCCGCAGACCTGGTTCAGATAGACCAGCGGCAGGCCGCATTCGGTCACCCGCGCCACCGCCACCGACAGCCGCACGTCGTTCTTGGCACGCGCGTAGGGCGAGGCGTTGGGCACCAGGACGATCTCGGCACCGGTCTCGGCCAGCGTCTCGACCACGTTCTCGTAGTCCTCGGACTCTTCCAGCCAGATGTCCTCGCAGACGGGCACGCCGACCCGCACGCCGCGGATGGTGACGGGGCCGGCGGCTGGGCCGCGCGAAAACAGCCGCTTCTCGTCGAACACGCCGTAGTTCGGCAGGTTGACCTTGAAGCGCAAGGCGGCGATGCGGCCGCCGTCGAGCAGCGCGCAGGCATTGTAGAGCTTGCCGTCCTCGACCCAGGGCGTGCCGATCAGCATCGCCGGGCCGCCATCGGCGGTCTCGCGTGCGAGCTGCTCGACGGCGGCGCGGCAGGCAACCTGGAAAGCGGGCTTCAGCACGAGGTCCTCGGGCGGATAGCCGGCGATGAACAGTTCCGGGAACAGCACGACGTCGGCGCCGTCGGCTTTGGCCTGCGCGCGCGCCGCGCGGGCCTTGTCCGCATTGCCGCCGACGTCACCCACGGCCGGATTGAGCTGGGCGAGGGTCACCGCGAACTGGCTGGCGCGCTCGGTCATGCCGCTAGATGTAACCCATCCGTTCGACGATGGCGAAAATCCAGAAGCCGCCCGCCATCAGCAGCGCGACGCCGACCGCGGCCGAGCCCATGTCCTTGACCAGGCCGATCTGCTTGTCGCGGTCCAAGGTCAGCCGGTCGGCGAGCTTTTCGATGGCGGTGTTGAGGAGCTCGACCACCAGCACGAACGCGACCGCGCAGATCAGTTCCACCGTGCGCATGATGGTCGCGCCGACGAGCCAGGCCAGCGGCACCGACAACAACAGCGCAAGAATCTCCTCGCGGACGGCCTGCTCCGAGCGGATCGCAAAGGCCAGACCGTTCCGCGAATTGATCGTGGCCTTCCAGAGCCGCAGCAAGTGTCACAGGCCCGCTACGGCCGGCATCGGCCTGACCTTGCCGGCGCGTTCCTGCTTCAAGAGCTCGGCGATCAGGAACGCCATGTCGATCGACTGCTCGGCGTTGAGACGGGGATCGCAGACCGTGTGATAGCGGTCGTTGAGGTCCTCGTCGGTGATCGCGCGCGCGCCGCCGAGACATTCGGTGACGTCCTTGCCGGTCATCTCCAGATGCACGCCGCCGGCATGCGTCCCCTCGGCCGCATGGATCGCGAAGAAGGATTTCACTTCCGACAGGATGCGGTCGAACGGCCGGGTCTTGTAGCCGGTCGTCGAGGTGATGGTGTTGCCGTGCATGGGATCGCACGACCAGACCACCGCCCTGCCCTCGCGCTTCACCGCGCGGATCATCGCCGGCAGGTGCTCGCCGATCTTGTCCGCGCCGAAGCGGCCGATCAGGGTGAGCCGGCCGGGCTCGTTGTCGGGGTTGAGCACGTCGATCAGCTTCAAGAGCTCGTCGGCCTTCAGCGACGGGCCGCATTTCAGGCCGATCGGATTCTTGATGCCGCGGAAATACTCGACATGACCGTTCTCGAGCTGGCGGGTGCGGTCGCCGATCCACAGCATGTGGCCGCTTGTCGCGTACCAGTCGCCGGTCGTGGAATCGACGCGGGTCAGCGCCTGCTCGTAGCCGAGCAGGAGTGCCTCGTGGCTGGTGTAGAAGTCGGTGGCCCGCAGCTCGGGATGGCTCTCGAGATCGAGGCCGCAGGCGCGCATGAAGTTGAGCGCGTCCGAGATGCGGTCGGCCAGCTCCTTGTAGCGGCGGGACTGCGGCGAGTCCTTGAGGAAGCCGAGCATCCACTGATGCACGCTGCCGAGATTGGCGAAGCCGCCGGTCGCGAAGGCGCGCAACAGGTTCAGCGTGGCCGCCGACTGCCGGTAGGCCATCAGCTGGCGCTGCGGATCGGGCGTGCGCGCGTCCTTGGCAAAGGCGATGTCGTTGATGATGTCGCCGCGATAGCTCGGCAGCTCGACGCCGTCGATCTTCTCGGTCGGCGAGGAGCGCGGCTTGGCGAACTGGCCGGCGATGCGGCCGACCTTCACCACCGGCACCGCGCCGGCATAGGTGAGGACCACCGCCATCTGCAGCAGCACACGGAAGAAGTCGCGGATGTTGTTGGCGCCGTGCTCGGCAAAGCTCTCGGCGCAGTCGCCGCCCTGGAGCAGGAAGGCCTCGCCGGCCGCAACGCGCGCCAGCGCCTTCTTCAGGTTGCGCGCCTCGCCGGCGAATACCAGTGGAGGAAAGGTCGCAAGCTGCGCCTCGACGTCGGCCAGCGCCTTGGCATTGGGATAATCGGGGACCTGCAGGACCGTCTTGCTGCGCCAGCTTTCGGGCGTCCAGCGCTCGGACATCGTATCAACTCCTTGAGCAAAAACCGCAACTTAGTCAGCACGCTGCGGAGGGCCGCGTTATACACAGGCTGTGGGCAGACTGCCAGTTGTAAATCCGGCCGTCGACGCAAGCCCTTGCGGGAAAAGCAAGATTCACATTTGCTGGAGGAAACGCCCAATTGTCCGGTAAGTTGGCGGTCATGGATGCGGCACGCGACGACGTTTTCGTAGACGACATCACCTTTCCCGCCGCCGACGGGTATTCGCTTGCCGGGAGCCTGTTCCTGCCGCGCGGGACCAAGCGCCATGCCGTGCTGATCAGCTCGGCCACCGCCGTTCCCCGCAAGGTCTATCGGGCCTTCGCCTCCTACCTCGCCCATCGCGGCTGCGCCGTCCTGACCTACGACTATCGCGGCATCGGCGACTCCCGCCAGCAGGCTTTGGTCGGCTACAATCAGGCGAAATCGCTGGTCGG
Organism: Bradyrhizobium sp.; assembly: GCF_028868675.1. Taxonomy (GTDB): domain Bacteria; phylum Pseudomonadota; class Alphaproteobacteria; order Rhizobiales; family Xanthobacteraceae; genus Bradyrhizobium. The sequence goes on from NZ_JAGWUA010000161.1 coordinate 9,994, forward strand.
CTTCAAGGCCTCGATGGCAGACTGGGCGGCGCTCGACGTCACCGCCGCGGTGCGCTGGATGCGCGAGCGCTACAATACCCTGCCGCTCGCCTATGTCGGCCATTCCTTCGGTGCGCAGGCGCTAGGGCTGATCGACAACAACGCGGAGATCTCCCGCGCCCTGTTCGTCGCGGGGCAGGCGGCGACCTGGAAGCTGATGACGCCGCCGGAGAGCTACCGCGTCTACGCCTTCATGAACTTCATCGGCGTCCCCCTCACCCACATGCTCGGCTACGCACCCGGCTGGGCCGGGATCGGCGAGGACCTGCCCAAGGGCGTGTTCACGCAATGGGCCGAATGGGTCAGCAGCCCGCGCTATCTGTTCGACTCCAAGCTGCCGGCGCTGCAGAATTTCGCAAAATTCAAGGGCGCACTCCGCGCGCTGCAGTTCACCGACGATCCCTGGGCAACGCTGCCGGCGGTCGAGATGCTCTGCGCCGGCTTCACAGCGATCAAGCCGGAGATGCTGACGGTGAGACCACCAGATGCTGGCGTGAAGAAGATCGGCCATTTCGGCTTCTTCCGCCTCGAGCACCGCGACCTGCTCTGGCACGGCATGGCGGAGTGGATCCAGGGCGAGTGAGCAGGCGCGGCAGCGTGGTTTCGAACAGCGGACGTGCGTTCGTATCCTCGCTGCATGATGTGCCCCACGGGCAATCAAGAACCCACTACCGCAAGATCAGCCTTGAGCGCGCGACAGTCAGCTCGCCATCCTTCTCCATGCGTGCCAGGGTGCGATAGAGCGCCTCGTGGGTCAGCCCAAGTTCGGCCGCCCAATCCTTTCTCGAATGTTTCAGCTCGACCGCACCCGCCTTGCCTTCGGTCTCGATGAAATGGACGATTCGCTCGCGCGCGGTCTTCAGGCTCAGCCGTTCCGCGTGCGCGCGCGCCTTTCGAAGCTCGCATGCGAGGTGAGCAACCCAAGCGTCGCGAAACTCGGCGGCAGCGAGCGCACTCGCGAAAGCCGTTTGCCGGATCGCCAGCAGTTGCGAAGTCTCCGCGGCCACCGCATCGCAGTGGTAGGCCGGCTGGTCGAGGCTGGCTTCGGCCACAAAGCCGCGACGGGTCCGCTGCAGCACGATCTCGCCGCCGGACCTCGAGCGACGGACGAGTTGCACCTCTCCTGAAAGCACGAAGAATATCTCTCGGGGACGGTCGCCACGGCGGAAGATCATGCTCCCGCGCGGAATCTCCAGAAGCCGCGTCGACCGCCGCGCGTAATCCGGCAACGCCGTCAGAACCGGAAATTCCAGCGATAGGGATTTCCAGTCCGGCACGTGACGCGCGATTCCTGCGGCTTCTTCTGTAATCCTCGCCATATGATCGGGATCATATGCTTCGCC